>NZ_LSKQ01000271.1 GCF_001557115.1 Erythrobacter sp. CCH5-A1
ATGCAGTCCGATTGAGCTGCGCCTGCTCGGCGGGCAGCCGCTGCTGGCTTATGCAATCGCGAACGCCGCAGCTCAATCGGACTGCATGGCGGTGGCGGTGCGCGAAGCGGGCCAAATCGATGCGGGCGGGTTGCCGCTGCTGTGTGATGCCGTTACCGGACGCGGCCCGATCAGCGCGCTCGCCAGCGCCTTTGACTTTGCCGCCGCACAGAACCGACCCGAGGTGCTGCTGATCGGCTGCGACCAGCCCTTCCTGCCGCACGATCTTGCCACCAGGCTCGGCGCAGCGCTGGACGGGCACAAGGTCGCCATGCCGGTCAGCCGGGGTAAATTCCAACCACTCGCCGCGCTGTGGCGCGTGGATCAGATGGCGTTGGCCGATTACATAGCGCAAGGCGGCACCTCGCTGTGGCGCTTTGCTGCCGCGCAAGGCGTGGTGCACGTTGCATGGGCTGATGATGGCGCGTGCGATCCCTTCGCCAACATCAATGATCCTGCCGCGCTGTCCGAGGCTGAGGCGCATCTCAGCACCGCGGCTCGAACGCCAGCGCGCTGACCAGTGCACCGGCGACTTCGGCGGGGGCGTTGGGCGGGCGGCGGATCAGCCAGTCAGCCCTAGCCAGGGCCGCCTGCGCTCCGCTATCCTGATTGCTGATCGGGGAAAGGCCGACCTCCTCCCACACTGCGCGCACAAAAGTTTCACGCGGGCCATTATCCGCTATCGGCTCGGCCAGCGGCAGGTGCCGCCAGCGCAGCACATCGCTAGTGGGCTGGCCTTGCAGCGCGGCGAGCAAGGGCAGCAGAAACAACCGCGCCGTCACCATCGCCGAGGTCGGATTGCCCGGCAGGCCTAAAACCCATCTCCCCTGCGCCAGCCCCAGCCATACCGGCTTACCGGGCTTGATCGCGACCTTGGAAAACACCAGGTCGAGCCCGTGGCTGGCAAACATCGTCTTGGCAAAATCGCGCTCGCCGACCGAGGCGCCGCCGGTGACGATCACCAGCTCGGCCTGCGCAAGCACCGCCCCGGCGAGCTGCTCCAGTTCGGGCAGACTATCCGCGCCGATGGCCTGCCGCACAATCTGCGCCCCGGCCTGTTCGGCCATCGCCGCCACGCCGAAGGTGACGCTTTCGGGGATCGTATCGGCGCTCACATGCGCTTCGCCAGGAGCCGCAAGTTCATCGCCGGTGGCAATGATCGCCGCCCGTGGCCGCCGCGCCACGGCTATGCGCGCTCGGTCCGCCGCCGCCGCTGCAATCATTGCCCGGGCAGTGAGCCGCGTTCCGGCCTCCAGCAGCACTGCTCCGGCGGCGAAATCGCTGGCCGCCGCGCGCACGTGCCAGCCGGGGCCGTAACCTTCGGCAAACCGCACATTCTTGCCCTTGCGGGTGGCATATTCCTGCATGATGCAGCGATCCGCGCCGGCGGGCAGGCGCGCGCCGGTGAAGATCCGCACCGCCTCGCCTGCGCCAAGCGTGCCGGGAAAGGCGGCACCCGCCCTCGCCTCGCCGATCACCCTCAGCGGTTCTCCGGGGCGGGTCGCAGCGTGCAGCACCGCATAGCCATCCATCGCGGCGACGGCGACACGCGGGCCATCGCTGCGGGCGGTGAGCGGTTCTGCCAACACCCGCCCGGCTGCTCCGGCCAGCGGCACTTCCTCGGCCCCCAAGGCCGCAACCGAGGCTTCAAGCAGCGCCAGAGCCTCGTCGAAACTGATCACGCACACACATCCCTCAGACGTGGCAGCGCGCCCGCGATCGAACACGGCTTGTGGCGACTGTCGAATTCCAGCTCCAGCAGCCCGTCCCAGGCATCGCGGCATGCGCCGGTCGATCCCGGCACGCAGAAGATGAAGGCATCGCCCGCCTGCCCGGCAAAGGCCCGCGACTGCATCGAGGCAACCCCGACGCTGGTGAGGCTTTTCTGGTGAAAGGCGATGGAAAACCCGTCCATCTCGCGCCGCATCAGCGGTTTGACCGCTTCGGGCGTGTTGTCACGCGGGGAAAAGCCGGTGCCGCCGGTGGTGAGGATGATCTCGATCTCGGGCCGTGCCAGCCACGCCTGCAATTGCGCGCGGATCTCGGCGATCTCGTCACGCACGATGGCGCGGTCGTGCAGGTGGTGCCCGGCCTCTTGCAACCGCTCGCACAGCAGCGTGCCCGAGGTGTCGGTTTCAAGGCTGCGGGTGTCGGAAATGGTCAGCACCGCCATGCCCAGCGGATGGAACGTCAGGCTTTCGTCAATTCCCGGCATTTTCATTCACCTTCTCGCGCCAACGCAGCGCGTCTTCCCGATCCAGCGCGGTCGGCTCGATCCAAGTCGAGGTGCCATCATGCTCCTCGCGCTTCCAGAACACCGCCTCGGTCTTGAGCCGGTCCATGAGGTAGTCCGCCGCCTCGAAGGCCGCCCTGCGGTGGCGTGAAGCAGTGGCGACGAAAACGATGGGTTCGCCCGGCGCGATCAGACCCGCGCGGTGGATGACGATACTGGCGGTGATCGCGAACCGGCCATGCGCGTCGGCCGCGATCGCTTTCATCGATTGGAGGGTGACGCCGCGATAGCATTCCAGCACCAGCGAAGAGACCGCCGCACCATCCGCGCCCCGCCCCCGGGCCCGCCCGGTGAAGCTGACAACCGCGCCTTCATCCTCGAGCGCCGCGGAAAACGCGGCCAGCCGCAGCGACGGATCGAAGGGAGACTGCGCCAATTCGACCTGCATCGTCATCCTCCCGACACCGGCGGAAAGAGCGCGACCCGATCTCCGGGGCGCACCATCGCATCATTGGCGACGATGGTTTCATTGATGCAGGCCCTGATGCGGATGCGACGAAGCGCTTCGCCAAGTGCCGGGTAGGCGCTGGCCAGATCGTCCAGCATCGCAGTCACCGGCAGTCCGGTGTCCGGAACGGCGAGCCCCAGCACCGGCCCGCAGGCGTCGGCGAGGCGCCCGCACAGTTCGATGTCGAGTTGCGCTTGTTTCATGATCATCCTCCGATGGACGCGAGATGCGGAGTTGCGCCGCTGTTGCCCGAATGCAGCCGATGCGCGGGGGCCTTGGTGCCCACAACTGCGCGGATGCGGGTGATGAGAGGCGCGGGGTCATCAGCGGCGATGAGCGGGCGCAGATCGATCCCGCCATCGCCGAACAGGCACAGATGCAGCTTGCCATCCGACGACATGCGCAACCGGTTGCAGCTGGCGCAGAAATCCCGTGAATAGGGCGCGATGATGCCAATGCGTCCCTTGGCGTGGGGATGGCCGAGTTCCACCGCCGGCCCGGCGCCTGCCGCGCGCGACAGTCGCTTCCAGCCCGCAGCCTCCAGTCGATCGATCACGCTTTGCCCTGCCACATGGTGCCGGTCAAAGAAGGCGGTGTTGTCATTGGTGCGCATCACTTCGATGAAGCGCAGCGACAGATCGCGGGTAGTGACGAATTGGACCATCGCCGCGAGTTCATCATCATTGACCCCGCGCATCAGCACGGCGTTCAGCTTGATACTCTCAAACCCCGCATCCCGCGCTGCCTCGATCCCGCGCAGCACTTCGCCCAGGCGGTCATGTCCGGTGATCGCGGCAAAGCGCGCCGGATCGAGCGAATCGACGCTGATATTGATCGCATTCACCCCGCAATCGCGCCACGCCTGCGCCCGCTCGGCGAGGCGATAGCCATTGGTCGTCATCGCCACGCGGCGGATGCCGGGGATGCTGGCGACGGTGCGGGCGACATTCTCGAAATCGCGCCGCAACGTCGGCTCGCCCCCGGTCAGCCGCACCTTCCACAGGCCGAGCTGCGCGAAGCCGGTGACAGCGCGGCGGATTTCATCGACCGTCAGTTCGACGGGGCGCTGGCACGGCTTCTTGTAGCCATCGGGCAGGCAATAGGTGCAGCGGAAGTTGCACACCTCGGTCAGCGAAAGGCGCAGGTATTCGAACCGGCGACCGATCGCGTCAGACAGCGGCAGGACATCGGGGGAGCGAGGGATGGTCACTGCACCAACGGCCCGTCCGCAATCGGCAGGTCAACCCCTTCGATGGTGGTCTGGCTGGCGAGGATCGACAGGTATTGCGCCACGGCCTTGCGGGTTGTGGTTTCCTCCAGATAGTCGCGGATGGTCGCCTCCACGGCTTCGAACGGCAATTGCTGCCCCTCGGCCCGGCGTCTGGCGCGGATCACGTGCACGCCAAAGCGGGTGCGCACCGGCTCTGGGCACAGCTCGCCTTCGCCAAGGTCGAACAGCGCGGCTTCGAATTCGGCGACGGTCTGCCCCTTGCCGATCTGGCCGAGATTGCCGCCCTGTTCCTTAGACGGGCAGGCCGATTTGGCTCGCGCCAGCTCGCCGAAACAGGCCGGATCAGCTTGCAGCGTCCGGATCGCCATGCGCGCATCGCCGACCGCAAGGCTATAGGCGAATTCATCCGCCGGGTTGGCCGAGAACAGGATGTGCTCCGCCTCGACCAACGTTTCGGAGGCGAAGCGTTCGCGGTGGCGATCATAGAAGCGCCGTGCCTCGGCTGCGGTAGCCTCGGGCACGCGCACTTCGCTCTCCAGCAGCGCGTCGATCTTCGCATCATCGGGGGCGAGCGCGCGGCCCTGCGCGTCCTCGCGTTCGCCAGGATCGATCCCGAGCCGATCGGCTTCGGCTAGCAGCAATTGCCGGATGGCGAGCGCCTCGGCGGCTTCGGTCCACGCCGTGGCGGCATCAGGCGCGGGGTGGTTCTGCGCTTCGGCGGCGATGGCGGTGGCGAGGATTTCCACCCCGCCGACCCGCACTGCGGCCCGTTCGATCACCTCATCCATGGCTGAGGCTCCGGCGCGAACGCACGATCTGATAGCCGCCGCGCCACAGATAGCGCACCGGCGCGCTCAGCATGTGCACCAGCCGGGTGAAGGGGAACAGAATGAAGATCGTCAGGCCCAGAAAGATGTGAAGGCGGAAGATCCAGTGTGCCCCTTCCATAAAGAGCGATGCAGTGGGGTTGAAGGTGAAGATGCCGTTCGCCCACGCCATGAAGCGCACCATCTGTTCGCCGTCCATGTGACCGAGCGAAATCGGCACTGTCGCCAACCCGAGCGCAAGCTGAAGCCAGAGCAGCGCCAGAATGCCGGTGTCGGCGAACGTCGAATGGGCACGGACCCGCGCGTCGAACAGACGGCGGTGCAACAGCATGCTGGCTCCTATGAAGGAAAACAGCCCGGCAGTGCCGCCGCCATAGACCGCCAGCGCCTGCTTCCACTCGTGCTTCACTGCAAGAGAATCAAACACCCAGATCGGCACCAGCAGGCCGAAGATATGGCCGAACAGGACGAACAAGACGCCGACATGGAAAAGCACCGATCCCCACATCAGCTGCTTGCGGCGTAAGAGCTGGCTGGAGCCCGAACGCCAGCTGTAAGGTTCGCGGTCGAAACGGATGATCGAGCCGATCACCAGCACGGAGAGGGCAATGTAGGGATAGATGCCGAAAACCAGATGGTCGATATAGGTGTTCATGGCTCAGCTCCTCCTGGCTGACGTGGCGGGTTCGGCGTCCGGCAGGGGCGCGCGCATCCGGTCGAGGATGGCACTCACTTGCGGGCAGGCGGCGGTGGGATCGGGCGCGGCATCTGCGGTGAAGCGGATTTCCTCCTCCTCCCATTGGGCGTCGAGTTCCTCGAGGGTTTCGGGGTCTTCGGCGGGCGGCAGCGCGTTCGCCGCCGCTTCGTCCATTTCCAGCCCGGCAATCTCGCACAGCAGCGCGAACACCGGGGCATAATCCGAACCCTTGTCCGTCAGCCGCGCCGTTAGCGCGATCAGCACCACGCCGGGTTCGGCCAGCGTATCGCGGGCCAGTGCCTCGGGAAGGGTCGAACAATAGTCGAGGAACAGCGGCAGGTAGTCGGGCAGTTCGTTGCCCTCCGGCTCCAGCCCGGCATCGAGGTAACGGGCGCGCAGATCGACCATCGCCTGCCCCCGGTCGCGGCTTTCGCCGTGGACGTGTTCGAACAGGTGCAGACTATGCGCCCGCCCGCGGTCGAACAGATCCACATAGGCTTCCTGGAAGTCATAGATATCGGCGGTCGCGAGCCGGGTCAGCAGCGCTTCGCACGCAGCGACGGCGGTTTGCGGCAGGGCCGGATCACCCGTCAGCCGCTGGCGGATTTCGCCTGCCACCGCCTGCAATTCGCGCGAGGGATATTGCAGCAGCAGCGAGATCAGATGGAGCGCTTTCATCAGAACACCTCCGAAGGGGTCTGGAGTTTCTTGCGGGCCGGCGGGGCGCCGAACAGGTTGGTCTCGTTCGACCCGCCCGAGCAGCCATTGCCGAAGCTGAAGCCGCAGGAGCCGCGTTCCTCGAACATGTCCTCGGCATCCTCGCGGTGGCCGGTGGGGATCACGAAACGGTCTTCGTAATCGGCCAGCGCCATCACCTTGTACATCTCCTCGATCTGCGCGCCGGTGAGGCCGACCGCTTCGGCGATGCCTTCGTTGTGCACGCCCTCGATCGATTTCGACCGCATATAGCCGCGCATCGCCAGCATCCGTTCAAGGCACAGGGCGACCGGCTCCTCGTCGCCCGCAGTGAGCAGATTGGCGAGATACTTCAGCGGGATGCGAAGCGAGCGCACATCGGGCATGTTGTTGTTGACGCTGATCTGCCCGGCGCTGGCCGCGGCATTGATCGGCGAGAGCGGCGGCACATACCACACCATCGGCAGGGTGCGGTATTCGGGGTGGAGCGGGAAGGCGACCTTCCATTCCATCGCCATCTTCCACACTGGCGAATGACGCGCAGCCTCGAGCCAGGCTTCGGGCACGCCGTCCTTTCGCGCCTGTTCGATCACCGCCGGATCATTGGGATCAAGGAAGATGTCGAGCTGCGCCTGATACAGATCCTCGACATTTTCGGTGGATGCGGCTTCCTCGATGCGGTCGGCATCATAGAGCATCACGCCGAGATAGCGGATGCGCCCGACGCAGGTTTCGCTGCACACCGTCGGCTGGCCCGCTTCGATGCGCGGATAGCAGAAGATGCACTTTTCCGATTTGCCGGTTTTCCAGTTGTAATAAATCTTCTTGTAAGGGCAGCCCGACACGCACATGCGCCAGCCGCGGCAGGCCTCCTGATCGATCAGGACGATCCCGTCCTCTTCCCGCTTGTAGATCGCGCCGGACGGGCAGGCGGCGACGCAGGTCGGGTTAAGGCAATGTTCGCACAGCCTGGGCAAATACATCATGAAGGTGTTTTCGAACTGGCCGTAGATTTCCTTCTGCACCCCTTCGAAGTTGTAATCCTCCGACCGCTTGGCGAATTCCCCGCCGAGGATTTCCTCCCAGTTCGGCCCCCACTCGATCTTCTCCATCCGCTGGCCCGAAATCAGGCTGCGCGGACGGGCGGTGGGGAAGGCCTTGCTTTCGCCCGCTTTTTGCAGGTGAGCGTAATCGAAGGTGAAGGGTTCGTAGTAATCGTCGATCTCGGGCAGGTCGGGATTGGCGAAAATCTTCGCCAGCATCCGCCACTTGCCGCCCATCTTGGGCCGGATCGAGCCACCGGCGGTCCGCACCCAGCCGCCGTTCCAGCGTTTCTGGTTCTCCCAGTCCTTGGGATAGCCGATGCCGGGCTTGGTCTCGACATTGTTGAACCAGGCATATTCCATGCCTTCGCGGCTGGTCCACACGTTCTTGCACGTCACCGAGCAGGTGTGGCAGCCGATGCACTTGTCAAGGTTCAGGACCTTGCCGATCTGTGCGCGGATTTTCATGCTGCGGTCTCCCCTTCAGCGAGGGCCCCTTCGAGCCAGTCGACCTTTGTAAGCTTGCGGACGATCACATATTCGTCGCGGTTGGACCCGACGGTGCCGTAGTAGTTGAACCCGTAGGCGAGCTGGACATAGCCGCCGATCATGTGCGTGGGTTTCAGCACCGCGCGGGTGACGGAGTTGTGGATGCCCCCGCGCTGCCCGGTCAGCGGCGATCCGGGCATATTCGTGATCTTTTCCTGCGCGTGATACATGAACAGCGTGCCTTCCTTCATCCGCTGCGACACGACCACGCGGGCCACCAGCGCGCCGTTGGAATTGAAGGTTTCCACCCAGTCATTATCGACCAGGCCCGCCTTGGCGGCGTCCACTTCGCTCATCCACACGATCGGCCCGCCGCGTGACAGTGTCAGCATCAGCAGATTGTCGGTATAGGTCGAATGGATGCCCCATTTCTGGTGGGGGGTGATGAAGTTGAGGATCACGTGCGGCGCGTCCTTGGCTTCGTCCAGCATCGGTTTGACCGCCTTGGTATCGATGGGCGGGCGATAGACGCAGAAGCCTTCGCCAAAGGCGCGCATCCACTTGTGATCCTGATAGAGCTGCTGACGCCCGGTCAGCGTGCGCCACGGGATCAACTCGTGGACGTTGGTGTAACCCGCGTTATAACACACGTGCTCGCTTTCCAGCCCCGACCAGGTGGGCGAGGAGATGATCTTCCTCGGCTGGGCCTGAATGTCGCGGAAGCGAATTTTCTCCTCTTCCTTGGGCAGCGCCAGATGGGTGTGATCGAGCCCGGTCTTCCTGCCCAGATTGGCCCAGGCCTTGACCGCGACCTCGCCATTGGTTTCAGGCGCGAGCATCAGGATCATCTCAGCGGCATCGATCGCGGTTTCGATCTGCGCCAGGCCCTTGGTCGGGCCATCCTTCAGCACCGGGCCGTTGAGCTTGCGCAGCGCCTCGACCTCGTGATCGGTGTTCCAGCCGATCCCCTTGCCGCCATTTCCGAGCTTTTCCATCAGCGGGCCAAGCGCGGTGAAGCGGTTGTAGAGATTGGGATAATCCCGCTCGACCAGCGCGACGTTGGCCATGGTCTTGCCGGGGATCGGCTCGGCCTGACCCAGCCCCCAATCGGCCACGTCATAGGGCTGTGCGATCTCGTTCGGGCTGTCGTGCTGGATCGGGGTGAGCACCACGTCATGCTCGACGCCGAGCACTTCGGGCGCGACTTCGGAGAACCTCTTGGCGATCCCCTTGTAGATGTCCCAGTCGCTGCGCGATTCCCACACCGGGTCCACTGCCGCCGAGAGCGGGTGGATGAAGGGGTGCATGTCCGAGGTGTTGAGATCGTCCTTCTCGTACCAGCTCGCCGTCGGCAGGACGATGTCGGAATAGACGCAGGTGGTCGACATCCGGAAATCGAGCGTCACCAGCAGATCGAGCTTACCTTTGGGCGCATCATCGTGCCACTTCACTTCCTTGGGCTTGACCGCGCCGGTTTCGCCCAGGTCCTTACCCTGCACGCCGTGGGCGGTGCCGAGCAGGTGCTTGAGGAAATATTCGTGG
This sequence comes from Erythrobacter sp. CCH5-A1, assembly GCF_001557115.1. Classification (GTDB taxonomy): domain Bacteria; phylum Pseudomonadota; class Alphaproteobacteria; order Sphingomonadales; family Sphingomonadaceae; genus Erythrobacter. The sequence continues at coordinate 9,306 of NZ_LSKQ01000271.1, forward strand.
CCCTTGCCCGACGAGCCGAGCAGGTTTGACCGCCACACAAACATGTTGCGCGGCCAGTTGGCCGGATCATCGGGATCAAAGCACGACATTTCCAGCGTGCCTGCCTTGAAGCCTTCGGCGACATATTCGCCCGCGGTCTTGCCGCTGGCCTTGATCGCCTTGCCCACTTCGAGCGGGTTGCTCTTCAACTGCGGCGCGCTCGGCAGCCAGCCCATGCGTTCGGCCCGCGCGTTGTAATCGATCAGGCTTGCGTCCCAGTCACCATCAGGCGCGGTGGGGGAGAGGATTTCCTCCACCGCCAGCGTCTCGTACCGCCACTGATCGGTGTGGGCGTAGAAGAAGCTCGTTGAATTCATGTGCCGCGGCGGGCGGTTCCAGTCGAGCGCGAAGGCGAGCGCGGTCCACCCGGTCTGCGGGCGCAGCTTTTCCTGCCCGACATAGTGCGACCAGCCGCCGCCCGATTGGCCCACACAGCCGCACATCACCAAGAGGTTGATGATGCCGCGGTAGTTCATGTCCATGTGATACCAGTGGTTGAGCCCCGCGCCCAGGATCACCATCGACTTGCCCTTGGTCACCTCGGCATTGGAGGCGAATTCGCGGGCCACGGTGATGATGTGATCAGCCGGCACCCCGGTGATCTTTTCCGCCCATGCCGGGGTGTAAGGCTCCATCGCGGCGTAATCGCGGGCGACATGCTCGCCGCCGAGGCCACGGTCGAGGCCGTAATTGGCGCAGAACAGATCGAACACGGTGGCGACGAAGGCCTTGCCGTCCTTCAATTGCACCTGCCGCACCGGGACGCGGCGCTTGAGCACGCTGGGGTGATCGGTGCCCTGGAAGTGATCGTGCTCAAGATTGCCGAAATAGGGGAACGCGACCTCGATCACCTCGTCATGCTGGCCATCAAGGATATTGGTCAGCCGCAGCCGGGTGGCATTGCCGCGACCGTCCTTTTCCTGAAGGTTCCACTTGCCTTCCTCGCCCCAACGGAACCCCGCCGAGCCCGACGGCACCACCACCTCGTCGGTCGCCTCGTCAATGGCGACGGTTTTCCAGTCGGGATTGTTGGCTTCGGCCAGCCCATCAAGGAAATCGGCGGCGCGCAGCAGGTTTTCAGGCACCCATGCACCGTCCTTTTCAACCAGCTTCACCAGCATCGGCATGTCGGAATATTTGCGGCAATAGTCCTCGAAATATTCGGCCTGCCGGTCGAGGTGATATTCGCGCAGGATCACATGGCCCATCGCCATCGCCAGCGCCGCATCGGTTCCCTGCTTGGGGTTGAGCCACAGATCGGCAAACTTGGTCGCCTCGGCGTAATCGGGGCTGACGACCGCGACCTTGGTGCCGCGATAGCGGGCCTCGGTCATGAAGTGCGCATCGGGGGTGCGGGTTTGCGGGACGTTCGAGCCCCACATCATCAGGAACCCGGCATTGTACCAGTCGGCGCTTTCGGGAACGTCGGTCTGTTCGCCCCAGGTCTGCGGGCTGGAGGGCGGCAGGTCGCAATACCAGTCGTAGAAACTCATGCAGGTGCCGCCAAGCAGCGAGAGATAGCGCGATCCGGCCGCATAGCTCACCATCGACATCGCCGGGATGGGCGAAAAGCCAATGATCCGGTCAGGGCCGTAAGTCTTGGCGGTGTAGGCATTGGCAGCCGCGATGATCTCGTTCACCTCGTCCCACGTCGAACGCACCATGCCGCCGTGGCCGCGGATCGCGGTATAGCTCTTGCGCTTGGCCTGATCCTCGACGATCGAGGCCCAGGCAGCGACCGGCGTGCGCAGCACGCGCGCTTCACGCCACAGCTTGAGCAGGCGCGAACGCACCATCGGATATTTCAGGCGCTGGGCCGAATAGATGTACCAGCTGTAGCTCGCCCCGCGCGGGCATCCGCGCGGCTCGTGGTTGGGCAGATCGGGCCGGGTGCGGGGATAATCAGTCTGCTGGGTTTCCCAGGTGATGATCCCGCCCTTGACGTAGATCTTCCAGCTGCACGAACCGGTGCAGTTCACCCCGTGTGTGCTGCGCACGATCTTGTCGTGCTGCCAGCGCTTGCGATAGCTGTCCTCCCAGTCGCGGTTCTGGTTGGTGGTGACGCCGTGCCCGCCGGCGAAGGCCTGCTTGGGCTGGCGGAAGAAGGTCAGGCGGTCGAGAAGCTGGCTCATGCAGCGGCTCCTTTCAGGGGTGCAGGTTGGACGGCGGGAGCAGGCGTGCGCCCGCGTTCGATATCGTGCAGCAGGCCGCCGCGGCGGGTGTAGACGAACCACGTCAGCGCGGCGCAACTGGCGTAGAAGATCAGGAAGCCCCACAAGGCCGCCATCGGCGATCCGGTTGCGGCAATCGCGCTGCCGAAGCTCTTGGGGATGAAGAAGGCGCCGTAGGCCGCAATCGCCGAGGTGAAGCCGACGATCGCCGCCGATTCCTTCTCCGCCTGCCGCAGCGCGGCATCAGGCGCGAGTTCCGGCATCAGGCGCGGAACTTCCTGCCGCATGATGTTGGGGATCATCTGGAAGGTCGAAGCATTGCCCACTCCCGTCATGAAGAACATGAAGATGAACATGCCCAGGAAGCCCCACCAGCTAGCGGCCTGGATAAAATACATGACCCCGAACACGCCCAGCATCATCAGCACGAAAACCCAGAAGGTGACCCGCGCCCCGCCCCACTTGTCCGACACCCAGCCGGTCGCCGCCCGGCTCAGCGCGCCGACGAGCGGGCCGAGGAACACGAATTGCAGCACGTCGACTTGCGGAAACTGCTGTTTGGCGAGCAGCGGCAGGCCAGCCGAAAAGCCGATGAAGCTGCCGAAGGTGCCGGTATAAAGCCAGCACATCAGCCAGTTATGCTTGCGCTGGAAGATCACCGCCTGCTCGGCGAAGCTGGCTTTGGCATCGGCGATGTCGTTCATCCCGAACCATGCCAGCAGGCTGCTGGCGATGATGAAGGGCACCCACACGAACCCGGCGTTCTGCAGCCACAGCTGGCCGCCATCCGCCGTCTGCTGTGCAGCCCCGCCGAGCGCGCCGAACACACCTGCAGTGATGATCAGTGGCACGGCGAACTGCATCACCGACACCCCGAGGTTGCCGAGGCCAGCATTCAGCGCCATCGCGTTGCCCTTGCGCGCCTTGGGGAAGAAGAAGCTGATGTTCGACATCGACGAGGCGAAATTGCCCCCGCCAAACCCACACAGCAGCGCCAGCACCAGGAAAATGATGTAGGGCGTATCCGGGTTCTGAACGGCATAGCCGATGCCGAAAGCAGGGATCAGCAGGGATGCGGTGGAGAGAGTGGTCCACAGCCGCCCGCCAAAGATCGGCACCATGAAGCTGTAGAAAATGCGGAAGGTGGCCCCCGAAAGGCCCGGCAAGGCCGCCAGCCAGAACAGCTGATCGGTGGTATAGTCGAACCCGACCTGCGGAAGCTTCGCAACCACCACCGACCACACCATCCACACCGCAAAGGCGAGCAGCAGCGCGGGGATCGAGATATACAGATTGCGCCGGGCGATGCGTTCGCCCTGCGCCTGCCAGAAGGCGGGGTCTTCGGGCTTCCACTCGGCCAGCACCTTGCTCGGCTGGGCGGCAGCGTGGCGGGTTTCGTCGTGCAGGCCCGCCATTTCCGGGAATTGCGGCAGGCTGCGCGCGTCGATCCCGCTCGCCTTCTGCTCCATCTGGCGGATGGCAATGTGCATCCATGCCAGCGCCACGCCAACCAGCGCGAACAGCACCATGAAGCAGCTGGTCCAGATGCCGGTAAGGTCGCTCACCGCGCCGAACACGATCGGCAGCACGAATCCGCCAAGCCCACCGACCAGGCCCACCAGCCCGCCGACCGCACCGACATGGTTGGGGTAATAGACCGGAATGTGCTTGAATACCGCCGCCTTGCCCAGCGACATGAAGAAGCCGAGCACGAACACCGTGATCACGAAGGGCACCAAACCCATCGAGGTCGAAAACGCGATGTCGCCTTCAATCCCATGGATCACGTAATCAGTCGCCGGGTAGGACAGCATGAACAGGCAGACGAGCGACACGCCAAAGGTCGCATACATGATACGGCGCGCGCCATACTTGTCCGACAGCATCCCGCCATAGGCGCGGAACAGGCTGGCCGAGAGCGAGAAGGTGGCAGCCAGCATGCCTGCCACTTTCACATCGACGCCGTAAAGCCCGACCATGTATTGCGGCAGCCACAGCGCCAGAGCGACGAAGGCCCCGAATACGAAAAAATAATACAGCGAGAAACGCCACACCTGCTCGTTGCGCAGCGGTTCGAACTGGTCTTTCAGGCTGCGTGGCGCAATCCCGCCGGCCTTGCGCGCGGCATATTCGGGATCGTCCTTGGCAAGGAGATAGAACAAAACGGCGACCACTGCGAGCACGCCGGCCCAAACCTGCGCCACACCCTGCCAGCCGATCGCCACCATTACCCATGGGGCAAGAAACTTGGTCACCGCCGCGCCGACATTGCCCATTCCGAAAAAGCCCAGCGCAGAGCCCTGCTTCTCGAGCGGATAGAACTTGGAGACATAGGCCACGCCCACCGCAAATCCGCCGCCCGCCAGCCCGAGACCGAGCGCGGCCAGCAGCATCAGGTAGTAGTTGTCGCTATAGGACAGCAGGAAAGTCGATGCTGCCGAAGCCAGCATGGTCAGCGGAAAGACGATCCGCCCGCCAAACTGGTCGGTCCAGATGCCGAGCATCAGCCGCACCAGCGATCCTGTGAGGATCGGGGTGCCGATCAGCAGCCCGAACTGGGTGTCGTTGAGGCCGAGTTCCGCCTTGATCTCGATCCCGATGATCGCGAAGATCGTCCACACCGCAAAACAGATGGTGAAGGCAAAGGTGCTCAGCCCCAGCGCGAGGCCTTGTTCACTCTGCGTTGCTGTAACGCCCGGTCCCATGTGCAACTCCCGTTCCGATCCCAAAGTCCGGGTTGCTGGTGCAGGGTCTCATGCGCTGACTGTTTGACCAAGATCAAAAGCGCGCTGGGACTACGGGCAAAATCGTTTCGGCCTGATCGATGCCGTGAGCAGCGCCGATCAATGTCAAGTCAGTGATTGATGTGTATCAATTCATTCACTAGCCTAGCCGCTTAACCAGACGGTCATGAGCCTTATGAGAATCGGCGAGAAGCCAGAGATTGCCCGCCTTCCGCTATTCCGCGACATGGATGACGCCATGCGCGAGCGCGTGCTGTCGGGATCGTTCCTGCAGGTCTTCCCGCCGCAGCTGACCCTGTTTGAACGCGGACAGCAGGCCGATTTCCTGCACGTGCTGGTGGATGGTCTGGTGGAACTTTATGTTTCTGGCACCGGACGCGACACCACGATGAAAATCGTCGAGCCGGTGACCAGCTTCATCCTCGCCGCGGTGATGACCGATCTGCCCTATCTGATGTCGGCGCGCACGCTGACCTCTTCGCGGGTGTTGCTGGTGCCGGCAGCTTTGATGCGCGAGGTCATCCGCAAGGATACCGCGCTGATGCAGGCGACGATGCATGAACTGGCGCTGGGCTACCGCGACATGGTGCGCGCGCTCACCGACATGAAGCTGCGCCAGTCAGCCGAGCGGCTCGCCAACCATCTGCTCGAATTCAGCGCCCAGCGCGGCAACGCCTGGGACTTCGAACTGAGTGGCGAAAAGCGCGTGCTCGCCTCGCTGCTGGGGATGACGCCCGAAAACCTCAGCCGCGCCTTTGGCACGCTGAAGGAACAAGGGGTCAGCGTGAACGGCGCGCGGGTGCGGATCGAAGATCGCGCCGCGCTGGCCGCCTTTGCCCGGCCCGATCCGGTGCCGGCTGACCGCTGAGCCGCGCCCGGAATGAGCGCGCCGCCCGAAACCCGGCTTGCTGTCAGCGCCAAGGAGGCGGCTCGTATCCGCACAGCGGTGCGCATGGCGGATGTGTCGTTGCTCGGCCCCGGCTACCGCATCGCCGACGAGTGCGATGTGCCCGCGCTGATCGACCTGCTGTCCGATCCGCGCGTGTCCGATCCGATCTATGATCTGCCGCGCCCCTTCACGCCCGAAAATATTGCCAGATGGGTCCGCGAGGCACGCGACCGCCAGCACGGCGGCGAGGCGGTGCTGGCCGTGCTCCCCGGTGACGGCGGCGGCATCGCCAGCTATTCCTATTTCACCATCTGGCCCGAGCATTCCGCCGCCGAGATCGGCGGAGCCTATCGCGCCGCTGCCCAGAGCCGCGGCACCGGCAAGGCTGGCGCGGCGCGCAGTTTCGGGTGGATGTTCGATCACCTCGGCGTGCAGCTGATCGGCCTGACCGCCGCGCTCGACAATCATCGCTCGGCCCGCGTGATCGAGGCGGCCGGCTTCCGCTTCATTGGTGAGCGCGACAGCATCCGCCCGGATGGCAGCCTGCGCCGCTCACGCTACTGGGAACTCACTCGCGAGGAATGGCACCGGCTGCAAGCCCTCAGAAGCTGAATTGCAGCGACAGCCAGCCCTTGGTGGTATCGGCACCAAAGCCGTCTGCCGCGTAGTGCGCAAACTTGCCGAGCAGAACGAGATTGGTGCGGATCGGGTAGACCGCCAGCAGATCAAGCTCCTGCCCGTAAGCCGCATCGCGCCGCGTCGCGGCAAAATCATGCACGATCGCACGCAGGGTTAGGCCCTTCAAAGCGCCGCCTGCAAACTTGTAGCCGACCTCGCCATACAGATCGCGCAGGCCATCCGGCGGGGTGACGAGGAACTTGTCGGCCCAGCCGTTGAAGGCGTGGAGCGTCGCCAGCGGGGTCTGCAAGGCCGCCGCGCCATTGCCCTCCAGCCGCTCCAGCCCCGCCTTCACCGCCCAACCGCCGAATGCCACGCCCGGCTCGATCAGCAGGTAATCGAGCGCGAAATTGGCGGGATTGGCCGCATGATCGGATTGCCGTGCATATTCGGCGGCGTAGAGCAGCTTTGCGCCCTTGGCCAAGGGTTGATCGCCGATCAGCCGCACCCCCATGGTGCGAGACGAACTGCCGGGGTGCGACGGAATGTCGAGCCAGAAGCCATAGGCCGACACCGTGCCGATCGGGCTGCCCGAATAGGCGATCCGCGCTGCATTGATATCGGTATCGCGGAACACCCCTTGCGGCGAATCCTCGCCGAAGATCCGGTCGACCCGCCAGGCGTTGAAATAGTCGATCGCCACGCCCTTGGCCGGGCGCAGTGTCACTTGCGCCAGATCCAGCGTCTGGTCGTTCTGGCGCCAATCGACCGAGCCGATCCAGCGCTGGTTATCGAGATTGACCGCCCGCCGCCCCGCAGCGAGCTCGACGGCGGCATGGGGCTTCCACCGGACAAATGCCTGATTGAGCTGCACCGATTCCGGGTCCGCCACCACCGGGAATGCGGCCTTGCCGTTGACCGTGTCATTGAAATCTTCCGGCCCCAACCAAACGATCCCCTCGCCTTCGACCTGCAGGCTGAAGCCGTGCCAGTCGCCCAGCCTGAACCCGGCCCGGATTCGCAGTGTCGAAGCGGCGGCATCTTCCGGCAACCCGTCCTGATCGACCACTTCGATCCGGTATCGCAGATCGCCATAGGGATCGAGGGTGACGGCATCGGCTTCAGGCGGCGGCGCGGTTTCGGCTTGCGCGGCAACCGGCAGCGCCAGAGTGACGATGAGGGCGAGCAGGGGGAGCGATGCTTGATTCATGCTGCGTGAAATACCCCTGCGTCCGCCAGCGTAATTGATCTGCATCAAGGATGGCGCGGCACAGGGCCGCTAGATCATCAGGTATGGACATCGACTGGTTCACTCTCGCCCGCGTGGCGCATGTCGCTTCGGTGGTTGGCTGGATCGGCGGGGTGTGGTTTGTCACATTCGTGGTGATGCCCGCCATCGCCCACAGCGAAGCGCCCGCAGCGCGCCTCGCCGCCTTCCACCGGATCGAGCAGGGCTTTGCCCCGCAAGCCCAATTCTGGGTGCTGCTGGCAGGGGCCTCTGGGCTGTGGATGACGTGGGAGGCGGACCTGTGGTGGCGCTTTGCCGATCCGGCGCTGTGGTGGATGCACGCGATGGTTGCGCTGTGGCTGGTGTTTGCGCTGATGCTGTTCGTGGCCGAGCCGCTGGTGCTGCACCATCGCATGGCCCATTCGCCCGATCCGGCGGCCGATTGGCAGCGGATGGTGTGGGTGCACCGGGTGCTTTCAGTCGCTGCGCTGATCACGACGCTCGGCGCGATGGCCGGGGCGCACGGGCTGATCTAGGCGCGCTCAGGAAGGCGCAAATGCTGGTTCGGCAGGCTGTATAGCCGTGACAGCTTGGCGCGGTTCGACATTTCCCGCCTGCTCGGCCAGCCGCGCCAGATCATGGAGGATGATGCAGGATCGCCCGCGGGTGTCGATGATCCCGTCCTCTTTCAAATCGGTCAACTGGCGGCTGACGGTTTCGATGGTCAGGCCGATGCTCTCCCCGATATCGCGGCGCGTCATCGGCAGATCGATGCAGCCGGGCTCGCCATCGGGGCATTCGAGCCGCTCTGCCATGCCCAGCAGAAAGCCCGCGAGCCGTTCACGCGCGGTCTTGCGACCGAGGTTTACGGCCTTGTCTCGGCAGCGGAACAGAGCGGTCTGGGTGCGTTCGAGCAGCGTCCGCATCACCCGCGGGCTGGCCGCCGCGCGGGTATAGAAGGCCGCTGCCGGAAACAGCGTCAGCGCACTGTCGCACAGTCCGGTGACCACATGACGATGCAGCCCTACTGGCGGGACCGAGAAGATATCGCCGCCAAAGTGGAACGCGACGATCTGGTGCCGCCCGCGTGATGCCAGCGCGCTCAGCTTGGTCGCGCCTTCGGTCAGAAAAACCAGCGTGGCGGCATCGGGATCGGTTTCGACTGTCTGCCCGCGGGTGATCTGCACCTGCGTGGCCAGTTCGCCCAGCTTGCGGGCAAGCTCGCTCCCCGGCTCGATCCCGAAAGTGGCACGCAGGAACAGGTTATACGAGCCGGGATTGGCCATGGCAGCCTCGCGCAGAGATTTCGATGGTCGCCCCATGCCCGCTGAGCGCGAAGGTTGCCTTGACATATATCAATGACCGAGCGGCCTCGGCTTGCTTACACGAGTGTCAGCAGCAAGCGGAGTTTCATCACCAATGCCGATGATTACCTATGTCGAACACAATGGAACGCCGCACACAGTCGCCAGCCCCGACGGCATCAGCCTGATGGAGGCCGCCACCATGCACAAGGTTCCGGGGATCGAGGGTGATTGCGGCGGCTTTTGCGCCTGCGGCACCTGCCATTGCTACATCGCGGCAGAGGACGCTGCGCGCCTGCCCGCCATGCACGAGCTGGAACGCGCCACACTCGATTTTGCCTATGACGTCGACAGCCGCAGCCGCTTGTCGTGCCAGATCCCGGTCACCCCCGCGCTCGACGGCATCATCGTCCAATTGCCCGCGCGCCAATATTGAACACCCGGACACCATAAAGGGAGAGAGCGATGGAACTGGTCAAGGAACGCGAACCGGCAGACACCCTGCCACACTGGCTCAAGGGCAAGGCGCCCGACGACATCTATCGCAGCCCGCTCGAAATCGCCTGGACCTTCGATTACCTGATGTCGGGCGACAAGATCGAGGATCTCTACCGCCGCGCCAAGCAGGACCAGTGGAACAGCGACGAGCGCCTGCCGTGGGACATGGCGGTCGATCCGTCGAAGCCGCTAATCAATGACGAGCAGGACATCTATCACCGGATGCCGTTCTTCCGGAAGCTGTCGAAGTCGCAGCAGGAACGCTTCACCGCCCATTCGACCGCGCAGATGCTGTCGCAATTCCTGCACGGCGAACAGGGCGCGCTGATGACAGCGGCCTGCGTCACGCACTCGGTTCCTGATGCCACCGCTAAGCTCTATGCCGCGACCCAGACGATGGACGAGGCCCGCCATGTCGAGGTGTTCGCCCGTTACTGCGACAAGGTGGCGATGGTCTATCCTATGTCGGGCTGGCTCAAGCAGCTGATCGACGCGACACTGAAGGCCGATCGTTACGAGAAGATCATGATCGGCATGAACATGATCGTCGAGGGCCTCGCGCTGGGCGCCTTCAACAACATGTACCGTTCGACCCAGTGCGAGTTGCTCAAGCAGCTGACCTTCAACGTGATGCGCGACGAATCCCGTCATGTGTCGTTCGGCCATGCCTATCTCGCTCCGGTGATCGGCGCACTGGCCGAAGACGAGGTGGAAGACCTTGCCGATTTCGCCTTCGAGGCGGTGAAGATCCTCGCCTTTGCCGGGACCGCGGGCACCATCGCCAGCCGGGTCGATCCCGGCTTCATGCTGGTGCTAGAGAACTGCGAGATTGACGCGGATGATTTCTTCGCCGGCTTGAAGGAGGCCGAGCAGCTCGGCATCACGCGGCAATTGCCGCCGGGGCAGATCCATTCGCTCGAACACCTGATGCTGCCCGCGCTGGCCCGCGTCGGCTTGATCACGCCGCGGGTGCGTGCGCGGTACGAAGAGGTCGGCATTCCGCTGACCGACGACCCGCGCATCCTCCACGCGATGGAAGGCGGCCACCCGGTCGCTGCCTGACACGCAAAGCTCCGTTCACTCCCGTCCCTCCCGAAGGAGTGACCTTTCCGCCTCCTGGCCCTTGGGTCAGGGGGCGGCCTTGTATGTTGTGCAAAGGTCGCCGCGTCGTAGGAAAAATCGCGTCACGGGTAACCCGATTGATGAATGTCAATCCATATCCCTGACGCCGCTCTAGAAGGGTTCACCACTAGATGATGTGGTCCATCTACCAATCATGCCACAAAATGTTCGGGAGTAACTTGCCATGCCGTCCACTGCCGTTGCTGATCACATCGCCGCTCTGCGAACCGCGCCTTCCTCCGGCCGCAGCATCGATTGCGGTGCCACAATCGATGAATATATCTCTGGCGCAGACTGGCGGATCAAGGCCAACGCCAATGTCGGCTATTCGCACGCTGGCCTCGTCAGTAATGTCGCGGGCAAGGTCATCGCCAACTACTGGCTAGATCAGGTTTATGCACCCGAAGAAGGCCTCGCCCACCGTCAGGGTGACATCCATATCCACGATCTGGACAGCCTCACCGGCTATTGCGCTGGCTGGTCGCTGAGAGCGCTGCTCAATGACGGGTTCAACGGGGTGGCAGGCCGGGTGTCCTCGCGCCCGCCGCGCCATTTCCGCGAGGCGCTGGGGCAGATGGCCAATTTCCTCGGCATCCTGCAATCCGAATGGGCCGGCGCGCAGGCTTTCTCCAGCTTCGACACCTATCTGGCGCCCTATGTTTTCCGCGATAATCTGAGTTTTGCCGAGATCAAGAAAGCGATCCGCCAGTTCGTCTACAACCTCAACGTGCCGGCGCGCTGGGGACAGTCGCCGTTCACCAACATCACGCTCGACATCACCGTGCCCGAAGACCTGCGCGATCTCTACCCGACCGCGCACGATCGTCACCTGTTTTCGGGGCTGGACGACACTGCCCTGCTCGACCGCGCCCGCCAGCGCGATCTCGGGCTGCGCAGTCTGGAAGACCTAACCTTTGCTCATTTCGCCCCCGAGATGGAGCAGATTGTGATCGCCTATTACGAGATCATGACCGAAGGCGATGCCACCGGCCAGCCCTTCACCTTCCCGATCCCCACTGTCAACATCACCGAGGATTTCGACTGGGACAGCCGTGTGGCCAGCGCGATCTTCGACAATGCCGCCAAGGTCGGATCGTCATACTTCCAGAACTTCATCGGCAGCCAGTATCTGCGTGATCCGGTCACCGGCGAGCGGCGTCCCAATCCCGAAGCCTATGCGCCGGGCGCGGTGCGTTCGATGTGCTGCCGCTTGCAGCTTGACCTGCGCGAATTGCTCAAGCGCGGCAACGGACTGTTCGGTTCTGCCGAGATGACCGGATCGCTGGGTGTGGTGACCATTAACATGGCGGCGCTTGGCTATCGCTTCAAAGGCAACATTGGTGGGCTGATGGCCGAACTCGACCGGCTGATGGACATCGCCAGTTCCACCCTGGAGAAGAAGCGCGCTTTCGTTCAGGGCCTGTATGATCGTGGGCTCTATCCCTATACCGCGCGCTACCTGCCGTTCTTGCGCAACCATTTCTCGACCATCGGGGTCAATGGCATGAACGAGATGGTGCGCAACTTCACCGGCGATGACGCCGATCTCACCGTGCCTAACGGCATCGAAATGGCGCTCGCAATTCTCGATCATATGCGCGGGCGCCTCGTCGGTTATCAGCAGCAGACCGGCAACCTCTACAACCTCGAAGCCACACCGGCAGAAGGCACCACCTACCGGTTTGCCAAGGAAGACCGCAAACGCTTTCCCGACATACTGCAAGCGGGAGGCGGCGAGAATATCTACTACACCAACAGCTCGCAAATTCCGGTCGATCATACCGAGGATCCGTTCGAAGCGCTGGAATTGCAGAACGATCTGCAATGCAAATACACCGGCGGCACGGTTCTGCACCTCTACATGAGCGAGAAGCTGTCGAGCGCCAATGCGGCGCGCGGGTTCCTGCGGACCGTATTGACCCGCTATCGCCTGCCATATGTCACGCTGACCCCGGTGTTTTCGGTTTGCGACACCCACGGCTATCTAGCGGGCGAGCAGCCCGAATGCCCTCAATGCGGCAAGCACACGAAGGTCTGGACGCGGGTGATGGGCTATTTCCGACCGGTCGACAGCTTCAACAAGGGCAAGGTCGGCGAACATCGCCAGCGCCGTCACTTTACCGAGGATGCGGCGATGATGGAGGACCTGTTTGGTCACGCTGGCTGAACGCGACGGGCCGGAGCGCAAGCGATCCCGGATGACGCACCCGTTCCATGCGATCACGCCCTTCACCTTGCTCGATTTTCCCGATCGCAGCGCCTGCATACTGTGGGTAGCGGGATGCAACATGCGCTGCGGTTACTGCCACAACCCGGAAATTGTGCTGGGCAAGGGAGAGCTGAGTGAGGGCGATGCACTGGCGTTCCTCCGGAGACGGCAGGGGCTTCTGGAGGGGGTGGTGCTGTCGGGCGGCGAGGCGACCACCTGGCCCGGTCTGGGCGACTTTGCGGCCCAAGTGAAAGCGATGGGATTTGCGGTCAAGCTTGATACTAACGGGTTGCGCCCCGATGTAGTCGCGCAGATGCTGGATCGCATGCTGATCGATCATGTCGCACTCGACTACAAGGCACCACCGGAACGGTTCCGTGCTGTCACCGGCACTGTCGCCTTCCCCCGCTTCGCCCGCACGCTCGATCTGCTGTGCCGACAGGATCGCGTTACGTTCGAAGTGCGTACTACCGTCCACGACGCGCTGCTGAACGAAGGTGACGTACTGGCGATCGCAACTGATCTCGAGCGGCGCGGCTATCGTGGGAGGCTGGCGGTGCAGCAAGCCGTTGTCGAACCTGATCGCCCGCTGCTGGGCTCGCTGACGCCTCCAGGTCGTAAGCTTGATCGGCAGTGGCTCGCAGCGCAGACAAGTCTGGCGCTGGACTTCCGATAGGATTGCTCAGTCACCCTGCCGCCGAAACACTCTCGTGCCATCCGTGAATCGAACAGCTTAGGTTCAAAGCCGGACACATTGCGCCGACCCTGCCCCACCACTGTGGTGAACACACCCTGAACCTTTGCGACTCGTTCAGGAAGCCCTTCGAAAAGGAGCGGCTCTCGGAGTCGCGCCTCCCGACGGCCGAATCTGGAAGAGTGCCTGTGTTTCCGCTTAGACCTTGCCGAGGCCTGCTCTGCATTCTAAACCATCGGTGACGGGGCGAAGCAACCTCCCGTTCAGGCCGAGAAAAGCCCAAGCGTTGCCTCGTAGCCTTGCCGTTGTTGGCAAGGTCTTTTGTGCGAGGTCATCTTGGCGTCATCGGCTCTCACCCATTCCGTCGCTTTTGTCGATCTGCTGCGGGCGTTCACCGTAAGACCGTATGTCCGCCTCGGTGTTTGAGGTGGCTCGCCCTACACTGTGTTTC
>NZ_LSKQ01000272.1 GCF_001557115.1 Erythrobacter sp. CCH5-A1
GAACAAGGATATCAAGCGGCTGAGCGCGGAATTGTAATCTTGTCCCCCTCCCGCAAGCGGGAGGGGGACAAGATTACAATTCCGCGCTCAGCCGCTTGATATCCTTGTTCAGGATCTGGTCGTTCTCGGTATAGTCAACCGGGCAGTCGATGAGATGCACCCCCGGCGTGGCGAGGCAGTGCTGGAGCAGGTCGGTGAGGTGCTCGCTCGAAGTCACCCGGTGGCCGATCGCGCCATAGCTTTCGGCGTACTGGACGAAATCCGGGTTGCCATAGGTGAGGCCGAAATCCGCAAAGCCCATGTTGGCCTGCTTCCAGCGGATCATCCCGTAGGCATCGTCGCGCAGGATCAGCACGGTGAGATTGAGGCCGAGGCGCACCGCGGTCTCCATCTCCTGGCTGTTCATCATGAACCCGCCGTCGCCGCAGATCGCCATCACCTTGCGCTCGGGATAGAGCATCGCGCTCATCATCGCGCTCGGCAGCCCCGCGCCCATGGTGGCCAGCGCATTGTCGAGCAGGACCGTGTTGGGCAGGTATGCCGTATAGCCGCGCGCGAACCAGATCTTGTAGACCCCGTTGTCGAGGCAGATGATCCCGTCCTCGGGCATGGCGCCGCGCACCTGCGCGACCAGATGCGGCGGGAAGATCGGGAAGCGGGTGTCGGCGGCGAGGCTGTCGGTATGGGCGACCTCGGCCGCGCGATACTCGAGCATCCGCTTGAAATTCCAGCGGCCCTGCGGAACGATGTCTTCCTTGATCTGCCAGATCGCGTTGGCGATGTCGCCGATCACCTCCACTTGCGGGAAGTAGACCGGATCGACTTCGGCGGTGCGGGTCGAGACGTGGATCACCGTGGGTGGGCTGTCCGATCCCACCGCGCCCTCGCCGTCGTTGCGCATGAAGAAGGGCGGCTTTTCGATCACGTCATGGCCGATATTGACGATGCAATCGGCGTCCTGGATCGCGCGGTGGACGAAATCGCCCGCCGAAAGCGCCGCGCAGCCGAGGAACAGCGGGTGGCGCTCGTCGATCACGCCCTTGCCCATCTGCGTGGTGACGAAAGGAATGCCGGTCTTGTCGACGAACTGGCGCAGCATCCGCCCGGTCATCTTGCGGTTGGCGCCCGCACCGATGACGAGGATCGGCGCCTTGGCCTGTTCGAGCGCGAGCACCGCCTGGCGCACCGCCTTGGCCTCCGCGCTCGGGCGGCGCGCGAGGCTGGCGGCGAGCGGCCGGCTGGTGGTGTGTTCCTCGGCGATGTCCTCGGGGAATTCGAGGTGCACCGCGCCGGGCTTTTCCTCCTCGGCCAGGCGGATCGCCTCGCGCACGCGGCTGGGGATGTTGTCGGCGCTCGCCAGCTGGTGGGCGTATTTGGTGATCGGGCTCATCATCGCCACGACATCGAGGATCTGGAAGCGGCCCTGCTTGGATTTCTTGATCGGCTTCTGCCCGGTGATGGCCAGCGTCGGCATTCCGCCGAGCTGCGAATAGGCGACCGCGGTGACCATGTTGGTCGCCCCGGGGCCGAGGGTCGCGAGGAACACCCCGGTCTTGCCGGTGTGGCGGCCATAGGTCGCCGCCATGAAGCCCGCGCCCTGTTCGTGGCGGGTGAGGATCAGCTTGATCTTGGACGAATGCGAAAGGCTCTCGAGGAAATCGAGGTTCTCCTCGCCCGGCACGCCGAAGATGTATTCGACGCCCTCGGCCTCGAGGCATTCGATGAACAGGTCCGATGCCTTCTTGGTCTCGCTCATGTGTGTTCCCCCCTTGCGCACGGCGCAGCCCCCCGTCTGGCAAACGCGCGCGCCATGCCGTTCCCCCCGGCGATAGCGCGTGCGTGTGACCGCCCCGTGATGGGCGGTTTGCCGCCCGGAGTATTGCAGAAAAGCGCCAGATCGCCAGCGCGATTCGATCGGCCGGGTGGGCGTTCAGTATCCGAGGCGCGGGTCGAACACCGGGGCGACGGGTTCACCGCGCAGGTAACGCGCGAGATTGTCGAGGAAACGCTCGCCCGAGCGGACGAACATCTTGTCCTGCGCGCGGCCCGACAGGTGCATCGAGATGTGGGCGTTGGGAAGCGTCCACAGCACGTGGTCCGCCGGAAGCGGCTCGGGCGTGGTGACATCGAGGAAGGCGCCGCCGATCTGCTTCGTCTTAAGCGCCGCAACCAGCGCCGGCTGGTCGATCACAGCGCCGCGCGCGATGTTGACGATGACGCAGTCGGATTTCATCGCGGCAAGTTCTTCCGCTCCGATCATCCCGTCGGTCTCGGGCGTGGCGGGAACGGCGAGGATCACCCAGTCGAATTTATCGAGATGCGCGCGCCATTCGTCGGGGCTGAGCGTGCCCTCCCCGCCGGAGCGGCGCACCACGGTGACTTCGACATCGAAGGCTTCGAGCCGCGGCTTGATCAGCTTGCCGATCGCGCCATAGCCCAAGAGCAACGCCTTTGACCCCGCCAGTTCGCGCTTGCCGGGGCTGTCGAACAACCACTCGTGCCGGTCCTGCGCGCGCACCACCTCGCGATAGCCCTTGGCGGTGGTGAGCATCCCCATCACCACATATTCGGCAATGGTTATGGCGTTGATCCCGGCCCCGTTGGTGACGGTGATCCCGCGCTCGATCAGCACGTCCATAGGGAGGAAATCGAGGCCCGCGTAGATCGAATTGAGCCACTTCAGCTTCTTCGCCGCGACCAGCGTTGCGGCCATGGCTTCCTTGTCGTTCATGTCGAACCACCCGATCTCGGCCTCGGCGACCGCGTCGATGGCTTCCTCTGCGGACATGAACCAGCGCACGTCGAGGCCTTCCGGCAAACGGCTTTCGAGCATCGGGCGGATCAGGCCTGAGATGGCTAGGATGGTCATGCTTTAGTCTCCCCTCCCGCGTGCGGGAGGGACCGGGGGTGGGCCTGTCCGCGAGCGGTGTTTTTGGCTTCTTGCCCACCCCTGACCCCTCCCGCAAGCGGGAGGGGAATACTCATCCCAGCTTCCACTCCCACCCGAGCGGATCGCCGTCCATCACCTCGACGCCCTGTGCGGCGAGTTCATCGCGGATAGCGTCCGAGGCGGCAAAATCCTTGGCCGCGCGCGCCTCCTTGCGGCGGGCGAGCGCGGCTTCGATTTCGGCCTCGGTGATGGTTGCGGATTTCGGGCGGATGCGCAGGTCGGCGCGGGTGAGGCCGAACAGGCCAAGCCCAAGCACGGCGTCCATATCCTCGATCACGGCCCGCTTGATCCCGGCATCGACCTTCTTCGTCGCCAGCGCCTCTTCGAGAGCAGTCAGAGCGATGGGGGTGTTCAGATCGTCCGCCATCGCTTCGTCGAATTTGGCCAGCACGGGCGCGAACTTCGGATGCTCGGCCTCGGGCTGGGCGGGAACATCTGCCAAGGCGCCGACCGCCATCACCATCCGCTTCAGCCGCGTCAGCGCCGCGCCGAGGCCTTCCCACGAGAACTCCAGCTCGCTCCGATAATGCGCCTGCAGGCACATCAGCCGGTAAGCGAGCGGGTGGTAGCCCCGGTCGATCAGCAATTGCAGCCGCAGGAACTCGCCCGAGGATTTCGACATCTTGCCCGAACGTTCCACCAGAAAATTGTTGTGCATCCAGATCTTGGCGCCCGAATTCCTCGGGTCGTCGAGCCCGTTGGTGCAGCAATGGGCCTGGTTCTGCGCAATTTCGTTGGGGTGGTGGATTTCGCGGTGGTCGATCCCGCCGGTGTGGATGTCGAAGGGAAAGCCCAGCACCTCGCCGCTCATCACCGAGCATTCGAGATGCCAACCCGGTGCGCCTTTGCCCCAGGGCGAGTCCCACTCCATCTGGCGGCTCTCGCCGGGCGGGGTCTTGCGCCAGATCGCGAAATCGGCGGCGTCGCGCTTGCCCTCGACCGCCTCGATCCGGCCTTCGCCCTCCTCGGTCTGGGCACGCGCCAGACGGCCATAGTCCGCCACGGTCGAGACATCGAAATAGAGCCCGCTCTCGAGCTCGTAGCAGTGCTTGTCCGCGATGCCCTTGGCAAATTCGATCATCTGCGGGACGTAGTCGGTCGCGACCGTCCACTGCGCCGGCTGGCGGATGTTCAATGCGCGCACATCGGCCCAATAGGCCTGCTTGTAGTGCTCGGCGATGTCCCAGATGGACTGCGCCTGCGCCGCCGCCACCTTCTCCATCTTGTCCTCGCCCGCGTCGGCATCGTCGGTGAGGTGGCCGACATCGGTGATGTTGATGACGTGGGTGAGCTTCAGCCCCTTCCAGCTCAGCGTGCGCCCCAGCACGTCGGCAAACACATAGGCGCGCATATTGCCGATGTGGGGGTAGTTGTAGACCGTCGGCCCGCAGGTGTAGACGCGCGCTTCCCCTGCGTGGACGGGCTCGAACACCTCCGATTGACGGGTGAGCGAGTTGAACAGTTTCAAAGGGGCAGCGTCGTTCATGGGCGGGGCCTTTGCCCTATTCCGTCATCCCGGCGCAAGCCGGGATCGCGTGCGGCCAGCGACCCCGGCTTTCGTCGGGGTGGCGGGAGACGTCAGAACCCGATGAACTTCACATGCTCGTCCAGCGGCACGCGCTCGCGGGCGAAGTTGTTCACCGGAGCCTCGGGGTCGCGGTACCCGATCGCCATGCCGCAGAAGAACATGTAGCGCTCGTGATCGAGGCCGAGGAAGTCGCGGATGGTGTGCGCGAAGATCGCCATGTATTCCTGGAAGCAGGAGTCGAGCCCCTCCTCGCGCAGCAGCAGCGCGACGGTCTGGAGCCACATGCCGACATCCGACCACTGCGGCTCCTTCATCAGGCGCGGGAAATAGACGAACAGCACCGCGGGCGCATCGAAGCTGGTGGTGTTGCGACCCATCGCCGCCATGCGCCCCGCGCCGTCATCGCGCGCAATCCCCATCGCGCCGAACATCCCCGCCGAGACCGCATCGAGGCGCTTCTTGTAAGCTTCCTCGGTGCCGGGAGCCGCCCAGTCATACTCGGCCGCCTTGGGCCCCTCGGCGATCATCTTGGCCTGCAAGTCCTTCAAGGGCTGGCCGGTGACGATGCTCGCCTCCCACGGCTGGTAGTTGCAACCCGAGGCTGCCCAGCGCGCCTTGTCCATCACGCGGGTGAGGGTCTCGAGATCAACCGGCTTGTCGAGAAAGGCGCGGATCGAGCGGCGGGTGATGACGGCTTCGGTGACGTTCATATCTAGTTGAATCCCTTTTGACCCATCTCGTCCTCAAACCACATTTCGACGTCGTATATGACGCTCGTGGTCGTCCTAAACCTCAGGTAAGACGAATAGTTTGACTGGGCCCATTGCCAGAAGTCGATGAAACTTGCGGTCGCAAAATCTGCTCTCGCGATGCCGCGCTCTTTCGCCCATTCGCGGCACATCTGCCGCACCGCTTTTTCCGCCTCAGCCTTTATCACCGCCCCTTCACGCCCTTCTCGTCCTCGAACAGTTCCGCGAGCTGCTCCATGATCGTGCCGCCGAGCTGTTCCACATCCATGATCGTCACCGCGCGGCGATAATACCGCGTGACATCGTGGCCGATGCCGATCGCGACCAGCTGGACGGGCGAGACCTTCTCGATCCACTCGATCACGCCGCGCAGGTGCGCCTCGAGGTAGCCTGCCGAGTTCACCGACAAAGTCGAATCGTCCACCGGCGCGCCGTCGCTGATCACCATCAGGATGCGGCGTTCCTCGGGGCGGTACAGCAGGCGGCTGTGCGCCCAGATCAGCGCCTCGCCGTCGATGTTTTCCTTGAGCAGCCCCTCGCGCATCATCAGCCCGAGATTGCGGCGCGCGCGGCGCCAGGGTTCGTCGGCCTGTTTGTAGATTATGTGCCTGAGATCGTTGAGGCGGCCGGGGTTCTGCGGCTTGCCATCGGCGAGCCATGCCTCTCTGGATTGCCCGCCCTTCCACGCGCGGGTGGTGAAGCCGAGGATCTCGGTCTTGACCCCGCAGCGCTCCAGCGTGCGCGCCAGAATGTCCGCGCTGATTGCGGCGATGGAGATCGGCCGCCCGCGCATCGAGCCCGAATTGTCGATTAGCAGCGTGACGATCGTGTCCTTGAACTCGACATCGCGCTCGACCTTGTAGGACAGTGCGGTTCCGGGCGAGATGATCACGCGGGCAAGACGCGCAGCATCGAGCACGCCCTCTTCCTGGTCGAAGTCCCAGCTTCGGTTTTGCTGCGCCATCAACCGGCGCTGCAAGCGGTTGGCGAGGCGCGTCACCACGCCCTGAAGGCCCGTCAGCTGGCTGTCGAGATAGGCGCGCAGGCGGTCGAGCTCCTCGGAATCGCACAGGTCGGGCGCGGCGACTTCCTCGTCGAAGCGGGTGGTGAAGGCCTTGTAGTCGACGCTGGCGGGCACTTCGGCCTGCGGGCGGTTGGGGCGCACGGGGGCATTTGCGGCGTCGCTGTCGTCGGAGGGCTCGCCCTCGGCCATGTCGCTGTCGGTCTGGGTGTCGGAGGATTCCTCCCCTTCGCCCTCGCCCTCGGCCATGTCGCCGGCCATTTCGGCCGACTGCGGATCGCCCTCGCCCTGGTTGTCGTCGTCACCCTGATCATCGTCGCTGGGGGCGTCGTCGTCATCCGCGTCGTCGGAGTCGCTTTCGTCGGGGGCCTCGGTCGGGCGCGTCAGATCGAGCTCGCGCAGCATTTCGAGTGCGAGTTTCTGGAAGGCCTCCTGATCAGCGATTTTCTCGGCGAGCCCGGCGAAGTCCCCGCCAACCTTCTCCTCGAGGAAGTCGCGCACCAGCTCGATCCCGCCCTGCGCCTTGGCCGGCACCGCCTCGCCCGTCAGCGCCTCGCGCACCAGCAGCGCGAGCGCGGTCTGCAGGGGCACTTCGGCGGAGTTCTGCGCGCGCACGATCTTGTCGCCCGCAGTGCGCATTTCCGTGGCGGCGTCGAGATTGGCGCGAATGCCGCCGAAGCGGTTGGCACCCAGCGCCTCGTAGCGGACCTGCTCGATCGCGTCATAGCAGGCGCGCGCGATGGGTTCGGGCGGCGCGGCCTTGGCGTGGAGCGCGGCGTCGTGATGGCGCAGCTTCAGGGCGAAGCTGTCCGCAAAGCCGCGCGCCTCGCGCACCTGATCTTGCGGAAGATCGCGCCCCGGCAGCGGCACGCGGAAGCGGTTGCCCGCGCTGCCCGGCACATCCGCGCTCCACGCGACCTCGACCTCCGCATCGCGCGCAATCGCCCGCGACGCTCCGGTGAGCGCCTGCTTGAACAGATCGAGCGGGGACTGGTCAGCCATTATCCGTTTTCTTTAGCAACTAATATGGCGCGCGGAAGTGGCAAAAAGGCGAGGGCCTTAGAGGATCGACTGCCCCGTCTTGGCCCAGTCGGCCATGAAGCCCTCGATCCCCTTGTCGGTGAGAACATGCTTGAAGAGGGCATGGATCACCGCAGGCGGCGCGGTCATCACGTCGGCGCCGATCTTTGCCGCCTGCAAGACGTGGGTGGTGTGGCGCACGCTCGCGACGAGGATTTCGGTAGCAAAATTATAGTTGTCGTAGATCAGGCGGATGTCCTCGATGAGGTCCATCCCGTCAAAGCCGTTGTCATCGTGCCGCCCGACGAAGGGCGAGATGAAGCTTGCCCCCGCCTTGGCCGCCAGCAGCGCCTGGTTGGCCGAGAAGCACAGCGTGACGTTGACCATCGTCCCCTCGGACGAGAGCGCCTTGCAAGTCTTGAGACCGTCAACCGTCAGCGGCACCTTGATGCAGACATTGTCGGCGATCTTCCGGAGAACCTCGGCCTCCTTCATCATCGTGGCGTGGTCGAGCGCGACCACCTCGGCACTGACGGGGCCGTCGACGATCCCGCATATCTCCTTGGTCACTTCCTTGAAATCGCGCCCCGACTTGGCGATCAGCGAGGGATTGGTGGTCACCCCGTCGAGCAGACCGGTGGCGGCAAGCTCGCGGATCGCCTCGATCTCGGCGGTGTCGACGAAGAATTTCATGAGATGGACTCCAGATTTATTCGATAGGCAGCGGCCGAGCGCCGCTTTAGGGCGGGCACATGACGCGCCTTCCCGTTCAATGTGCGACGCTGCTTGCCGCCCTCGCGTGCGCTTGGCAACCGTCCAAAGCATCGGCGCAGGACGAAGACGTGCAATTGTGGCAGTTCTTCAACCTGACCGGCGATCTCGATGAGGACACGCGGCTCACCATCGACGCCACCCAGCGATGGCGCGAGGACGCGCGCGGGGGCGAGCAGCAGACGATCCGCGTGACGGTGGAGCAGACCGTGGCCGAGGGCGTACGCCTTGGCGTCGGCGCGGCGGTGTTCGAGGCGGGCGGCGCAACCGAGCTGCGCCCGCACCAGCAGGTGATCTTCACCCAGGGCCGCTTCGAATTGCGCACGCGACTGGAAGAACGCTTCTTCGACGGCGCGGACCGGGTCGAGCTGCGGCTGCGCCAGCGCGTACAGTACAACCAGCCGCTCGGGGATGGCTGGCGCGCGAGTGTGGGCGGCGAATGGCTCGGGCTGCTGCAGGGACGCGAGGACGGGCAAGGCGCCTCGACCGAGCAATGGCGGGCGCAGGCGGGCATCGCCTACCGGATCAGCAAGCGGCTGGAGGTCGGCGCGAATTACTGGCTGCTGGTCTTCCCGCGCGGAGACTTGCCCGCGCGCACCACCCACGTGCCGCAGACGGTGCTGACTTACAGGTTTTGATCAGGCCGATTCTAGATCCGCGCGCCGAGCCCGAACACCCCGATCAGCACCGGATCGCGGGTAGCCTCCGGATTGGCGCGGATCGCAGCTTCCTCGCGGCCGATCTCGCCCCAGATGGCATCGTCGATCTGACGGCCGAAGCGGTCGGCAACGCCCGCAACATCGACACCGGTGAGCGCATTGAGCGCCTGGCCGAGCACCGGATCGCGGCTGACGCGCAGTGCATCGCCAAGTTCCGGCACCACCGCATCGAGCAGCGCCGTGCCGAGTTCCTGGCGCAGGTAGAGGCTCGCCGCATCCGGCCCGCCGCGTACCAGCGCAAGCGCGTTCTCGAAACCGATAACCCGGATCGCGTCGGTCACCACGGGCGCAGCGCGAAAGCTCGCGTCGATCGCAAGGCTCGCGAAACGCTCCTCGAGCCGGTCCTTGACCAATTGCGAGGTGAGGATGCGCGTCAGCACGTCGCCGCGGGTGCCCAGCGTCTCGGCAAGCCCGAGCCGTGCGACCTGTTCGTCCCAGAAGCCGCCCGGCGCGGTGAGGCGCGCGAAGGCATTTTCCGTGGCGAGCAGCAGCATCCGCCGCACCGCTTCGACCAGACTGAACCCGCCGCCCGTGCTGGCGCAGGCGGGAAGCAGCAGCAGCGCGCCTGCGCCGGCGGCTCCGGCCAGCAGGCTGCGGCGGGTCGCGGAACGGTTCGTGACAATTGCGGTCATTGGTCCAGTCTCCAAGCTTGCCCTTGGCCTATGCCGCTCTCCATATATCTGCGCGATGAACCGAATTCGCCTGCTTGTATTGAACGCCGCCCTCGGCCCGCTGGACTACCGGCTGCCCGAGGGGATGAGCGCGCCTGCCGGCACGGTGGTGATGGCCCCGCTGGGCCCGCGCAAGGTGATGGGGATCGTGTGGGACGAGGGCCGGTTGCCGGGTGACGAGATCGCTTTCGAGCGGCTGCGCCCGATTCTCGAGGTGCTCTCCGTCCCGCCCCTGCCCGCGCCGCTCAGGCGGCTGATCGAATGGACCGCAGACTACTACTGCGCCCCGCTCGCGAGCACCGCGCGCATGGCGCTGGCGAGCGGGGGGGCGCTGGGCGGGCCGGCGACGATGACCGAATACCGGCTGACCGGCGCGGAATGCGCGGGGCGGCTGACCGCGCAGCGCAGGACAGCGCTGGAGAAGCTGGCGGGCGAGCAGGGCACGATGCGCGAACTCGCCGGGTTGGCGGGCGTCTCCGAAGGCGTGCTGCGCGGGATGGCGGGCGCGGGGTTGCTGGAGCCGGTGACCGTCGCCATCGACCGCCCCTACCCGCCCGCCAATCCCGACTTCCACCAGCCCGCGCTGTCGGAGGCGCAAGGCGCGGTCGCGGGCACGCTGGTCGAGGCCGTGCGCGCGGGAAAATTCGCACCCTTCCTGCTCGACGGGGTGACCGGATCGGGCAAGACCGAGACCTATTTCGAACCCGTCGCCGAGGCGATCCGGCAGGGGCGGCAGGTGCTGGTTCTGCTCCCCGAAATCGCGCTTACTGAGAACTTCCTCGCGCGCTTCGAGGCGCGGTTCGGGGCCAAGCCGGTGCTGTGGCACTCCTCGCTGAAATCGACCGAACGGCGGCGGGCATGGCGGGCGATCGCCGACGGAACCGCGCAGGTGGTGGTCGGCGCGCGCTCGGCGCTGTTCCTGCCCTATGCGAAGCTCGGCCTCATCGTCGTCGACGAGGCGCACGAGATCAGCTTCAAGCAGGATGACGGGGTGCGCTACAACGCCCGCGACGTTGCCGTGATGCGCGCCCGCTTCGAGGGTCTGCCGGTGATCCTCGCTAGCGCCACCCCCGCGCTCGAGAGCCTGCACATGGCCGAGATCGGCGTCTACACGAAGCTAGACCTCCCCGCCCGTTTCGGCGGGGCGAGCCTGCCGACGGTGCGCCTCGTAAACCTCACCGAGGAGAAGCCCGGCAGCCAGCGCTGGCTCGCCGGGCCGCTGATCGAGGCCTTGCGCGATCGGCTGGACAAGGGCGAGCAGTCGCTCCTCTTCCTCAACCGCCGCGGCTATGCCCCGCTGACCCTGTGCCGCAATTGCGGGCACCGCTTCAAATGTCCGTCCTGCAGCGCATGGCTGGTCGAGCACCGCCTTTCCGCCCGCCTCGCCTGCCACCATTGCGGCTTCGAGACGCGGGTGCCCGATGCCTGCCCCGAATGCGGCGAGAACGATTGCCTCGTCGCCTGCGGGCCGGGGGTGGAACGGATCGCGGCCGAAGTCGCCGAGCTGTTCCCCGAAGCGCGGCTCGCGGTGGCGACCAGCGACACCCTTAACACCCCCGACCGCGCAGCCGCCTTCATCGCGCAGGCCGAAGCCAAGGCGATCGACATCATCATCGGCACGCAGCTGGTGACCAAGGGCTTCCACTTCCCCGACCTGACGCTGGTGGGCGTGGTCGATGCCGACCTCGGCCTCGAAGGCGGGGAACTGCGCGCGGGCGAGCGCACCTTCTCGCAGATCGCGCAGGTCGCGGGGCGCGCAGGCCGCGGGGCCAAGCCGGGCGAGGTGCTGATCCAGACCCGCCACCCCGCCGCCCCCGTGATCGCCGCGCTTGCGAACGGCGACCGCGATGCCTTCTACGCAGCCGAAACCCAAGGCCGCCGTGATGCGGGCGCCCCGCCCTTCGGCAGGTGGGCAGCGATCATCCTGTCCTCCGAGGACGAAAAGGAAGCGCGCGAGGCCGCCCGGCGCCTCGGCGATGTCCGCCCGCGCCATGCCGACGTCCAGATCCTCGGCCCCGCGCCTGCGCCGCTGTCATTGCTGCGCGGGCGCTATCGCTACCGCTTTCTCGTCAACGCACGGCGCAGCGCGAATTTGCAGGCGATGCTGAGGGACTGGATCGGGGGCGTGCAATTCGCGCCGGGCGTGCGCGTGGGGATCGACATCGACCCCTACTCCTTCGTCTGACGAAACCAACGGGTACCCGAGCGCGTATCCCCCGCATGACCCGTCCCATCCTCGTGCCGATCCTCGGCGACCAGCTGTCGCGCAATCTCTCCAGCCTCGAAGGGCTCTCCCCCGCCGAAACCCGCATCCTCATGATGGAGGTGTGGGACGAGGCGACCTATGTGAAGCACCACAAGCAGAAGATCGTGCTCATTTTCTCGGCAATGCGCCACTTCGCCGAAGAACTGCGGGCCGAGGGCTGGCAGGTCGATTACATCCGGCTCGATGATCCCGAGAACACCGGCAGCTTCACCGGCGAGGTCGCGCGCGCCGTAGAGCGCCACGCCCCGTCCGAAATCCGGGTCACCGAAAGCGGCGAGTGGCGCGTGCACGAGGCCATGCTGGAGTGGGAGGGCCGGTTCCCCTGCCCCGTCTCGATCCTTCCCGACACGAGGTTCGTGGCCACCCATGCCGAATTCCGCAAATTCGCCGAGGGGCGCAAGCACCTCACGATGGAGTATTTCTACCGTGAGATGCGGCGCAAGACCGGGCTGCTGATGGAGGGCGACAAGCCCGTGGGCGGGGTCTGGAACCTCGACGCCGAAAACCGCGAGCCGCCCAAGGCGGGGCTCAAGGCGCCCCCCGCGCCCAAGTTCGCCCCCGACGCGATCACGCAGGAGGTCATCGCTCTCGTCGGCGCGCGCTTCGCCGATCATTTCGGCGATCTCGAACCCTTCGGCTGGCCCGTCACCCGCGCCGAGGCTCTGGAAGCCGCCGAGGCCTTCTTCGCGCGCCGCCTCGAATTGTTCGGACCCTATCAGGACGCGATGGTCCACGGGGAGGACGATCTCTACCACTCGATGCTCTCGACCAGCCTCAATATCGGGCTGCTCGATCCGCTCGAACTGTGCCGCGCCGCCGAAGCTGCCTATAAATCGGGCAGGGCTCCGCTCAATTCCGTAGAGGGCTTCATCCGCCAGATCATCGGGTGGCGCGAATATGTGCGCGGGTTCTACTGGCACCAGATGCCGGGCCTTGCAGCTGCCAACGAGTTGGGCGCGCACCGGCCGCTGCCCGAGTTCTTCTGGACGGGCACAACCGACATGCGCTGCCTCGCCGATTGCATCCGAACCACGCGGGAAGACGCCCATGCGCACCACATCCAGCGGCTGATGGTGCTCGGCAATTTCTGCCTGATCGCCGGGATCGATCCGCGCGAGGTCGCGGACTGGTATCTCGCGGTTTACGCCGACGCCTTCGAATGGGTCGAGCTGCCCAATGTGGCGGGCATGGTGCTCTATGCCGATGGCGGCCGCCTCGCGACCAAGCCCTATGCGGCGAGCGGCAACTACATCAACAAGATGAGCAATTACTGCGGCGGCTGCCGCTACAAGGTCGCGCAGAAGACCGGGCCGAACGCCTGCCCGTTTGGGCCCCTCTACTGGCACTTCATGGACAAGAACCGCGCGCGGCTGGAGAGCAACCACCGCATCGGGCGCATCTACGCCACGTGGGACAGGATGGGCGAGGCCAAGCAGCGCGAATATCTGGAGAGCGCGGAGCGATTCCTCGACGCCCTCGAGCCAGCCAAACCCGGCTGGGCGCGCAATTAGGCTTTGCGGCGGCGCACCCACCAGGGGGCCATCACCTCGCCCTTGTCGATCGCGCGCTTGACCAGCCACACCCCGAAGCCGCCCGCCAACACCACAGCGATCACCGAGGCCTCGAGCCCGAAGGCCCCGCCCGA
This sequence comes from Erythrobacter sp. CCH5-A1, assembly GCF_001557115.1. Classification (GTDB taxonomy): domain Bacteria; phylum Pseudomonadota; class Alphaproteobacteria; order Sphingomonadales; family Sphingomonadaceae; genus Erythrobacter. Next base: position 13,341 of record NZ_LSKQ01000272.1, read on the forward strand.
GATCAGCTCGTTGCCCAACAGCCGCGCGTTGACCACCCCGTCGACATCATTGCCCGACACCGGCACGTCCCAGATGAGCCCCTGCGTGACGTTCCAGCCGAAGTGGATCCCGATCGGCACCCACAGGCTGCGGGTCAGCATATAGGCCCCGCCCAGCATCACCCCCGCCTCGATCGCGATCGCCGCCGAGGAGAACCATGTGGCGTTGTCGTTGGTGATGTGGACGAAGCCGAACAGCGCCGAGGTGACGATCAGCGCCGCCCAGCTGCCGCCGAATTCCTCGATCCAGCGGAACAGGATGCCGCGGAAGATGAATTCCTCGAAAAAACCGGCGCTGAAGCCTGCCGCGAACAGCACGAAGATCCAGTTGCTGAGGCCGCCCCAGCCGTCGATCCGGTAGGCGCCCAGCAGCGCCGCCACGCCGACGATCACGCTGAACAGCACGAAAGCAGCGGCGGCGCCGAGCCCCAGGCCCCGCGCCGCGCCGGCGAAGGGCAGGTCGTCGTGCTTGCGCTCACCCAAGCGGCGCATCACCAGCTTCTGGCCTAGGATCAGCAGCGCGATGGTCACGAACACCTGCACCGGCTGCGCGATATCGTCGGGCAGGTCTGCTCCCAGTTCCTTCACCGCAATCGTTGCGATCGCGAGAGCAATCGCGCTCACTGCGATCGCCGCCAGCATCGCGACCAGCGGGAAGTTCCAGATCCGCTTCCACAGCGGCGGCTTTGCGGCGGTTCCGGTGTCCATGTTCGGCGAGGCTCCCCTGTCGTTCTTCACGCAAGGGGATGGCGCAGCGCCGTCGCCTTGGCTAGGTCTGGCCGGACAATTATCGACGGAGAGCCGATGCCATGCTGACCATCCACCACCTGCGCCTGTCGCAATCCGAACGCATCGTCTGGCTCGCCGAGGAGCTGGGGCTGGACTACGACCTCAAGCTCTACAACCGCCGCACCGACAACCGCCTGGCGCCCGATGAATACAAGGCGCTACACCCGATGGGCATCGCGCCGGTGATCACCGACGGCGACTTCGTGCTGGGCGAGAGCGGGGCGATCATGGACTATATCGTCGCGAAATACGCGCCGGACACGCCGCTGGTGCCGGGCGCGGATCACCCCGACTTCGCCGATCACCTGTTCTACTACCACTGGGCCAACGCGACCTTCATGACCAATGGCATGATGGCGCTGGTGGCGCAGTTCATGGGCGCGCAGGAATTGCCCTTCTTCGTCGCCGACCGCGTGCAGAAAGGCTGGGCAATCGTCGAGAAGCGCCTCGGCGAGGCGGACTATTTCGGCGGTTCGCAGCTGACCACGGCCGACATCATGATGGGCTTCCAGCTCACCACCAGCCGCGCGATGAGCGGGATGGGCATCGACCACCTGCCGAACCTCAAGGCGTACCTCGCGCGGATCGGCGAGCGCCCCGCGTATCAGCGCGCGATGGCCAAGTGCGAGCCGGGGATGCCGCCGAAGCTGGACTAATCGCTCCCCTCGTCATTGCGAGGAGCGTAGCGACGCGGCAATCTATGGACGAGCTGTCCAGCTGGCGGAAAACTCAGGCCATGGATTGCCGCGCCTTCGGCTCGCAATGACGAAGTTGGGCAATGGCCCACCCGTCGCCGCGCCCCCGAGCAGTGGCCTCGCCAGCCTACTCGCGATACTTGTCGTTGCCGACGAAGCCTATCGGGAATCCGTCACGGGCAGAAGCGAACTTGAGCACCGCAAGCAGAACTGCCCAGCGTTCATAACTCACCTGGTCGAATAGCTCGGCAGACGATGGCTCCAGTCGCACCCGCTGGTCGGCTTCGGCTTGCAGCACCGAGCCCGGCGCAAAACCGGCATGAATTTCCAGTGCCCGGAGATAATCTGCGAAGGCGGCATAATCGCTCCGCTTCGGGAAGTTCTCCCAAAGCCCCCGCTCCTTGAGCGATATTTCCGCGTCGGCAAGCACCTTCGGGCGAGCCAGGTCTTCCATCACCCGCAAGTAGGCGCCGAACATCTCGGTGTCTTCGAAGGTTACGATTTCATAGCCCGCCGCCTCGCGGATGCAGACGAAGTGTTCGGGCTTTGCTTGCGCAGAAGGGGTTATGATGATCTGGATGCTCTGGAGTTCATCCTCATAGCGGACGGTGAAGCCCTCTGACTTCAGCCCGCAGTCGAGAAGCTTTCGTTCGATCACCTGTTCCTGTGCAACAGGCGGCTCGGGCGGAGTGTCAATCATGCAGAGGCTTGTAAAGCAAAGCCGAAAATCGGCAAATCCTTCACACCCCCTCCCGCCGCAGCAACTCCGCCTTGATCTCCAGCCCATAGGCATAGCCCCCCAGCGACCCGTCTGACGCGATCACGCGGTGGCACGGGATCAGCACCGCGATGTGGTTCGCCCCGTTTGCGCCGCCCACCGCGCGGCTGGCTTTCGGGTTGCCCAAGGCCGCCGCGAGTTCGCCATAGCTCCGCGTCTCGCCATGCGGGATGCGGCGCAGTTCGTCCCAGACGCGCTGCTGGAAGGCGGTGCCGTGGACGTCGAGCGGGATGGCGGCGCTGCCGGGGCCGGGTTGCTCGACTGCCGCCACCACCTGCGCAAACAGCGCGCGGAAGTCATCGCCCGCCGGCACCAGCTCGGCGCGCGGGAACCTTGCCCGCAATTCCGCCTCGCCCTCGCCGAAAGCGAGGCAGCACACACCCACCTCGGTCGCGGCGACCAGCATCGGCCCGAGCGAAGTCGGCAGCACCGCCCAGTGGATCACGCGGCCCGCGCCGCCTCTTGTCCAGTCGCTCGGGCGCATTCCCATCCTGCCTTTCGTTTCCGCGTAGAATTGCTCGGGCCCGCTGAAGCCCGCCGCGGCCAGCGCCTCGGTCACCCCGAGCCCGCCCGCAAGCGCCTCGCGCACCCGCTCCTCGCGCAAGGCGCGGGCGAAGGCGGCCGGCGAGAGGCCGACGGTGCGCTTGAACAGGCGCTGGAAGTGCGTGGGCGTGTAGCCGGTGAGGTCGGCGAGTTCATCGAGCGTCATCGCCCCCCGCTCCCGGATCGCGGCGATTGCGGCGAGGACGCAGGCCTCCTCTGCGCTCTGGCTGCCGGGCGAGCAGCGCTTGCACGCCCTGAGGCCCGCCGCCTCGGCATCGGCGGGGGTGGCGTAGAAGCGCACGTTCTTGCGATGCGGCGCGCGCGCGGGGCAGCTCGGGCGGCAATAGATGCCGGTCGAGTGGACGCCTGTGACAAAGGCCCCGTCGAACCGCCGGTCCTTGGCGAGCATCGCCTGCCAGCGGTCCTCGTCGGTGATGTTCTCGTAATGTTTCACGTGGAACATTCCTCGCCAAAGTGCCGCTCGATGCGCGCGGCAAAGCAGCCATGCATCGCGTTGTGCGCGTCTATGTAAGCGACTTGCGGATCGGCAAGCAACGCGCGGACTTGCGTGTCGACATCGTCGGCCAACGCCAGCGCTGCGCGGTGAAGGTCGCCGTTCCCCGTGTAGCCCCGCAGCGCGATCGGTTGGCCGCGCAGGACCGGGGGAAGCGCGTCGACATATTCCGCCGCCTCGGTCGCATTGGCGCGGACATAGATCGCGAAAGCGTTGCGGTAGGGGCCCTCGACCGCGTGGTTGGCGTAATTGGTGAGCAACAGCACTTCGCCCGGCGCCGCATCCTCGAGGCTCACGCGGCAGGGGAAGCGCCCCTCCCCGGCCACCTCGCGCCGCGCCCGGCGGCTGGCGAGACTGGCGTCATCGAGCGCGAGCTGGTCGGCGAAAAGCACGGGGTCGAGGCCCCTGATGCGGTAGGTTATGGCGTGTGGCTCCCTTGCCGGTAGTTGCAAGGAAGCTTCTGACCGAATTGCACCCGGAGCGCAGCCGGCGGGCTTGCGCTCAATGTCGCGTCAGCGCGCGGGCGCCCGGGCCAGGCTCGCCGCGATACTCCGGCTGCGCTCCTTGAGCGCTTCGAAGGTCACTCCGCTTTCGACAAGTGCGTAGGAATTGACCGTGAAGAACTGCTGGTCCACCACGGTCAGGCAGCCGCTGGCCAGACCTTTTTTGATCTCCGACCCGACTTGCACGTCGAGATAGACGAAAAGGTAGACGCAGTCCTTGTCCAGTCCGCCGAAGGTGGGGGCTCCCACCTTGATGGCGTCCGGGCTCCCGGTGCTCTCGGCCATGTTCGCTTCGACCTGACGACCGGCGGCATCCATTGCTGCCTGCCCGCTGGCCGTCTGCATCTGCCGCGCGAGAATGGCGAGGAACAGCGGCTTGGCAATCTTCACCGGTTCGTTGCGGATCGGCGTCTTGATATGCGTGTATTCCACGCCAAAGGTGCCGCAGCGATCGAGGTTGGCGTGGGTCACGCTCGACTTGTCGAGCCCGGCGACTGCCTCGGCCACAGCGACATCGGCTCCGCTCGGGAGGCAGAAGCCCTCGGGCAGAACATAGCTGAAGGCGGTTTCACCGAGCTTGAAGGTCTCGCGCTGTTCGGCGCGCCCAAGGCTGGGGGTTGCAGCCAGAGCGAGCATGGTCAGTGCTGCCGATATGTTGCGTTTCGTGATCATTGCCGCCCTCCTTCTGCTTCGATAAACCGCATCACATGGCACACGCGCCGGATTCAAGGATTTTTTCAATGGTTGAAGGGCTTGGTCGGCTGCCGATGATCTTCCGGACGCTTCTGGGCCTGACGCTCGCCGCGCTGGCGCTCGCCCTCCCCGCCTCGGCCGATCCGGGCGATGTCGACGCCGCCGCGCGCGGGGTCGTGCGGGTGGTCATCATCGGCGAGGACGGGGACGAGCCCGTGCCGGTCTCCCACGGGACCGGCTTCGCCGTCTCGGCGACGCGGATCGTCACCAATGCGCATGTCGTGGCCGAGGCGGTGCAGGACGATACGCTGCGGGTCGGCATCGTGCCCTCCGAAGGCAGCGGCGGGGCTTTCGCACGGGTGGTGGCGGTGTCTCCGAAGAACGATCTGGCGCTGCTCGAGATCGCCGCAGGATCGCTGCCCCTGCCCCCGCTGGCGCTGGCGGGGAGCGTCAGCAGCAATCTCGGCGAGGTTTCGGCGGTCGGCTACCCGATGAATGTCGATCTGGCGCAAGGCCTTGACATGGCGGACATCTTCCGCGCCCAGCCGCCGGTCAAGTCGCGCGGGTTCCTGTCGGGCGAGCGGCCGAGCCGCCAGTTCGACACGATCCTCCACACCGCGCCGATTGCCCGCGGCAATTCGGGCGGGCCGCTGCTCGATCCGTGCGGGCGGGTGATCGGGGTCAACTCCTTCAGCGCCGATGCCGAGAGCGGCGACGGGGAGTTCTACTTCGCGGTGTCCTTGCGCGAATTGCTGCCCTTCCTGCGCAAGAACGGGGTCGAGCCCGTGGTCAACGCGCTGCCCTGCCGCTCGATCGCGGAACTTAATGCCGAGGAACGCCAGCGGCTCGAGGCCGAGCAGAGCCAGGCCCGCGCCGCGCTCGAGCAGCGTTCGGAGAGCTTGCGCGAAGTGCGCGAAAAGGCCCGCCTCACCGCGCAGATGGAGGTGCTCGAAGCGCGCGAGAACCGCATGGCGCTGGCGCTGATCGCGCTGCTCGCCTGCATCGGCGCGGGCTACGCCGCTTTCGTGTGGCGCGGCGAGGACGAGCGGCGCTCGCAAATGCGGATCGCGGGCGCGCTGTCGGCAGCGGGACTCGCGGCAGCGCTGCTCTTGTGGTTCACCCGCCCGGGCCTTGCCGAGATCGAGGACCGGGTCGCGGCCGCGGTCGAGAAAGCGCAAGGCGGCGACGGCAAGCCCGATTCCCCGGCCAAGACCGCCGATGCGGCCGAGGGCGCGCTGATCTGCACCCTCGTCCCCGAGCGCAGCCGCGTCACCGCCGCCCGCACCGACGATGTCGCCTTCGAATGGCGCGCCGATGGCTGCGTCAACGGGCGCACGCAATATGGTCTTGCGCAAGGGGGCGAATGGCAGCGTGTCTTTGCCGCCGAGAATGACGCGGCGGTGGCGGTCAACACCTATGACCCCGCGACCCGCACCCTGCGCACCGACCGCTATCTGCTCGGGCAAGAGGCGCTCGCCGCCGCGCGCGCGGCCCGCTCGGCCTACACGCCGCCGACCTGCGGGGTGAGCGACGCGGCCCGGACGCTGGGCGAACAGCAATCGGCCCTGATCGCGGGCCTGCCAGAGCAACCCAACGAGCGGCTGGTCTATAGCTGCACGGCGAAGAAGTAGCGCCCCTACCCGCACACTCCCGCTTCGCACCTGCACAAATCCTCGCCTGCGCGGCTTGCAGGAACCAGAATCAATTGCTAGGCGCGCGCCAGCCTTGCGGGCAGCCCTTGCGCTCGTCCTGCAGCCAAGGCTCAAGCAAGACCCTCTGACCCTTCCGAGAGGAAACGAAGCGCGTGGATATTTCCGCCGGTATCAAGGCTAGCCTGGCTGGACGCTATGCCTCGGCCCTGTTCGATCTGGCTGCCGAGAATGGCAAGGTGACCGCGGTCGAGAAGGATCTCGAGACGCTGGGCGCTGCCCTGCGCGATTCGGCCGATCTTTCCGCGCTGACCACCAACCCCGAGCTTGCCCGCAGCGCCCAGGGCGCGGCAATGGCGGCGGTTGCCAAGAAGCTGAAACTCAGCCCGCTCACCACCAATTTCCTCGGCGTGCTCGCCGCCAACCGCCGCCTTGCCAAGCTGCCCGCGATCGTCAGCGCCTTCAAGGCGATTGCCGCCGCCCAGCGCGGTGAAGTGACCGCGACCGTCACGAGCGCGCACCCGCTCAGCGACGACCAGCTCGCCGCCTTGAAGACCAAGCTGACCGCGCGCGAAGGCCGCACAGTCATGCTCACCGCCGCGGTCGATCCCGACCTCCTCGGCGGCCTCGTCGTCACCATCGGATCGCAGCGCATCGATGCCTCGATCCGCACCCGTCTCAACTCGCTCGCCAAAGCCATGCAGGCTTAAAGGACACGAAAAATGGAAATCCGCGCCGCAGAAATCTCGAAGGTCATCAAGGACCAGATCGCCAATTTCGGCACCGAGGCCGAAGTCAGCGAAACCGGCACCGTGCTGTCGGTGGGTGACGGGATCGCCCGCATCCACGGCCTCGACAAGGTGCAGGCCGGCGAGATGGTGGAATTCGCCAACGGGGTGCAGGGCATGGCCTTGAACCTCGAAGCCGACAATGTCGGCGTCGTGATCTTCGGCTCGGACAGCGAGATCAAGGAAGGCGATGTCGTCAAGCGCACCGGCACCATCGTCGACGTGCCGGTCGGCAAGGGCCTGCTCGGCCGCGTGGTCGACGCGCTCGGCAACCCGATCGACGGCAAGGGGCCGATCGTGGCCGAAAAGCGCAGCCGCGTCGAAGTGAAGGCGCCGGGCATCATCCCGCGCGAATCCGTGTCGGAGCCCGTCCAGACCGGCCTCAAGGCGATCGACGCGCTGGTCCCCGTTGGCCGCGGCCAGCGCGAGCTGATCATCGGTGACCGCCAGACCGGCAAGACCGCCGTCGCGATCGACACCTTCATCAACCAGAAGGAAGCCAATCAGGGCGACGACGAGGGCAAGAAGCTCTACTGCGTCTATGTCGCGGTCGGCCAGAAGCGTTCTACCGTCGCGCAGATCGTCAAGCAGCTCGAAGAAAACGGCGCGATGGAATATTCCATCGTCGTTGCCGCGACCGCTTCGGAGCCCGCCCCGCTCCAGTACCTTGCGCCCTATACCGGCTGCGCGATGGGCGAATTCTTCCGCGACAACGGCATGCACGCCGTGATCGTCTATGACGACCTTTCCAAGCAGGCCGTCGCCTACCGCCAGATGTCGCTGCTGCTGCGTCGCCCGCCGGGCCGCGAAGCTTACCCGGGCGACGTGTTCTACCTCCACAGCCGCCTGCTCGAGCGCGCGGCGAAGATGAACGAGGAAAACGGCCACGGCTCGCTGACCGCACTTCCGATCATCGAGACCCAGGCGGGCGACGTGTCGGCATACATCCCGACCAACGTGATCTCGATCACCGACGGCCAGATCTTCCTCGAAACCGGCCTGTTCTACCAGGGCATCCGCCCCGCCATTAACGTCGGCCTCTCGGTGAGCCGCGTCGGTGGTGCCGCGCAGACCAAGGCGATGAAGAAGGTCTCGGGCTCGATGAAGCTCGACCTCGCGCAGTACCGCGAAATGGCGGCCTTCGCACAGTTCGGCTCGGACCTCGACGCGGCGACCCAGAAGCTGCTGAACCGCGGTGCGCGCCTCACTGAGCTGCTGAAGCAGAAGCAGTTCTCGCCGATGCCGTTCGAAGAGCAGACCGTGTCGATCTACGCCGGTACCAACGGCTTCCTCGACGCGATCCCGGTGAACCGCGTGAACGAGTACGAAGCCGCGATGCTCGACTACATGCGCCGCGAGCATGCCTCGGTCCTGACCGAAATCCGCACCTCGAAGAAGTTCGAAGGCGAAGTCGCGGACAAGACCAAGGCCGCGCTCGAAGCCTTCGCCAAGCAGTTCGCGTAAGGACGCCCTGACGTGCCCTCACTCAAGGAACTCAAGGGCCGGATCAACTCGGTCAAGTCGACCCAGAAGATCACCAAGGCCAAGCAGATGGTCGCGGCGGCCAAGCTGCGCCGTGCCCAGGCTGCGGCCGAGGCCGGGCGGCCCTATGCCACGCGCCTCAGCGCGGTGATGGCCTCGCTGGCGGGCAAGGTCTCGGGCTCTGCCGCGCCGAAGCTGCTGGCCGGGACGGGCGCGAACCAGAAGCACCTCCTCGTGGTGGTCAACACCGACAAGGGCCTGTGCGGTGGTCTCAACTCGAACCTCGTCAAGGCCGCCAAGGCCAAGGCGCGCGAGCTGCTGGCCGAGGGCAAGACTGTCGAATTCTACCTCGTCGGCAAGAAGGGCCGCGCGCCGCTGAAGCGCGAATTCCCCGCGCTGATCGGCGCCGGCTTCGACACCAGCACGGTCAAGACCCCGGGCTTCACCGAGGCCGAGGCCATCGCGAACGAGCTGATCGCGCTGTTCGATAGCGGCGCCTTCGATGTCGCGCACCTGATCTACCCGACCTTCAAGTCGGCACTGGCGCAGGATCCGACCGTCACCCAGCTGATCCCCGTCCCCGCCCCCGCCAATGCGGTCGAAGCGGAATCGGTCGTCGACTACGAGCCGGGCGAAGAGGAAATCCTCGAAGAACTGCTGCCGCGCTACGTACGCACCCAGCTGTTCGGCGCGCTGCTCGAGCGCGAGGCGAGCGAACAGGGCGCCTCGATGACCGCGATGGACAACGCCACGCGCAACGCGGGCGAGCTGATCCAGAAGCTCACCATCCAGTACAACCGCAGCCGCCAGGCCGCGATCACCACCGAACTCATCGAAATCATTGCGGGCGCAGAAGCGCTCTAATTGAAGGCTAGGAACGAAACATGGCCACCGCCGCTCTCAACCAGACCACCAACGGCACGATCAGCCAAGTCATCGGCGCCGTCGTCGACGTGCAGTTCGAAGGCGAACTGCCCGCGATCCTCACCGCGCTCGAAACCAAGAATGGCGACAAGACGCTGGTGCTCGAAGTCGCCCAGCACCTTGGCGAGAACACCGTGCGCACCATCGCGATGGACGCGACCGAGGGCCTGACCCGCGGCAGCGAAGTCGTGAACACCGGCGCGCAGATCTCGGTGCCGGTCGGCCCCAAGGTGCTCGGCCGCATCATGAACGTCGTCGGCGAAGCGATCGACGAGCGCGGCCCGATCGGCGCCGAGCAGACCGCCCCGATCCATGCCGAGGCCCCGCCCTTCATCGACCAGTCGACCGAGGCGGCGATCCTCGTCACCGGCATCAAGGTGATCGACCTCCTCGCGCCCTACGCCAAGGGCGGCAAGATCGGCCTGTTCGGCGGCGCGGGCGTCGGCAAGACCGTGCTGATCCAGGAGCTCATCAACAACATCGCCAAGGGCCACGGCGGCGTGTCGGTGTTCGCCGGCGTGGGTGAGCGCACCCGCGAGGGGAACGACCTCTACCACGAATTCCTCGACGCGGGCGTCATCGCCAAGGATGCCGAGGGCAATGCGACGTCGGAAGGCTCCAAGGTGGCGCTCGTGTTCGGCCAGATGAACGAGCCCCCGGGCGCCCGCGCACGCGTCGCGCTCTCGGGCCTGACGATGGCGGAATATTTCCGCGACGTCGAAGGCCAGGACGTGCTGTTCTTCGTCGACAACATCTTCCGCTTCACCCAGGCGGGCTCGGAAGTGTCGGCGCTGCTCGGCCGCATCCCCTCGGCGGTGGGCTACCAGCCGACGCTCGCGACCGACATGGGCAAGCTCCAAGAGCGCATCACCTCGACCACCAAGGGCTCGATCACCTCGGTCCAGGCGATCTACGTCCCCGCGGACGACTTGACCGACCCTGCGCCCGCGACCTCCTTCGCGCACCTTGACGCGACCACCACCCTGTCGCGCGCGATCTCGGAGCTCGGCATCTATCCGGCGGTGGACCCGCTCGACTCGACCAGCCGCGTGCTCGAACCGCGCGTCGTCGGCCAGGAGCACTACGACACCGCCCGCCGTGTCCAGGCGATCCTGCAGAAGTACAAGAGCCTGCAGGACATCATCGCCATTCTGGGCATGGATGAGCTTTCGGAAGAGGACAAGCTCACCGTGGCCCGTGCGCGGAAAATCCAAAAGTTCCTCTCGCAGCCCTTCCACGTCGCCGAAGTCTTCACCGGCATTTCGGGCGTCTTCGTCCAGCTCGAAGACACCGTGAAGAGCTTCAAGGCGGTGGTCGACGGCGAGTATGACCACCTGCCCGAACAGGCCTTCTACATGGTTGGCGGGATCGATCAGGCGGTCGAGAAGGCCAAGAAGATGGCCGAAGAGGCGTAATCTGTTGCTCTCTCCCCTTCAGGGGAGAGATACGCAGACTTGCGAGCTTGCTCGCTAGTCGGAGTTGAGAGGGGGCGAGCCCCGGCGCTATTCCCCTCTCCCAACCCTCTCCCCTGAAGGGGAGAGGGCTATCAGGAAGAGACAATGCCCCTCCACTTCGAACTCGTCACCCCCGCCAAGCTCGTTCGTTCGGAACAGGTCCACATGGTGGTCGTCCCCGGTACCGAGGGCGAATTCGGCGTGCTCGAGGGCCACGCGCCCTTCATGAGCACCATCCGCGACGGCGCGGTGCAGGTCTTCGCCAAGGAGGGCACTACCCCTGAAATCATCCAGGTGCGCGGCGGCTTTGCCGAGGTGAACGAGAAGGGCCTGACGGTCCTTGCCGAACACGTTGAAGCGTAATTGGGAGGCGTGATCGGGTTCACGCTCGACCGCGCGGCGCTCGATAGCGACCCGGGCCTGCGTGAGGGCCTGCTGGCGCTGAACAACCGCAGTGCGGTCGAAACCTCGTGGCTCGAGCCGGAGCGGTTCGGGCACATGGTCGCCGGCGCCTTCGCGGCGCTCCACGTGCCGGATGCGAGGGCGTTGCTCGTCACCTTCGACCAGAGCGCCGATTACGACAGCCCCAATTTCCTGTGGTTCAGGGACCGCTTCGCGCGGTTCGTCTATGTCGACCGGATCGTGGTCGACGAGGCAGCGCGCGGCCTCGGGCTGGCCCGCAAGCTCTACGCGCAGCTGTTCGATCTCGCCCGCGCGGTCGGGCATGATCTTGTCGCCTGCGAGGTCAATTCGCAGCCGCCCAACCCGGGTTCGGACGCATTTCACGCGGCAATGGGTTTTGTCGAGGCAGGCTCGGCAAGCCCCGCGCCCGGCAAGACCGTCCGCTACCTCACCAAGGCGCTCGGCTGACCGCCAGCGGAATTTGCCGCGACCCTCGCGGAAAATTAACCATGTCCGTGGCAAGGCGGCGGTCATGTTCATGTCTTCGGATATCCGCCCTGCCGCTGCCCCGTCGCTGATGGCCCGCAGCGACCTTGCCATTGTGCTGGCGCTCGCACTGCTCACCTTCTTCGTGCGGGGCGCGTGGATCGGCGATCCCAATGCGGACGTCGACGAGCAGCTCTATTCGCTGATCGGCAACCAGATGCTGCATGGCGCGGTGCCCTTCGTCGATCTGTGGGACAGGAAGCCCTGGGGCCTGTTCGCGCTGTTCGCGGCGTTCCATGCCATCGGCGGCCCGGGCTCTGAGGCCTATCAGTTCGCGGGCGCGCTGTTCACGCTGGCGGGCGCGGTGATGATCTTCCACCTCGCCCGCGCGCAGGCCGACCGGATGACCGCGGCCGCGGGAGCCGCGCTCTACGTGGTGCTGTGCACGATCAACGATGCGCATTCGGGCAATTCGGAAGTGTTCTTCATCCCCCTGATGATCGCGATGGCAGTGCTGGTGCGCGAAACCGAGCACCCGCGCGCCGTGGGCCGTGCGCTCATCGCCATGCTAATCGGCGGGCTGGCGCTCCAAATCAAATATACCGTGATCCCGCTGTGCCTGTTCTTCGGGTTGTGGGCGCTGTGGGGCCAATGGCAGCGCGGGATGAAGCTGCGGCGGCTCGCGGCGCTCGCTGCGGTGTTCGGCGTGCTCGGCGTCCTGCCGACCGCGATTGTCAGCGCGGGCTATTGGGCGGCGGGGCATTGGGACGCTTACGTCTTTGCCAATTTCGTCTCCTTCTTCGACCGCCTGCCCGCGAGCACGGGCCGCGTCCACCCGCTGATGCTCGCCTATCTCGGCCTGCAACTCTCGCTGAGCTGGCTCGGCTTCCGCGCGGCGCAGCGCGTCTGGCCCGAGGGGCTGCCGCGCCACTACGTGTTCGCGATCCTGTGGCTGGTCGCGGCGGTGGCGACGGCCTACCTCCCCGCCACGGTCTACCGCCACTACCTCGCCGCGCTGATCCCGGCGACCGCGCTGCTCGCGCTGCCGCTGTTCCACCGCGAGCCCAGCGACCGGATCAACCGCGCCGCGCTGCTGCCCGTCGCGGTGTTCCTGCTGATCGTGCCCTACCAGTACTGGGTGAGCCACCAGAACCGCGCAGCGACCTTCCGCCTCGCCGAGGCGATTGCCCCGCATGTGGACGCCAAGGCGGGCAAGTGCCTGCTGGTCTTCGACGGGCCGACCTCGCTTTACGGCCTCGCCAACAGCTGCCTGCCGACCAAGCTGATCTACCCCGATCACCTCAACAACGCGCTCGAGATGAACGCGCTGGAGATGCGGCAGGAGGACGAGGTGCGGCGAATCCTCGAGCGCCGCCCGCCAGTGATCGTCACCGCCGAAAAGCCGCTGACCCCGCAGAATTTCGCGGCGAAGGATCAGGTCGATGCGGCGGTCGCGCGCGATTATCGCCTGCTGGCGAAAGAAGAGCTCCACCACCGCGAAATCTATGCCTGGGTGCGCAAGCAACCCTGACCACGCGCGCGCTTGCATGCGCGCCAACTCCCTGCAATTCTGATGCATCGCGCGGCCCTTCAGGCCGGTGCAGCATCCGTCACAGGGAGAGACTTGACTTGAAACTCGCATCATCGCTGGCCATGGCACTTGCCATGAGCACATCGACCATTGCCCTTGCCGATGACGGCATTCCCGGGCCCGAGCAGGATCCCTACATCTTCCTCGAGGAGGCGCGCAGCCCCGAGGCGCTGGATTGGGTCGCCAAGGAAAACGCCCGCACGCTGGCCGCCTTCGAGGCCGATCCGCGCTACGCGCAGCTGAAGGCCGAGGCGCTGGCGATCTTCGACAGCAATGATCGCATCCCCTTCGTCAGCTTCCGCCCCGACGGGCTCTACAACTTCTGGCAGGACAAGACGAACCCCAAGGGGATCCTGCGCCGCACCACGCTCGAGAGCTACCGCACCGCAACGCCGGAGTGGGAAATCATCCTCGACGTCGACGCGCTCGCCAAGGCCGAGGGCAAGGAGTGGGTGTATCAGGGCTCGACCTGCCTGCCGCCCGCCTTGAACCGCTGCATGATCGCGCTCTCCGACGGGGGCGAGGACGCGACGATCATGCGCGAGTTCGACACCAGGACCAAACAGTTCGTCGAAGGCGGCTTCGTCCTTGCCGAGAAGAGCCAGGGCGGGGTCGAGTGGGTCGACGAAAACACGCTTCTGGTCGGCCGCGACTTCGGCGAAGGCACGCTGACCGAGAGCAACTACCCCTTCACCACCCGCGAATGGAAGCGCGGGACGCCGATCGCCGACGCGAAGGAAATCTTCCGCGGCGATGCCAAGGACGTCTCCTCGGGTGCGGCGCTGCTGCGTGACAACAAGCATGTGATCCACGCCCGCATCGCCTATCGCGGCATCAGCTTCCACGAGCGGCTGTGGTATGTCTGGAAAGACGGGAAGTGGCTCCAGCTCGACATTCCCGCCAAGGCCAACCCGGTCGGCATCGTGGACGGGCACATGCTGTTCTCGCCCGATGTCGACTGGACCGTGGGCGACACCACCTTCCCCGCCGACAGCCTCGTCGCGGCCGATCTGGAGGAGTGGAAGAAGAACCCCAATGGCGCGAAGAAGTCGCTCGTCTGGGCTCCGGGCTATCGCCAGACCAAGCAGGGCAGCACCGTCACCGCAGGCGGGCTCTATGTGGCGCTGCTCGACAATGTCGTGGGCAAGGTGCTGAAGTTCAACTTTGCGGGCGGCAAGTGGGCGAGCACGCAGGTCGACCTGCCCGACAATGCCACCATCGGCATCGCCGCCTCGTCGGACGATACCGACCAGATCATGTACACCGTCAGTGGCTTCCTCGAGCCGACGACGCTCTACTACACCGATGGGAAGGCCGCGCCTGCGGTGCTCAAGACATCGCCCTCCTACTTCGACCCCGCCGGTTCCACGGTCGAGCAATACGAGGCGGTGAGCAAGGACGGGACCAAGATCCCCTATTTCATCGTCAAGCCCAAGGGCATGAAGATGGACGGCTCCACCGCCACGCTGCTGACCGGTTATGGCGGTTTCCAGGTGCCGCGCCTGCCCGCCTATCTCGGTTCGACCGGCAAGCTGTGGGTCGAAAAGGGCGGCGCCTATGTGCTCGCCAACCTGCGCGGCGGCGGGGAGTTCGGGCCGCAATGGCACCAGACCGCGATCCGCGAGAACAAGCAGCGCACCTGGGATGATTTCATCGCGGTGGGCGAGGATCTGGTGAAGCGCGGCTTCACCAAGCCGGAGCATCTCGGCATCCAGGGCGGCTCGCAGGGCGGCCTTCTGGTCGGCACCTTCTTCACCCAGCGTCCCGACCTGCTCGGCGCAGCGATCGTGCAGATCCCGCTGTTCGACATGCTGCGCTATCACGTGATAGGGCGCGGGGCATCGTGGATCGGCGAATATGGCGATCCGCGCATCCCCGAGCAGCGCGCCTGGATCGAGGGCTATTCGCCCTACCAGAAGATCGTCGCGGGGGTGAACTACCCTGAGCCGTTCCTGTGGGCCTCGACCGCCGACGACCGCACGCACCCGGCGCACGCGCGCAAGGCGGCGGCCAAGCTGAAGGCACTGGGCCAGCCCTATTACTACTTCGAGGACACCACCGGGGGCCACTCGGGCGGGGTCGACAACGACCAGCGCGCCAAGCTCCAGGCGCTCCAATTCATCTACCTGATGAAGCGCCTGATGGACGACAGGTCAGGGAAGTAGGCGGCCCGCCAAGTAGGCGGCTCTTCGCATCACGTGAAAGGGGCGGCGTCACACGGGTGGCGCCGCCCCTTTTCGCGTCAACCCGCGGGGCAACGCGGCTCCCTGTAAGCATCTCCGACACCGCGAACTCGGTTCGGCTTGCGCAATGCACGGAGCGTTTCATCAACGCACTGGTAACCATGTCCGACAAGGTCCGGTTAGGGCCCCGCGTCAACAGTCAGGCCATCGGGGGCGATGACTTGATGATGAGGAGCATCACCGATGGCCTATGATCCCAACATCTCGATCGCCGATGCGATCAAGAGCTACAACCGGCTTCCCAAGCACCACCGCGTCCACTGGTCCAAGGCCCGCAAGGACGAAGTCGTGCGCGCGGTCCGCGAGCGCCAGATCAGCTTCCACGAGGCGCGCGAACGCTACCTGCTGAGCCGCGCCGAGTTCGACCAGTGGGAGGCGGATTACCTCGCCACCGGCGGCGGCGAAACCACCGGGATGCAGGACGCCTAGCGCTCCGCGACCGGGATCAGCACCTCGTTGCGGCGCAGCGGGCCGGGGATCATCGGCGCATCGTAGAAGGCGAACTCGGCCTCGCCCGCTGGCATTAGGCGCGCCTCGCGCATCCATTCGCGCAGGCGCGCCTCCATAAGGGCAAGGTCGCGGCCCGAGGCATTGCCCGAGAAGCGCACCGCCGCCATCCGCCGCGCGGGCGTTTGCGTGAGCGTGATGTCGTCCGGCGCGGGCGGGAGCGTGTCGAGGGTGTATTTCGCGGGCATCACGAAGCGCATCCGCCACTGGCCGGGCCGGGTCTCATCCTGCAGCACCGGCGCGGTCATGGCGATCTTCTCGCCGCCCTCGGGCCGGTCCTGCGCGAAGATATAGGCGGCAAGGCGCCGGAAGCTCGCCCCGCTGGCGCTTTCGCGGGTGCCGGCATTGCTGACCTCGGCGACCACCAGCGCGGGGTAATCGCGCAGTTCGAAGTCTTCGTCGGCGCGGACCAGCGTGTAGTCCGGCTGCTCGGTCTGACGATACTGGGCATAGGCCGCCGCCGCACCCACGGCGGCAAGGCCGGCGCCTGCGGCGATCCAGCGGGCGGTTTTCATGGGCTTTCTCCTTCGCGAGGGTACTGCCCTATCTACGTTACAGAGCGTTTCAACGTTCCGGCGTTCGTCGGCCTAGCGCGTCGGCGCGTCGAAATCGGCGGGCTTGTTCGCGATCCAGGCGACGAATTTGGCGATTGCGGCGTTCTCGCGGATTTTTTCCGCATCCTCGCCGATGCGCGCCAATTCGTTGTTGGTGAAATTGGCGTGGATCGTCTTGTGGCAGATCGGGTGGATCGGGACCTTGACCTTGCCCTTCTTGGCCTTGGGGACCGGGTGATGCCACTGGACGATGTCGCCCATGGGGCGCCCGCACAGCCAGCAGGTCAGATCCTCGCTCACCCCTTCTTCTCCGCCGCCTTCTTCTTCTTCATCGTGTCGTGGAAGCGGTCGGCCCAGCCGTCCTTCACCAGTTGCTCGGCGCGCACCATCCGCAGCTCTCCCGGCGCGACATCGCGGCTGACGGTTGATCCTGCCGCGACGATGGCATCCGCCCCGATGGTGACCGGCGCGACCAGCGCCGAGTTCGAGCCGATGAAGGCGCGCTCGCCGATCACGGTCCTGTATTTGAAATAGCCGTCGTAATTGCAGGTGATGGTGCCCGCGCCGATATTGGCACCCGCGCCGATGGTCGCGTCGCCGAGATAGGTGAGATGGCTCGCCTTGGCGCCTTGGTGGAGCACGGCGTTCTTCACTTCGACGAAATTGCCGACGAAGCTGTCCTCCTCGAGCACCGCGCCGGGGCGCAGACGGGCAAAGGGCCCGACCTTGACGCCGCTCGCCAGCGAAGCGCCCTCGATATGGCTGTTGGCGCGGATCAGGACGTTATCGGCGACGCGAACGCCGGGGCCGAAGAAGACATTGGGCTCGATGGTGACATCGCGACCGAGCACCGTGTCGTGGGCGAAGAACACCGTCTCGGGAGCGATCAGGGTCGCGCCCTCGTTCATCGCCCTCACTCGCCGCGCCGCCTGCCAGCGGGCCTCGGCGGCGGCGAGTTCGGCGCGGCTATTGATGCCGGCGACCTCGTCGGCATCGGTCTCGATCACAACTACCCGGTCGCCGTGCGCGATGGCATTGGTGGCGACGTCGGGAAGGTAATACTCGCCTTGCGCGTTGTCGTTGCCGACGCCTTCGAGCAGCGGCCACATGTCGTCCGAATGGGCCACGATGAGCCCGGAGTTGCACAGGCCCACCGCGCGCTCTTCCGGCGAAGCGTCCTTGAACTCGACCATCTTGCGCACGGTGCCGTCGGCGTCCGCAATGATCCGTCCATATGCGAGCGGGTCGGCCGGGCGGAAGCCGAGCACCGCGACCTTGGCCCCGCCCTCGAGCGCGGCGAACAGGCGACGCACGGTGTCTGCCTGCACCATTGGGCAATCGCCGAAGCACACCAGCACGAGGCCCCTGAAATCGGCGAGCGCCGCCTTGGCCTGAAGCGCCGCGTGCGCCGTGCCGAGCTGCGGCTCCTGCAAGGCCACCGTCACCTCGCGCCCCGCCAGCGCCTTGGCCAGCTGCTCGTGCCGGTCGCCCGCGACCACCACGGTGCGCGCCAGATCGGCCTCGGCCAAGCTATCGAGCAGGTGCAGCAGCATCGGCTTGCCCGCGATGGTGTGGAGCACCTTGTGCAGATCGCTCTTCATGCGGGTGCCCTTGCCCGCGGCAAGGATGATGGCGGCGAAGGGGTGGGTCGTCGTCGTGGTCATGCGCATGTCCTTAGGGAAAGGCGCGCTTGCCAGCAAATGCTTGCAGATTGAAGTAGCTTGCGCCACCGCCGCGCGCATGACCGATATCCCCTTCAGCGCCATCGGCTTCGACCTTGACGGCACCCTGCTCGACACTTTTCGCGACCTTGGCGCAGCGGTGAACCATGCGCTGGTGCTGGGCGGCTTTGCCGAGGTGTCGGTCGAGACCTCCAAGGACCTGATCGGCGGGGGCGCGAAAATCATGCTCGCCCGCGCGGTCGAGGCGCAGGGAGGCTTGCCCGAGGCCGAGTTCAAGCGGCTCTACAAGGCGATGCTCGGCTATTACGAAGCCCACAACGCGGTCCACACCGTCCCCTACCCCGGCGTGCGCGAGACGCTTGCGGCATTGGCCGCGCAGGGCGTGCGCATGGCGGTGGTAACCAACAAGTTCGAGGCCTTCGCCCGCAATGTCCTGACGCAACTCGACCTGATCGACACCTTCGAGACTGTCATCGGCGGGGACTCGATGGGCAAGGGCCCCGACGGCCAGTTCCTCGCCAAGCCCCACCCTGCGCCGGTCTTGAAGGCGCGCGAAGTGCTGGGCGGCGGCTCTTTCGTCTTCCTCGGCGATTCCACCTATGACGCGCGCGCTGCGAAAGAAGCGGGCGTGCCCTTCGTGGCAGCAGCCTATGGCTATTGCGACGCACCGGTGGAGGCAATGGGCGCGGCGGCGGTGATCGATTCGTTTGGGGGCCTGATTCCGGCGCTCGAGGCGCTTCGCAAACCCGCCTGACCCTACGGCACAGCGCGCTGTCAGTTCGGCAGTTGCAAGGGGCGCGCGAAAGTGCCACGCAGCGCGCCGCAGATCACTTTACGCAGGCGTAAAGCGCGCCGCAGATTTGGACAGGAGAACACCCATGACCATCAGCTTCAAGGACAAGGTCGCCATCGTCACCGGTGCGGGCGGCGGGCTCGGCAAGGCCTATGCGCTCGAACTCGCCCGCCGCGGCGCGAAGGTCGTCGTCAACGACCTCGGCGGCTCGCGTGACGGCACCGGCACCTCGGACGCCGCCGCGCAGGTCGTCGCCGAGATCGAGGCGATGGGCGGCGAGGCGATCGCCAACGGCGCTTCGGTCACCGAATTCGAGCAGATGGAAAAGATGATCGCCGACGCCAAGCAGAAGTGGGGCGGCGTCCATGTCCTCATCAACAATGCGGGCGTGCTGCGCGACAAGACCTTTGCCAAGATGGAGCCCGCCGATTTCGAATTCGTCGTGAAGGTCCACCTCACCGGCTCGGCCTTCGCCACCAAGGCCGCGTGGGAGACGATGCGCGAGCAGGGCTATGGCCGCATCCTGATGACCGCCTCCTCGACCGGGCTGTTCGGCAATTTCGGCCAAGCGAACTACGGCGCGGCCAAGCTCGGCCTTGCAGGCCTCACCAAGACGCTGGCGCTGGAAGGCGCGAAGTACAACGTGCGCGTCAACACCCTCTCGCCGGTCGCGGGCACCCGCATGACCGAAGACCTCTTCCCCGAGGAAGCCTTCAAGCTCTTCGCGCCGGAGAACGTGGTCCCGGCCGCGCTGTTCCTCGTCTCCGAGGACGCGCCGACCAACGCCATCGTCGGCGCGGGTGCGGGCGGCTACCACTCCTCGTGGACCGTGATGAACGACGCCGTGTGGCTGCCGGAAGGCGAGCGCACCCTCGAAGGCTTCGCCGCGCGCTGGGAGGAGATCAACTCCTTCACCAACCTCATCGCCCCGCAATCGGGCTCTGAGCAGTCGGGCAACATCCTGAAGGCGATGCAGAAGGTCACCGGCACCGGGCCGAGCTCGGCGCGCGGCTGATCCGGCTTTCCGCTACCGGAATTCAGGAGGCCCGTCCCCGCAAGGGGGCGGGCCTTCGCTTTGAAGCGGACAAAGCGGACACCCTGTCCGCTTTGGACGTTCACGAATATTTCAATCGGTTCAATTGCCTGCGCCCGCTTTCGCGAAGCGGACGGACAGGGGAGCGGGGCCTTGTTTCGCGCCCTGACGATCCAACGGCCTCGCAGGCCGGGCACAACGATGGGAAAGAACCGGGGCGGATTGTAGCGACTTGCGGGCGTGTAGGAAAACGGCGGCAATCGCCGGTCGTTCGCCAAAAGCCGACATTCGGGACACGACCCCGGAGCGGTCGTTCCCCTCTTCGTCACCCCGTGCTTGACACGGGGCCTGGCTACTTCTGCCCCGCCTCGGCTGCGAACCATTGTTCCCACAGATCGTCCCAATCGGGGTTGGCCGCCTCGATCAGCGCAAACTTCCATTCGCGCCGCCACTTCTTGACGAGCTTCTCGCGAGCGATGGCGCCCTCGATGGTGTCGTGGTGTTCGACGTAAACGAGGCGGGTCTTCCCGAAGTCCCTGACATGGCGAGACCCCGTCCCATCGCGGTGCTGATACACGCGGGCGAGAGCGTCCGCTGTCATTCCGACATACATGCCCCCGCGATAGCGGTTCGCCATGATGTAGACCCAGCCACCCCTCTCCATCGGCAGAGTATCGCAGCGATCGCGGAGGAAGAAAAGCCAAGCCCCGTGTCAAGCACGGGGTGACGGTGCGGGTCGGGAGGCAGAAAACCAACCACTCCCGATCATAAAGCTACGGCGCACCTCGCCGCCCTTACTCCTCGACCGCCTTCAGCAGCCGCCGCTCCATCGGCGCGAGGACATTCGCCAGATCATGCCCGCGCTTCAGCACCTGCCCGTGTTCGCCGAACAGCGTCCACATCCCCTGCTTGCCGCGCAGCGCCGGGCGTTTCTCCACCCTCGCCTGCGGGCGCTCGGCAGCGCGGCGGAAGGCGGCGAAGGTGGCGGCGTGGCGGGTGAAGTCCATCGCGTAGTCGCGCCATTCTCCGGCCGCGACCATCCGGCCGTAGAGATCGAGAATGCGCATCAGCTCGGGCCGCTCGAAGCCGACCTGATCCGCGCTGCGGCCGGGAAAGGGAACCACCTGTCCGGGCATCCCGCCCGGCGATTGTGGTGCGGCCATGCCCGCCCTCAGTCCTTGGTGCCGCTCTTGCGTAGCCGCGCAGGCGCGGGCGACGGAGCCGGAGCCTCGCGCTCGGCGAGCATCGCCTTCAGCAGCGCCAGTTCCTCGCGCATCGCCGCCATCTCGGCTTCGAGCTTCTCGACGCAATCGCCGCGCGGGCGGCCCTTGTCGTCGCAGGGCGGATCGTCGCAGGGCGTGCCGTAGGGGATGAATTCCTTGATCCACTCCTCGGCCGGGACCAGCGTCGAGCGGGCCTTGAGGCCGATCATCGTCGCACCGGCGGGCACATCGTCGGTCACCACCGCGTTTGCTCCGACACGAGCGCGCTCGCCCACCACGATCGGGCCGATGATCTGCGCGCCCGAGCCGATGATGACATTGTCCTGCAAAGTCGGGTGGCGCTTGCCGCCCTTGCCGTTGGTCGGGTTGGTGCCCCCCAGCGTGACGCATTGGTAGATCGTGACGTTGTCGCCGATCTCGCAGGTCTCGCCGATCACTACGAAGCCGTGGTCGATGAAGAAGTTCTTGCCGATGCGCGCGCCCGGGTGAATGTCGATCGCGGTCAGGAGCCGCGAGAAGTGGTTCACGAACCGCGCGAGGAAATACATCCGCGCCTCGAACAGCCAGTTCGCGATGCGGTGGAAGCCCAGCGCCCAGACCCCGGGATAGAGCAGGATCTCCCAGCGCGAGCGCGGCGCGGGGTCGCGGGCGCGCACGGAGTCCAGATAGCTGACAAGACGCTCGAACATGGCCCCTCGCTTTTCCCACCATTACGCCGCCGATGCAATCGGTGACGGCGTGACCTTCAGAGCAGGCGCTGCTGTTCGGGCCCGTGCAGGGCCTCGAGCGCGGCGCGCCACACAGACATGGTGGCGGGCGTCTGGCGTTCAAGGGAGATGCGGTCGATTGTCGCCACCAGCGCCTCGATCGCTGCGAAGCTGCGCACCGTGCGCGGGACGAGGTAGTCGGCTGCGCCCTCGGGCAGCGAAAGGCCGCGGCCTTCCGCATGGGCCATGATCAGCTCGCCCGCCATCGCGTCGTCCGGCGCGCCGATTGCGAGTTGAAGCGATCCGCCGATGCGCGAGGCGAGATCCGGGAGCCTGATCTGCCAACCTTCAGAGCCAGCATCGGCAACCAGCAGCAGCGCCCCGCCCTCCCGCGTGCCGCCCTGCTGGACGGCGTTCCAGCGGTGGAACAGCGCGGTCTCGTCCATGCCTTGTGCATCGTCGATGACCTCGAGGGCATCGCCATGCAGCCCTGCCGCCCAGCGTGCGAGCAGGCTCTTGCCCGAGCGCTCGGGCCCGGTGAGCACGGCGACGTGGAACGGCCAACGCTCCGGCTGCTGCAAGGCCTCGATCACCGCGGCGTTGGCCTCGCCCACCACGATCCGCTGCACGGTGCCGCGGGCGGACAGGGGAAGGGCTATCTGGGACGGCTCGCCCATCGCGGCGCGCAGGCCCTAGCGGCTGATGGCGAGCGCGTTCGCCCCGCGCCGCACATTGAACCCGCGCGCTTCGAGGGCCGCCGCGAGCTCGTCGAGCGATCCCGCGAAGCTCACACTCATCACCGAAGTGCCGCCGATCGCGGTGCTGGTGACGCCGATCCCGCGCACACCGCCGGTGGTGCGCACCGCGCCGATCGCGGCATCGAAGGCGCCCGCGTCAGGGCTCGCGAACTGGACGGTGATGTTGCGCACCGGAGCCTCGCCCGGCTCGATCCCGGTAACGGGCTGGGCCTCGATCCGCGGCACCTCGCCCGCCGCCGCAGCCGCCGCGGCCGACTTCCTCGCCTGCGCGGCGCGGCCGATCTCGATCAGGCGCTGGATCGCCGGATCGATCGCGCCGCCCGCCCCCAGCCTGATGCTCGGATCGGGGCGCAGTTTGCCCGAAGCCAGCGCGCCGGTGAAGATCTGGTCCATCCGCTCCACCGCCTCGGCGAGCATGGCGGGGACCGCTTCGGGATTGTCGGCCTTGAGAGTGAAGGTCTCGAGCGGGCGGCTGTCCGGCCCGAAGCGCGCGGTGAAAGTGCCGCTCACCGGCCCGCCCGGAAACTGGTGGTCGAGCCGGGCGAAGGCCATCAGCACATCGGTCGCGCCGTACTGGTCGAGCGTCGAGCGCCACCAGCCGCGGCTGTGCCGCCCGGTCTGGCCGAAATTGACCAGCAGCGAATCGCCCCCGCCGCCGTTGAGGCGCACGTAATCGATCCGGCTCGCGCCCGGGTTGAACTCGGCCCAGGCGCGCTGCCAGGGGTTGCGCTGCTCGAAGGTGATGTAGGCCCCGCCGCTCTCCTGCACCGGGATCAGCAGCAGCGGTGCCGAGCGCGCGGCCTGCTGCGCCCCGCCGAGGAAGCCGCTGGCGCGTTGGCGATCGAACACCACGCCCAGCGTGGCGATGTAGCGCCGTGGGCCGAGCCGCTCCTTTTCGATCACGATCGCCGAGACGAGGCCTTCGAGCTGGCTGTCGGACAGCTTGGGGCCCTTCAGCTTCTCCCACGCCTTCCTCTGCGCCTCGCGCCAGCCCTGGGTGCGCGCGTCCTCGGCGCTTTTGCCCTGGACGTCGACCGCGATGCCCTTGACCTCGATGTCGGCGCTGGCGGCGGTGGGCGCGATCCCGCGCTCGCCCGCGACCTGCGCGATCACGGCATATCCGCCGCCGAGCACTGCGAGCATCAGCAGCACGCCCGCGAGCCAGCGACGACCGGCGGCGCGGGAGGGTGCGGCCACCGGGCCAGGAAGGGAAAGCGACGCGCTCATGGGGAAAATCGCGTCTCCTTTGCCCAATGGCGAGTGGAATTCCAAGCGCGAACAGCTATGGCGGCGTGCATGACTTCGGGGACAAACGAGAGCAAGCCGCAGGGCTCGGGCTACACCTATGCCGATGCGGGGGTGTCGATCGCGGCGGGCAACCGCCTCGTGAAGGCGATCGCGCCGCTCGCCAAGGCCACCGCGCGGCCCGGGGCGACGAGCGAGCTGGGCGGGTTCGGCGGGTTTTTCGACCCCAAGGCGGCAGGCTACACCGATCCGCTGCTGGTCGCCGCGAACGACGGCGTGGGCACCAAGCTGAAGCTGGCAATCGAGCATGACCGCCATGACACTGTGGGCATCGATCTCGTCGCGATGTGCGTCAACGACCTCATCGTGCAGGGCGCGGAGCCCCTGTTTTTCCTCGACTATTTCGCCACCGGCAAGCTCGAGAACGGGGTCGCCGAGCGGGTGATCGCAGGGATCGCCGAGGGCTGCAAGATCGCGGGCTGCGCGCTCATCGGCGGCGAGACGGCGGAGATGCCGGGGATGTATGCGCCCGGCGACTACGACCTCGCGGGCTTCTGCGTCGGCGCGGTGGAGCGTGGGCAGCAGCTGACGGGGGACAAGGTCGCGCCCGGCGATGTGCTGCTGGGACTTGCGTCGTCCGGCGTCCACTCCAACGGCTATTCGCTGGTCCGCAGGCTGGCGGCGGACAAGGGCTGGAAGCTCAACCGCCCTGCCCTGTTCGATCAGGAGCAATTGCTGATCGACGCGCTGATTGCGCCGACCCGAATTTATGTGGCGAGCCTCCTGCCGTTGATCCGCGCTGGCGCCATCAATGCGCTCGCCCACATCACCGGCGGCGGGCTGCTCGAGAACATCCCGCGCATCTTGCCCGATGGCGCCCACGCGGTGGTCGATGCCGACCTGTGGCCCCAGCCGCGCCTGATGGCTTTCCTGCAGGCGCAGGGGAATATCGAGCCCGAGGAAATGGCCCGCACCTTCAACTGCGGGGTCGGCATGGTGCTCGCCGTGAGCGAGGCGAATGTCGCCGAGGTCACTGCCAAGCTTGAGGCGGCGGGCGAGACGGTCTTCCCCGTGGGCCGGATCGAAGCGGGCGAGAAGGGCTGCACCGTGCGCGGTTCGGTCGAGACATGGGCGGCGAAAAGCGACTGGAGCGCGACGCACCTTGGCTGAGAAAGCCAGAATCGCCGTCCTCATCTCGGGCGCGGGCACCAACATGGCCGCGCTGGTCTATGCCAGCCGCATGCCGGAATGCCCCTACGAGGTGGTGCTGGTCGCCTCCAACAACCCCGACGCGGACGGGCTGGCGCTCGCGCAGGCCGAGGGGATCGCGACCTTCGCCCTGCCCCACAAGGGCCTGGCCCGCGAAGCGCACGACGCCGCGATGGAGGCCGCAGTGCTGGAGGCGGGCGCGGACTATATCGTGCTCGCGGGCTATATGCGCATCCTCTCGGACGGGTTCGTCGAGCGTTGGGCAGGGCGGATGCTCAACATCCACCCCTCGCTGCTGCCGCTCTACAAGGGCACGGGCACCCATGCCCGCGCCATCGAAGCGGGTGACAGCCACGCAGGCACGAGCGTCCATCTGGTGACGCCCGAACTGGACTCGGGCGAAGTGCTGGCGCAGATCGCGGTGCCGATCACGCCCGAGGGCACCCCGGAGAGCCTCGCCGCCCGCGTCAAATTCGCCGAGCACCAGCTCTACCCCCGCGCGGTGGCCGACTACGTCAGCCGCTGGCGCGATCCGGCGGCCCTGCTGGCGCGGGTGCGTGCCCTCGCCCTCGCCCTCCCCGAAACCGACGAGCGCGAGAGCCACGGCAGCCCGGGCTTCCGCGTAGGCGGCGACAAGTCCGGCAAGTATTTCGCCTATTTCGCCGACCAGCACCACGGCACGCCGCACATCGCGCTGCTGGTGCGCACTGGCGGCATGGATGAGTTGCTGAGCCTCGTGGAAAATCAGCCCGAGGTCTATTTCAAACCCGCCTATTACGGCGCGAGCGGGTGGGTGGGGATCATCCTCAACCGTCCGGGAGTGGACTGGGACGCGGTCGGCGAATGGCTGACCCGCAGCTGGCGAAGCGCGGCACCCAAGCGGCTGACGCGGCTGATGGACGTGGCGGACGCATTCTGATGGCCCCGCCCACCCGCGATCACCTGCTGGCCCGCGGGCCGCTGGCGGAACGAGCCAACGCCTTCCTCGGCAAGGCGTGGGAGCGCGGGTGGTTGCCTCCGCCCGAACTCGGCCCAGATGCCTTGTGGGAGCTTGCCGCCAGGCCCTATGGCGCGCGGGCGGAGACAGTGGAGCATGGCAGTCGCAGCGAGGAGGACGTTGCCGATTTCCGCGAGCGGCTCGCCCGGCTGATCGCCAGCATCGAGACGCAAGCCGATCTCAACCCGCTCGGCCGCGCGATGGCCTGGGGGCAGCTCGCGCGGGTGGTGAAGAACCGCCTCGCCTTCGGCGCGCTGTGGCTGGAGCGGCCCGAGCTGCTGGAGACGCCGCTCGCGCCGCCGATCATCATCATCGGCCATATGCGCAGCGGCACCACCCGCATCCACACCCTGCTCGCCGCCGATCCCGCGCACGCGCACACCCGCTACTGCGACGCCTATCACCCCGTCCCCGCGCCGTTCGGCATGAACCGGGTGAAGGCGGCGATGGAGTTGGCGATGCTCGGGCTGCTCAACCCGTGGATGCAGGCGATCCACCCCATGGCCCCGGCTGCGGTCGAGGAGGAGCTGGCTTGGATCTCCGCCGCGCTCCACCATTCGATCTACGAATCGCAGTGGCACATCCCGGCCTATTCGGCGTGGAGCGAGGCGCGGAACGCGGCCCCTATCTACCGAGAATTCCGGCGCATTCTCCAGACCGATGCTGCCCACCGGGGCCTCGCGGACAAGCCCCGCGTTCTAAAAGTCCCCGCCTTCGCCGAGGATTTATCGACGCTCCTCGCGCTGTTCCCTGACGCCCGCCTCGTGCTGGCGGAGCGCGAGCACGAGGCGGTGCTCAAGAGCGCGATCAGCCTTGCGGCCAACCAGATGGCGATGCAGTCGGACAGGTGCTGTCTCGAGCGGATCGAAGCCCGCTGGCGGCACAAGATCGCGCTGCGCGAGGCGCGCATGGCCGAGGCGCTGGAAGGCTGGCAGGGCCCCGTCGCGCGCGCCTGCTTCGATGCGCTGAACGCCGACTGGGAGGCGGCGATCGCGCGCATCTATTCCGATCTCGGCCTTGCGCTCACCCCGGAGGCGCGCACGGCGATGCGCAAGGTCATGGCCGCGAGCGAGGACGGCCACCACCATGCGCATGCGGCGCAGTTGGCGCGGTTTGCGGGCGCGGGGTAAATCGGCTCTTTAACTTATCTCCGCAATTTCTTACTGAAATCGCCTCGACTTGTTGTGGGGGAGACAAAATGACGACGCAAAACGAATTCGCCGGAGAAGAGGCCGAGTACGACGAACTCGAAGGAGAGGCCTGCACTATCGACGAAGATGTCGATATGTCCGAAGATGCGGTCGTGATCGAGGGAAGTGCTGCTGCTGCGGAAGCGGCATCGGTGAGCGAAAGGGTTCAGGCCAATATCGCTGGCCAAATTCCGTCATGGAGGGGTGTCAGGAGTTGTAACAGCGCGGAGCGTGCGCACGCCGCTGCCCGTCCGGTTGCTCAAGCCTGGGTCAACGCCACGATCGCGGCCAATCCGGGCAGACCGGTGCTTGCATCGGCTTACTACGGACAGTGGAGATATCGCAACGAGACGACAGGTTCGGGCCGGCGCAAGTGCAAGGGCCAGTGGACCGAATGCATCGTCTATGTCGATTTTGGCGACTGACCACGGCACACGAAAAGGGCCGCCCCCGCCGGGAGCGGCCCTTTTCTTGACTCGGCCGATAGAAATCAGCCGACGATTTCTTCCGGCTTGAAGAAGAACGCGATTTCGATCGCGGCGTTTTCTTCGCTGTCCGAACCGTGGACGGTGTTCTCGCCGATCGACAGCGCCAGTTCCTTGCGGATCGTGCCGGGTTCGGCGTTCTCGGGGTTGGTCGCGCCCATGATGTCGCGGTTGCGGGTCACGGCGTCCTCACCCTCGAGCACCTGCACGACCACCGGCTCGCTCATCATGAATTCGACGAGTTCACCGAAGAAGGGGCGCTCCTTGTGGACGGCGTAGAAGCCTTCGGCCTGCTCGCGGGTCATGTGGATGCGCTTCGAAGCGACGACGCGCAGGCCGGCTTCCTCGAGCATCTTGGTGACCGCACCGGTGAGGTTGCGGCGGGTGGCGTCGGGCTTGATGATCGAGAAAGTGCGGGTGACCGCCATGGGTATGCTCCTGTAAACGTTTTTTCGTTGTGGGGGATCTTTGGCCGCGCCCCTAGTTGCTGCGCTGCAAAATGGCAAGCGTGCGCGCGCGCCGATGTGCGACGCGCAGGCGTGAGCCGAAACGGCGCCGAGGCGGGCTCAGCCGGCCTTCTTGGTGGCGATGATGATCTGGCCGGTGGTGACCTTCCCGCCCCCGTCCTGACCCTCGCCCGGACTGGCGGTGACCGACACGGTCGCGCTGTCCGACTTGCGCTCGCCGGCGACCATCTGGGTGCCGTTGGTGTTCATCTCGAGCTGGATGTCGAAGCCGGCGGCCTTGGCGGCATCGCGGTAATGGGCGACAACCTCGTCGGCAGGGGCGGCGGATTCGAAGGTGATCATCGTCCCCTGCCCGTCGGGCTGGCTGACCACCGCATTGTTGATGACCTTGGTCCCGGGAAACAAGGTGAACCCGGCGGGCAGGCTGACCGGCACGTCCGCGCCGGCGCGCAGGGTCGCCTCGCCATCCTTGCCGGTGATCGTCATGCTGGTCTCGCCGGTTTCCTTGTCGACGGTGTATTCGGCGTTCTTGCCGTCCGCGGTTTCGAACTCGCCCGAGGTTTCCGATCCGCACGCCGCCAGCATCAGCGCCGCGCCGCCTGCCATCAGGATTGCTGCCTGCTTCATCGCCTTGTCCCCCCTCGCCATCACGAGCGGAAACATCACCTATCGCGAGGGCGGACGCAAGCCCTCAGCCCTTCTTGACCCAGCGACCGTTCTCCTGCGCGAAATAGGCGCGCTCCAGCCCTTCGCGCCCGTCGACCGCGCGCCACGCCTGCCGCGCTGCCGGGGCAAGATCGGGGGGGAAGAGCAGGAAGACGCGCGCAAAGCCCTCGGTCTCGCGGAAGGTGCCGTCGGCGAGGATCACGTGGGTCGCGCCGTTGGCGGCGGCAGGTTCGGCCGCGAGCAGGATCGGCTGGCGATCGGCGCCGGGGGCATCGGCCTCGCCGTTCGCCAGAAAACTCTCCGGCCCCGCCTGCCACAAGGCATTCGAAATGGCTGCGCGCTGCCCGGCATCGGCGGCGACCACCAGCACCCGCTCGCCCTCGCCCAGCGCGCGGCGGGCGATGAGCGCGACGACCTTCTCGACCGGATCGTCGGTGACCTGCCAGAAATCGAGTTTCATGATGCTGGCTTCGTCCTGCGGCAGCGGTCGGAACAATATTTCACATTGTCCCAGTCCCGCTCCCACTTCTTGCGCCACGCGAAGGGCAGCCCGCAGGCGAGGCAGGTTTTCGTGGGTAAATCCGACTTTTTCCGCATCTTGGGGATGGGAAGTCTCCCCCCTTAGCCCTCGACCACATCCCGCACGAACTGGTCGAGCAGGCGCACGCCGTAGCCCGTGGCACCCTTCTCCCAGGTGTGGCCGGGCTTCTGCGACCAGACCATCCCGGCGATATCGAGGTGCGCCCAGGGGGTGCCGTCCTTGATGAATCGCTGGAGAAACTGCGCGGCGGTGATCGAACCGGCCTCGCGCGGGCCGACATTCTTGATGTCGGCGATCGGCGAGTCGATCAGCTTGTCGTAATTGGGGCCGAGCGGCATCCGCCACAGCTTGTCGCCGCTCGCAAGACCCGCGGCCGAAAGCTGCGCGGCGAGCGTGTCGTCATTGGCGAACATCCCGCCATATTCGTTGCCGAGGCTGATGATCATCGCGCCGGTGAGCGTGGCGAGGTCGACGATGCGGGCGGGCGCATACTGCTCCTGCGCCCAGTGGAGCGCATCGCACAGCACCAGCCGGCCTTCCGCGTCGGTGTTGAGCACCTCGACCGTCTGGCCGCTCATGGTGGTGACGACATCGCCCGGGCGCTGGGCAGCGGCGTCAGGCATGTTCTCGACGAGGCCCATGACGCCGATCACGTTCGCCTTGGCCTTGCGCGTGGCGAGCGCCAGCATCGCGCCCGCGACGGCCCCTGCCCCGCCCATGTCCCACTTCATGTCCTCCATCCCCGGCGGCGGCTTCAGCGAGATGCCGCCGGTATCGAAGGTGACGCCCTTGCCTACGAAGACCGTCGGCTTCTCGCCCGCCGCCCCGCCGTTCCAGCGGATCGCGAGCAACTGCGATTCGCGTGCCGAGCCCTGCCCGACGCCGATCAGCGCGCCCATGCCGAGCGCCTTCATTTCCGCCTCGCCGAGCACGGTGATCTCGACCCCCGTGCCTGCGAAAGCCTCGCGGCAGGCGGCGACGAAGGTTTCGGGGTAGATGATGTTGGCCGGCTCGGTAACGAGGCCGCGGGTGAACTCCACCCCCTTGGCGAGCGCTGCCTCGCGCTCCCATGCGGCAGCCGTACCCTCGGGCGCGTTCACGACGTGGACAGCGGCCAGCGAGGGGCGCTTGTCGGCGGGAAGGCGGGTGCGGTAGGCGTCATGCCGCCAGGCGCGCAGGCGCAGCGCGAGCAGCACGGCGGCGGCATCCTCGGCTGAGAGCCCCGCCCCGCCAAGGTCGAGCACCATCGCGGTCTCGCCCGAGACGAGATACTTGGCGGTCAGCGCCGCGCCGGCGCGCTCGCAATGGTGGCGGCGGTCGGCCGACCCGGGCTCGCCCAACCCCGCGAAAGCGATGCGCTTCACCCCGCCATCGACGCTGGCAAAGCCCTCGAACACCTGGCCCGCGCGGCCCGAGAAGCGGCTCGCGGCCGCGCCCTCGACCAGCGCGGCATCGAGTCCGGCCAGCGCCTGCCCCTGATTCACCACCCGCGCATGCAGGCGGATGTCGGCGGGCGGGGCGGCGGTGAGATGGATCTGCATGGGTACTCCGAAAGACACGGGACGCGGGGAAATGTCGGGGCGCCCCGAGGCTGCGGCAGGCCGCGCGCAGAGGGGGGCGCAATGGCGATTGCGATTAAGCGCGAGCGGTGCAATAGGCAAGGCCATGTCGGGAGGCTTGCAAGACGCACCGCGCGTGGCCGCGCGCCATGCCCCGCGCTTCCCGGCGCGCGGGTCGGTGTCGCGCATCGCGCTCGGGCTGGCCCTCGCCGTCGTGGCCGCGCCGCTCGCCGCGCAGGAAGCCCCTCCCTCGACAGCAACCGCACCCTCTGCCAGCACCGAAGCCCCCCGCCAGATCGACTTCGAGGCGCGGGAACTCAGCTACAACGACCAGACCGACACCGTCACCGCGCGCGGCGATGTGATCCTGCGCTCGGAAGACCGCTCGGTGCGCGCCGACGAAGTCGTGTGGGACCGCAATTCGGGCAAGATCATCGCCACCGGCAACATCCGGCTGGTGGACGAGGCCGGCAACCAGCTGTTCACCGATCAGGTCGAGCTCACCGAGGAATTCGATACCGGCGCGATGAGCGAGCTCCTCATCGCCCTGCGCGCCGGGGGCCGCCTCGCGGCGCGCTCGGCGACGCGCGGGGAAAACGGCGTCGCGGTGCTGACCGATGCCGCCTACACCGCCTGCGCGGTGACCGATGCGGAGGGCTGCCCGAAGAACCCCAGCTGGCGCATCACCGCGCGCCGCGTGATCTATGACCAGAAGGCGAGCCGGGTGCGCTTCGAGGGCGCCATGCTTGAGCTGTTCGGCCAGCCGCTCCTGCCCATGCCGGGCCTTGCGGTACGAACTGACGGCAAGTCCGAAAGCGGTTTTCTGGTGCCCGATGTCCGCCTGACGCAGGTCAACGGGCTCGAGCTTTCGGGCGAATATTACTGGCGCATGGCCGACAATGCCGATCTGACGCTGGGCGCCTATGTCTTCTCCAACACCGCCCCGATGGCGAGCGCCAAGTGGCGGCACCTCACCGAAAAGGGGGCCTATCAGGTCACCGGCTACGCCACCTTCTCCGACCGCGCCACGGACTTCACCGGCGGGCAGTCCTTACGCAACGACCCGCGCGGATACCTCGACACGAACGGCCGCTTCCAGTTCTCGCCCGACTGGAGCCTGACCGGATCGATCCGCCTCGCCAGCGACCGCACCTTCCTCAGGCGCTACGACATCAGCCGCGACGACCGGCTGCGCTCGACCATCAATCTCGAGCGGATCACCGACAATTCCTATTTCTCGATCGCCGGCTGGGCGACCCAGACGCTGCGGCTGAACGCCGATCAGGGGCAGGTCCCGCTGGCACTGCCCGCGATCGATTACCGCCAGAAGATCGCCGATCCGGTGCTGGGCGGCAATCTGATGTTCCAGGCGAACTCCCTCGCGCTGCTGCGCAACGAGGGGCAGGACACCCAGCGGGCCTTCGCGGGCGCGCAGTGGGATCTCAAGCGCCTCACCGGCCTCGGCCAGGTCGTGACCTTCACGGCGCTGGTGCGGGGCGATGTGTACAACACCAACAATTCGCTCGCCACCACGACCCTCGCCTATCGCGGGACCGAAGGCTGGACCACGCGCGGGATCGCCACTGCCGCCATCGACATCGAATGGCCCTTCGTGGGCGAGGCTTTCGGCGGCACGCAGGTCTTCAAGCCGCGCCTGCAGCTCGTCGCCAGCCCCCGCATTCGCAACCTCGCCGTTCCCAACGAGGACGCGCGCGCGATCGATCTCGAGGATTCGAACCTCTTCGCCCTCAATCGCTTCCCCGGCTATGACCGGGTGGAAGACGGCACCCGCGTCACCTGGGGCGTCGACTGGGAGCTTCAGCGCCCCGGCTGGCGGATCAAGACCACCATCGGCCAGTCCTTCCGGGTGGAAGCGCCGCGCGACGGCCTGTTCCCCGAGGGCACGGGCCTGTCGGAGCGCGTCACCGATTTCGTCGGCCGCACCGAGGTGCGGTTCCGCAATCTCGTGCAGTTTACCCACCGCTTCCGGCTCGACAAGGACAACCTCGCGATCCGCCGCAATGAAGTCGACGCGACCATCGGCTCGCGCCGGACCTATGTCGAGGTCGGCTATCTGCGCCTGAACCGCGACATCGCCACCGTGGAAGACCTGCGCGACCGCGAGGAGCTGCGCGCCGCCGCGCGCGTGGCGATCGGGCGCAGGTGGTCGGTGTTCGGCTCGGGGGTGTTCAACCTCACCGACCGCGACGAGGACCCGGTGTTCCAGCCCGACGGTTTCCAGCCGATCCGCACCCGGCTGGGGGTCGCCTATGCGGACGACTGCATCGAATTCGGCGCGACCTGGCGGCGCGACTTCATCGACGCGGGCGATGCGCGGCGCGGCAATGCCTTCCAGCTGTTCTTCGCCCTTCGGAACCTGGGTTTCCGCTGACCCCCGATCAGACGCCTGCAAGATTTGGCAGGGCGCGCAAATGGCGTTAAGGAGCGCGGCGGCAGGCTGGCTGCGCTCACCGGGATCGGGCACGGACTCAGCTTCCATTCAGCCGGTGCAGGGCATCGGCGCAGCACCGGGTGCGATCCGCACCCGGGTGCATTAGCCATAAGGCGGGATTGAACGAGTGAGTGTGAAGCAGTTTTCCAAGACGCTTTTTGCCAGGGCCGGAACCGCGCTGGCGGGTGCGGCCATGCTCGGCCTTGCCGCCGCGCCCATGGCGGCAGGCGCGCAGACCGTCGCCGTGCCGACCGCAGACAATCCCTTCGGCCTGCCCGCGGATATCACCCTGTTCGGCAAGGCCGACCCTGACAAGCGCACCGCGACCGCGATCGTCAACGGCTTCGTCATCACCGGCACCGATATCGACCAGCGTCTCGCGCTGGTGACGGCGGCCTCCGATGCGCCGGTCCCCGAAGAGGAGATGCTGCGCCTGCGCGTCCAGGTGCTGCGCAACCTGATCGACGAAACGCTCAAGATCCAGGCCGCCGAGGCCGACGAGATCGAGGTCAAGCGCGAGGAGGTCGAAGAGACCTACCAGCAACTCGCCGCGCAGAATTTCGGCGGCGATCCCAAGAAGATGGACGCCTATCTGGAATCGATCGGTTCCTCGGCAGCCTCGCTCAAGCGCCAGATCGAGGGCGAAGTGGCGTGGGACAACCTCCTGCGCCGCAACGTCATGCCGCGCGTTAATGTCTCGGCCGAAGAGGTCAACGAAACGCTCGAGCGGATGAAGGCGGCCAAGGGGACCGACGAATACCGCATCGGCGAAATCTATCTTTCCGCCACGACCGAGAACCGCGCCGCGGTGCTCAAGAACGCGCAGACGATCATGCAGCAATTGCAGCAGGGCGGAAGCTTCGTTGCCTATGCGCGCCAGTATTCCGAGGCCTCGACCGCCTATGTCGGCGGCGATCTGGGCTGGGTGCGGATCGGGCAGCTGCCGCCGCAGCTTGCCGCGGCGGTGCGCAACATGCAGCCCGGCCAGCTCAACGGCCCGATCGAGATCCCCGGCGGCTTTTCGATCATCTACCTCATCAACAAGCGTCAGGTCCTGATGGCCGATCCGGCCGAGGCCGTGCTCAGTCTGAAGCAGATCTCGATCGCCTTCGCGCCCGGGGTGACGCAGGCCGAGGCCGAAGCCAAGGTGGAGCAGTTCAGCCAGTTTCTGGGCAGTCTGCGCGGCTGCGCCGATGTCGAGGCAGGCGCGGCGAAGATCGGCGCCGAGGTGATTGCGAACGATCAGGTCAAGGCGGCGAACCTGCCGCCGCAGCTGCGCGACCTCGTCCTCCAGCTCCAGATCGGTCAGGCCACCCCGCCCTTCGGCGGGCTGCAGGAAGGCGTGCGCGTGCTGATGCTGTGCGGGCGCGACGATCCGCCCGATGCGGGAGCGCCGACCTTCCAGGCGGTGATGAAGCAGATCGAGGATGACCGGGTCAACAAGCAGGCCCAGCGTCTGCTGCGCGACCTGCGCAACGATGCCTATATCGAGTACAATTGACCGCATCGTCCACGCCCCTTGCGATATCGCTCGGTGACCCGGCCGGCATCGGCCCCGAGGTGATCCTCGGCGCCTGGGCGCGGCTGAGGGCCGAGCGCCGTGCCCCGCCGGCCTTCGTGGTCGGCGGGCCGGAGCTGCTCAGGGCCTGCGCCGAGGGCCTCGGGATCGACTGCCCGATCGTGCCCATCGCCGACCCTTCCGAGGCGCTCTTCGCCAGCGCCGTAGGGCTGCCGGTGCTCGCGCTGATCGACGGGCCGTGGCACCCCGCCCGCCCCTCGCCCGAGGGTGCGCGCCTCGCGCTGACCTCGCTCCAGCTGGCCGCCAAGTGCGCGCTGGCGGGCGTCGCGAGCGGGCTGGTCACCGCACCCGTCTCCAAGGGCGCGCTCGCCGCGATCGGCTGGGACTACCCCGGCCAGACCGAGTTTCTCGCTGACGCCTGCGGCAGGCCCTACCGCGACGCGGTGATGATGCTCGCCGGACCATCCCTGCGCACCGTGCCGCTCACCGTCCACGTCGCGCTCGCCGAGGTGCCCACGCTGCTCTCGGCCGAGCTCATTACCCACAAGGCCCGCATCGTCGCCGCCGGCCTCAAGCGCGACTTCGGCATCGCGCAGCCCCGCCTCGCCATCGCCGCGCTCAACCCCCACGCGGGCGAGGGCGGCCAGTTCGGCGACGAGGAGGCGCGCATCATCGCCCCTGCCATCGCCAGCCTCCAGGCCGAGGGCATCGCCGCCACCGGCCCCGTCCCCGGCGACGCCCTGTTCACCCCCCGCGCCCGCCAGACCTACGATGTGGCACTGTGCATGTACCATGACCAGGCGCTCATCCCGATCAAGGCATTGGAGTTCGACGAGGGGGTCAACGTCACCCTCGGCCTGCCGATCATCCGCACCTCGCCCGACCACGGCACCGCCTACGACATCGCGGGGCAGGGGCTGGCCGACCCCGGAGCGATGGCAGCCTCACTGCGGATGGCCGCAGAGATGGCCGCCGCACGGGCCACCGCCGGTGCTTGACCGCATTCCCAACCCCAACCCCTCCCGCAAGCGGGAGGGGAGCGAGACTTGGCGGCTTTGCCGCCTAGTCGCA
>NZ_LSKQ01000273.1 GCF_001557115.1 Erythrobacter sp. CCH5-A1
ACCGCCGGCGCCGGGTAGCCTGCAAACGCACCCTCATGAATAAGAGAGGTTAGGCCGCCATGAGCTCGGCGCAAACAGCGTCGGGAAGAACAAGGCCGCGGCACTCGCAGACCAGTTCAGGCCGATGTACCCGCACGCACGCGAAGTCCGGGCGGAACCGCTCACTTGGCAATCGCTCTTGAGGCGAAAGCCCGACGCACTGCGCGGTTGTGATCTGGTGCTTTCGTTGATCGGCGACTGGAATGCCGAGAGTGCGCTGAACGACCTGCAGAGGTCCGGCACGGGGGAACTCAGTTCACCGGTCCTGTATGGATGGCTCGAAGAGCAGGCCGGCGCGGCGCACGGCCTTGCTATCGGATGCAATGGTGCCTGTCTTCGCTGCGGCTTTGGCGCGACAGGGACAATACGGATTCCCGCGACCGCTTGGCGCCGCAAGAGCCCGGTCACGTGCGGTGGCCCGACGAGCATCTACGGCGCGATTGAACTCGCACCCGCACAGGCCGCCATCGCTTCCCTCGCCCTGGATCTCCTCCTCGGTCGCTGTGCAACGCCAGTCAGGCGCGCTTGGTTGGCCCCCCAGCTAGTGCTTGAGCATGGCGGGGGATATTGGCATCCATCCTGGGTCGATCGCTTTGGAGACCCTGGTCGCGGGGGCGTTCTGA
This sequence comes from Erythrobacter sp. CCH5-A1, assembly GCF_001557115.1. GTDB lineage: Bacteria > Pseudomonadota > Alphaproteobacteria > Sphingomonadales > Sphingomonadaceae > Erythrobacter. The sequence continues at coordinate 663 of NZ_LSKQ01000273.1, forward strand.
CCGCAACTCCTTGGCCGGAAGATCCTGAGTGTCCATGCCCTCATCACCCTGCAACCTAACTTTCACCGACCCGGCCGGGAATCTTCGCGTCTTAGAGGGCATAGCGTGGGAGGTACGCCAAGCAACGCTAAGGACGAACAATACCGGA
>NZ_LSKQ01000274.1 GCF_001557115.1 Erythrobacter sp. CCH5-A1
CGGGTTCGGGCACCGTCGACTTTCCGACGCCTATCGGCGTCCGAAACTCTAAACGGTTCCTGAATGGCAGCTTCTGGCGGAAAATCGCAGATAGCTGCCATTGGCGCAATGGCCCTCACGCGACGTACTGGTCACCGGATTGAGCCGCCTTCCATGTCCAGGGAAGCAGTTCGTCGATGCGATTGATCGGATGACTCTTGCCGATGCGGTCGAGGACGTCCGTCAGCCAGATTTGCGGGTTCACTTCATTGAGCTTGGCGGTCTCGAGCAGCGAATACATCGCCGCGGCCCGCTCGCCGCCGCAGTCCGCACCGGCGAACAGCCAGTTCTTGCGCCCGACCGCGATGCCGCGCAGCGCGTTCTCGGCAAGGTTGTTGTCGATCTC
>NZ_LSKQ01000275.1 GCF_001557115.1 Erythrobacter sp. CCH5-A1
CCGTTGCCGTCAACACCGAGGGCAAGCGCGAGATCGTCGGCCTGCACATCGGCCCTTCGGAGGCCGAGGTGTTCTGGTCCGACTTCCTCAAGGACCTCGCCCGCCGCGGGCTGACGGGGGTCAGGCTGGTCATCTCGGATGCCCACGAAGGCCTCAAGGCGGCGATCACCCGCGTCCTCAGCGCCACCTGGCAGCGCTGCCGCGTCCACTTCATGCGCAATGCGCTGGCCTACG
>NZ_LSKQ01000276.1 GCF_001557115.1 Erythrobacter sp. CCH5-A1
GAGACTGTTTAAAATTTTGTGCTCGGCCGTGGTAACTGCTTTCAGAGGAGACCCACGATGAGCATTGATAAAGACCTGTTGAACCGCTTGATGGAAGGCCGCTCACCGGGCGACCTTTTTGGTAAGACCGGCATTTTGGCAGAGCTGACCAAGGCGCTTGCGGAACGCGCTCTGAGTACGGAGCTGGATGTCCACCTTGATGAGGAGCGCACAGGGGAAGCTCCGGATGGCCAGAGGCAGCCCGTCAACCGGCGCAACGGCACCAGCCAGAAGACTGTGACCACCGGCAGTGGCAAGGTAGTTCTGGATATTCCTCGCGACCGGAACGGCACGTTCGACCCGCTGCTGATTGCCAAGTACCAGCGCCGCTTTCCCGAGTTCGACCGCAAGATTATCAGCATGTACGCCCGTGGCATGACGACCCGGGAGATCCAAGGACACATTGAGGAGATCTATGGCGTTGAGGCGTCACCAGCGCTGATTTCGGCGATTACCGACGCGGTCATGGACGAGGTCACTGCTTGGCAGAACCGTCCCCTGGAGCCCTGCTACCCGATCGTCTTTATGGACGCGATCCGGGTCAACATCCGCAGCGATGGGGTGGTTGCCAACAAGGCGGTTTTCGTGGCGCTGGCGATCCTGCCGGATGGCTCGCGGGAGGTGCTGGGCATATGGTTCCAGGCCAACGAGGGCGCCAAGTTCTGGGCCAAGGTCCTTAATGATCTGCGCAATCGGGGCGTTCAGGATATCCTGATCGCAGTAGTCGATGGCCTCAAGGGCTTCCCACAGGCCATCGAGGCGGTGTTCCCCCAGACCCGCGTGCAGACCTGCATCGTGCACTTGCTACGCCATTCCATGAACTTTGCCAGCTACAAGGATCGCAAAGCCGTAGCCGCCGCTTTGAAAGCCGTTTACACCGCCGTGGACGCCGCAGCGGCAGAGGCTGCGCTCACGACATTCGAAGACAGCGATCTTGCCCGGCAATATCCCGCAATTGCGCCAAGCTGGCGCCGCGCATGGAGCGAAGTCATCCCGTTCCTGGATTACCCGCCCGAAGTCCGCCGACTAATCTACACCACAAACGCCATTGAGGCCTTGAACTCCAAAATCCGCCGCGCCGTCAGAACCAGGGGCCATTTCCCCAGCGACGAGGCCGCCGCCAAATTGATCTATCTGGCCCTCAATGCTACCTCACCCGAATGGAAGCGCTCAGTGCGCGAATGGCACGCCGTCAGAAGCCAGCTCGCCATCATGTTCGAAGACCGCTTCCCATTGGCCTAACAAATAACGGCCAAGCACAAAATTCCTTACAGTCCC
>NZ_LSKQ01000028.1 GCF_001557115.1 Erythrobacter sp. CCH5-A1
AAAGCCATGCGGGCAACGCCGATCACAAAGCCCGTCAAAGCGAGGGCAGCCCAAGCGCCCAAGATCGAAGCACTGGCGTTCAGTACCCTGGACAAGCCGCGCGTTCTCGGTGAGCAAAGCGGGGTCTACATCCCATACCGGCCAAGCCGGGTCGACATTGTTGGTGCACGCGAACATCCGACGCCGCTCGTCGAAAGCGTGGCCATGGGTTCGATCCCGGCACCTATCCCGGATTATATCCCGGCGCTGCAGGATCGGGTCTTGCAGGAAAGCCTGCTCTCCGAGGCGCAGATCGAAACGGTCATCTATGCCGGGAACGCGTGGCAGCAGTATCTGCCTAGCCTGTTTGTTCCGGCTGAGGAAGGCGTGGGCCTGCAGCTCGATCAGCAAGGGCGGGCCTACCGTAAAGGCTATTTCCTTGGCGATGGCACGGGGGCAGGGAAGGGCAGGCAGATCGCCGCCTGCATCCTTGATG
>NZ_LSKQ01000277.1 GCF_001557115.1 Erythrobacter sp. CCH5-A1
AGTTCGAAGAATGGTGCTGGACGCGCGATCTTGAGCCTATGCCGGCTATGCCGGAGGTAGTGGCCACATACCTTGCCTCGCTGGCGCAGGCGGGGAGGGCGGACAGCACCATCGGGCGGCACCTTGCCGCCATCGCCTGGCACCACAGGCAGGCAGGTCAGGTCGCACCCCAGCATCGCGATCCGCGCGATGTCATTGGCGACACACTTGCGGGGATCCGGCGTGAGCAACGCGCGCGGCCGACGCGCAAGAAGAGTGCTATTCTGGCCGCCGATCTGGCTCGGATGTTCGCAGCGGCCGAAGGCCAGAGTCCACGAGCGATCCGCGACCGGGCGGTCATGGCACTTGGGTTGGCGGCGGCGCTGAGGCGTTCCGAATTAGTCGCATTGCAGTTGGCTGACCTCGAACTTGTGCGCGAGGGGCTTAAGCTGACGATCCGGCATTCGAAAACTGACCAGGAGGGGGCAGGGCAGGTCATCGCGGTGCCTTCTGGTAAGGTGCTCAAGCCCGGTGCCCGGCTGAATGAATGGCTCAGCGTCAGAGGAGGAGAGGCGGGTCCGTTGTTTTACCGCACCGACGCACAAGGGATGATGACCAAGGAGCCGATGTCAGATCGCTCAGTTGCCCGCCTAATCCAGCGCTATGCAGAAAAGGTTGGTCTCGATCCTGCCGCAGTCGGTGCCCACTCGCTGCGCTCAGGATTTCTCACCGAGGCGGCCAAGTCCGGTGCGTCATTGCCGAAGATGCAGGAGGTATCGCGGCAGAAAAAGGTCGAAGTGCTGCTCGGCTACGTCCGCGACGCAGCGCTGTTCGAAAACCATGCGGGCGAGAGATTTTTGTAGACCGTGTTTTTATGCACTCTGCTTCGCCGATCAGACAGGATTTTTCACATGAGATAGCTTGAATGTCAGCTCCCGCCAGAAGCTGACATTCAGCGCTTAGACGAACCCCGACCACGTCGCGACATAGGTGAAGTCCGACACCCACAGCATGTTCGGTGCCGGCGCATGGAACTGACGGTTGACCTGATCGAGCGGACACGGAGCCGCCTTGTCGCTGATCGTCGTCTTCACCGGCTTGCCCCGGATCACGCCCTGCAGGCCCAAATCACGCATCAAACGCTCCACTGTGCAGCGGGCAATATCAAAGCCCTCCCGCTGCATCTGCCGCCACACCTTGCCCACGCCGTAGACCTTGAAGTTGGCATCGAACACGCGCCGAACCTCGGGCTTCATGGCCTCATCACGCTGGACACGTGGTGACAGGCGCGAGGGATCGCGTCGCGATGCCACACGTTCATGATAGGTGGATGGGGCGACCCGGCAGATCGGCTCGACCCCATACTCATCCCGATGCTCGACAATGAAGGCAGTCATTGCTTGAACGGGCGGTCGAGCTCCGCCTGGGCAAAATATGCCGACGCCTTGCGCAAAATCTCGTTGGCCTGCCGAAGCTCACGGTTCTCGCGCTCCAGCGCCTTCAAGCGGTCTGCCAGTTCGGTGGGAACGCCAGCACGTTTGCCGCTGTTCACCTCAGTCTTCTTTACCCACTCTAGCACCGTGTGCCCCGAACAGCCGATCTTCTCGGCAATAGATGTGATCGCCGCCCAGCGGGACTGAGAACACCGGGAATAAAAGGGGCCACGGATCGGCCGGTAGCACCGGATTAAA
>NZ_LSKQ01000278.1 GCF_001557115.1 Erythrobacter sp. CCH5-A1
CTGTCGCGCGACAATCAGAATGAGAATGCGCGACAATCAAGATGAGAATCCGGTGTGGGGGGAGCGGCGCAGGGCGTAGCCCGTAGCCGTTCCCCCCACACCGGAGCACCCTTTTGGGGGCTGCCGGAGATGATCGCGGTGTTGGGTATGGTGGGGTTTTTCCTTTGAGGAGGACCCCGTGTGTGCCTGGCCGTCACATAACCGATCATCAGATGAGGCTGTTTATGACATTGAGGAAAGACCACCCGGTGGCCGTGGCTGCGGCGAAGGCGGGGATGAGCCCGGCTGCGGGCTACCGGCTGCTGAAGGATCCGCAGCTACCTTCGCAGAAGAAGGCGCCCCGTGGGCGGCGGCGTCCCGATCCGCTTGCCGGGTTCTTCGACGAGGAGGTTGTGCCGCTGTTGGAAGCAGCGCCCGGGCTGCGTCCGATTGCGGTCTTTGAGGAGCTGCGCCGTCGGCACGGCGATCTGCCGTTTGCGCGCCGGACGCTGGAGCGGCGGATCAGGGGCTGGCGTGCGCTGCATGGGCCCGAGCGCGAGGTCATCTTCCGGCAGTTGCATGAGCCGGGCAGGCTTGGCCTGTCGGACTTCACCCATATGGGCGATCTCAATGTCACGGTCGCAGGCGTGCCGCTGGAGCATATGCTCTATCACTTCCGACTGACCTATGGCGGGTTCGAGCACTGCCATGTGATCCTGGGCGGCGAGAGCTTTGTTGCCTTGGCTGAGGGGCTGCAGAACGCCTTGTGGTCCGCAGGCGGTGCTCCGCGGCGTCACCGGACGGACAGCCTCTCGGCTGCGTTCCGTAATCTTGATGCCGATGCCCGCGCTGATCTGACCACGCGATATGATGCGCTGTGCCGACATTACGGGATGGAGCCGACCCGCAACAATACAGGCGTTGCCCACGAGAACGGCTCGATCGAGAGCTCTCACGGCCACATCAAGGCTGTGGTGAGGGATGCCTTGCTGCTGAGGGGAAGCAGCGACTTTGCTGATCTGGCGGCGTATCGCGGCTTTATCGATGAGGTCGTGACCGCGCGCAATCGGCGCCATGCTCCCTCGATCGATGTCGAGCGTCGGACCTTGCAGCCGCTGCCAGATACGCGCACGAGTGATTATGAGGCCGTGCTGGTCAGGGTCACCTCATCGGGCGGCTTTACCTTGCGCAAGGTGTTCTACACCGTGCCTTCAAGGCTAATCGGACACCGCCTGCGCGCGCGGCTCTATGATGACCGGATCGATCTGTTCCTGGGCAGCACGCTGCTCATGACCCTGGTGCGCGGCCGCGCTGGCGACAATGGCAAGCATGGTCATATCGTCGATTACCGGCATGTGATCCACTCGCTGCGGCGCAAGCCGATGGCGCTTATGGGGTTGGTCTATCGCGATAGCCTGTTCCCCCGCGAAGCCTACCGACGGATGTTCGAGCATCTGCTGGAGCATGAAGGCGAGCACGCCGCCTGCAGGATGACCGTCGATCTGCTGGCCATGGCGCACGAGCGCGCCTGTGAGGCTGAGCTTGCCGGACTGCTCGAAGCCGATCTTGCCGCGCGGCGATGCCCTGACATCGCTGCTCTGCGCAGCCGGTTCTCGCCTGATCCTGAGCAATTACCTCAGGTGGATGTAAAGCTCGGGCGTCTGGCCTCCTACGACAGCCTGATCGGATGGGGAGAGGCGGCATGAGCACATCCCCGATGATCGACGCCCAGCGGCTCAGTCTGATGCTGAACGAACTGCGCTTGCCGGCAATCAAGCATATGTGGGGCGACTTCGCCGCGCGCGCCGACAAGGAAGGCTGGCCTGCCGCCCGCCTCCTGACCGCGCTCGCCGAGCATGAGATCGCCGAACGGGATCGGCGGCGGACCGAG
>NZ_LSKQ01000279.1 GCF_001557115.1 Erythrobacter sp. CCH5-A1
GACACGGGGCTTGGCTTTCCTTGTTTGCGTGCCCGCCTCCGCGGGCACGTCCTCGGTGCTGTTCCTCCCCCCGGGTCAAGCCCGGGGTCCGGGCACCTGCGGCTCGCGCGCGTGCGCTCGCGGCCCGTCCGTTGGCGGGCCGAAGTTGCTCTGCCCCACTCACGTTTGACTTGGGCCCTCTTTCACCGGCGGGGTGACGGGGATTTGCCATTTGCGGCAGAGGTCCCCGCCACTTTCGCTTGTGCGCCAAGCGATTGTGCGTCAGAATTACTGACATGACTGTCAGTATCGCCCCCGCGCCCGCCGCCTACCACCACCCAACTCCGCTCGAGACGAAGTTCGCGCCCGCGAGCCTGCCTGCGCTGCTCGAGCGGACGGTGGCGATGAACCCGCAGGCGCCGTTCCTGCATTTCCTCGGGCGGACCTACAGTTACGCCCAGATCCACAAGGAGGCCAAAGCCTTCGCGCTCGGGCTCCAGGCGATCGGGATTGCCAAGGGCGACCGCGTCGGCCTGTTCCTGCCCAACGTCCCGATCTACGCCGCGGCCTACTATGGCGCGATGATGGCGGGCGCGGTGGTGGTGAACTTCTCGCCGCTCTATTCGGTCGAGGAATTGAGCTGGCAGGTGGGTGACAGCGGCACCCGGGTGCTGGTGACGCTCGATGTGCCCGAACTCTACAAGACCGCTGCGAAGGTGCTGGAAGGTTCGGCGCTCGAGACGCTGGTCGTCGGCAGTCTCGCCGACCAGCTGCCGTGGTACAAGGGCCTCGCGCTGCAATTGCTGAAGCGCAAGCAGATCGCCGACGTCGCGCATGGTCCGACGATCAAGAGCTGGGTGGAGATGATCCCGGCCGGCCAGCCCGCGCCGGTCGAGGTCACCCCCGCCGACCTCGCCCTGCTGCAATATACGGGCGGCACCACCGGGCGGCCCAAGGGGGCGATGCTGGGGCATGACCAGCTCTCGGTAAACGCGCAGCAGGTCGCCGCGCTGAACCCCTTCGGCAACCCCACGGCCGAGTGCTTCATGGGCGCGCTGCCCTTCTTCCACGTCTTCGCCAACACCGCGCTGCTCAATCACGCGATGGTGACGGGCGCCTCGATCGCGATGGTGCCGCGGTTCGAGACGAAACAGGTGCTCGCAACGATCCAGCAGTATCGCTGCACCGGCTTTCCGGGCGTGCCGACCATGTTCCAGGCGATGCTCGACCATCCCGATCTCGCCAAGACCGACCTCAGCAGCCTCAAGGTCTGCATTTCGGGCGGCGCACCCATGCCGGGGCCGGTTCACGAGCGGTTCGAGGCGGTGACGGGCGTGCGCATCTGCGAGGGCTATGGCCTCACCGAAAGCTCGGGCGTGGTCTCGGCCAATCCCTATGACGGCACCCGCAAGCGCGGCACCATCGGCCAGCTGGTGCCGGGGACCGAGGTGGTGCTGCTCGACAAGGAAGACCCCACGAAACTCGCCCCCGAAGGCGAGCCCGGAGAGCTTGCGGTCCACGGCCCGCAGGTGATGCGCGGTTACTGGAACCGCCCGGAGACCGACGCCGACAGCTTCGTCACCATCGACGGCAAGCGCTATTTGCGCACCGGCGATGTCGCGCGGATCGATGCCGAGGGCTTCCTCGAGATTGTCGATCGCATCAAGGACATGATCGCAGTGGGCGGGTTCAAGGTCTTCCCGAGCGTGGTCGAGGACGTGATCCTCGAGCACCCTGCGGTCAAGGAGGCGCTGGTGATCGGCGTTCCCGAGGAATACCGCGGCGAGGTGCCGCGCGCCTATGTGACCTTGCAGGACGGCACCGCCGCGACCGGCGAGGAGCTGGCGAGCTGGCTCAACGCCCGGATCGGCAAGCACGAGCGGGTCGACATGGTGGTGGTGCGCGAAAGCCTGCCCAAGACGATGATCGGCAAGCTCGACCGCAAGACCCTGCGCGCCGAGGTGCTCTGACCTTCTCCCCGTTACCCGCCCCGGCCCCTGAGCCGGGGGCAAGCGGGAGGGGGACCAACAGCGCTTATTCGGCCGCTTCGGCCTTCATTTCCAGCACCGGCGCTGCCGCTGCCGCTGCGCGCGCGTTGGGAGCGAAGCGCCCGTCCACCTCGGCGCCCTGCTCGATGGTCAGCGCGTCGTAATGGACGTCGCCCTCGATCCGGGCGGTCTTGAGGATGACCAGTTCCTTGGCGGTGATCGAGCCGGTCACCTTGCCCGCCAGCCGCGCGGTTTCGGCGGTGACGACGCCGTTGATCGTGCTCTTCTCGCCCTGCACGAGGCTCGCGCAGGTGATGTCGCCGAGGATCGAGCCGTCGATATGCAGATCGGCCGAAGCCTTGATGTTGCCGGTGATGATCACATCCGCGCCAATCACCGAAAAGGTCGAGCCAGAGGCCATGGTGCTGCTCCTGTTAACGGGCCGCGCCGGCGGGGCGACGGGCAGGGGTGCCGGATCCGGCTGCGCGGACTTCCTTGAGAACATCGGGGGCGGCCTCCAGAAACGGGCGCGGATTGATCGCGCGGTCATTGATGCGGACTTCGAAATGCAGGTGCGGACCAGTCGAGCGCCCGGTCGATCCGAGCCCGGCGATGGTCGTGCCCGCGGCGACCTGTTGACCGACCTTCACGTCGAAGCGCGAAAGGTGCGCGTAACGCGTCAACATTCCGTTGCCGTGGGTGATCTCGACCACGTTGCCATAGCCGGACTTCTGCCCGACGAAGGTCACGCGGCCATCGGCGGCGGCGAAAACGGGCGATCCCATCGGGCCCTTGAAGTCGATCCCGGCGTGCATCGCCGCGCTGCCGTTGAAGGGGTCGCGCCGGTAGCCGAAGCCCGAGGTGATGCTCTCGACGCTCGCGGGGACGACCTGCGGGATGCCGTCGAGCGCACGCTCGAGCACCGCCATACGCGCCAGACTGAGACCAAGGCGCTCAAAGCGCGGGTCGATCTCCTCGCCGCCGCCGCCGAGCAGTGCTTCGAAGGGACCACCCATCGCCTGCTGCGTCTCGCGGGTCATGGCCTTGGGATCGAGATTGAGCTTGCGCATCGCGGCCTCGGCGCGGCGCGCGCGGGCATCGGCGAAGCGGGTGAGGCGCTCGGCGAAGGCGAGCTGGCGCGCCTCGATCTCGGCGAGGCCCTTCGCCTGCGGGATCAGCGCGCTGACCTTCTTCACGGTCTCGCTGGCTTCACGGGTCGAATCGGAGACGGTCCCGCTGGCCGCGCCTTCCCTTACCATGTCCTCGGGCAGCATGCGGGCCATCTCGTCGAGGAAGTCCTGCCGTTCCTTCAGATCATCGACCACCTTGTCGAGATTGCCGCCATATTCCTTGATCCGCTCTCCCGCCTGCGCGACGCGGGCCTTTTCTTCCACGAAGGAGGCAAGATCGGCCTCGGCGCGGTACTGGCCCCAGGCCATCACCGCGAGCGCGACGAGCCACAGGACCGCGACCGTCACCACGCCGCCGGCGACGCGCATCTGGAGCTGCGAGGAGAGCTTGATGAAGCGCACCTGTCCGTCGGCGCGCATGAAGAACTCGCGGTCGGGGAACCATTGCCGCAGCCGTTCGCCCCACGCATGTGCGGTATCTTTGAGTGACAAAACGCGGCCCCAGTCTTTTATGTTGTGCCCCGGGCGGCGTCGCTAACAGGGGGAACACCTATGGTCGAATCCCAAATCGCACTCCTAGGTGAGTCGATGCGGAATCGCGGCGAATCGATCAGCGTTTTCGTGACGTTCCGATGACCGGCCTTCCGGTCGGGGCGAATCCGCGCGGGAGCAGCCGCGAATCGACCTCTTTTCGGGCAGGCCTGACAGGTGGGCCGCGGGGTGCTAGAGGCGGGTGCATGACCAAGATGACCGCCGTCCTGCCCTCTGCCGAGGCCGCCGATCCCGCCGCGCTGGTGACCGCGCTGGCGCAGGATGCCCGCGCGGCCCAGCGCCAGCTCGCCGCGATGCCGAGCACCGCGCGTGCTGCGGCGCTGCGCCTTGCGGCCGGGGCCCTGCGTGCCGCTGCGCCGCATGTGCTGGCGGCCAACGCGAAGGACCTTGCCGCGGGCAAGGCGCGCGGGCTTTCCGGCGCGATGCTCGACCGGCTGATGCTCGACGAAGCGCGGCTCGCCGGGGTCGCCGATGCGGTCGCGGCGGTTGCCGATCTGCCCGATCCGGTGGGGCAGGTTATCGATTCCTCCGAGCGGCCCAACGGATTGAAGTTCCAGCGTATCCGTGTGCCGATCGGGGTCATCGGGATCATCTACGAGAGCCGCCCCAACGTCACCGCCGATGCCGCCGCCCTTTGCGTGCGCGTGGGCAATGCGGCGATCCTGCGCGGGGGTAGCGAGGCGGTGCATTCCAACCGCGCGATCCACGCCGCAATGGTGGAGGGGCTGGTGGCGGGCGGGGTGCCGGCAGAGGCGGTGCAGTTCATCCCCTCGCAGGACCGCGCCTGTGTGGGCGCGATGCTGACCGCGTCCGGCCTCATCGACATGATCGTCCCGCGCGGCGGCAGGAGCCTGGTCGAGCGCGTGCAGGGCGATGCGCGCGTGCCCGTGCTCGCCCATCTCGACGGGCTATGTCACACCTACATCCACGCCGCCGCCGACCCGGCCATGGCCGAGGCCATTGCGCTGAACGCCAAGCTGCGGCGCACCGGCATCTGCGGATCGATGGAGACGCTGCTGATCGACGCCGCCTTCCCCGAAAGCGCCGCGCTGGTCGCCGCGCTGATCGATGCGGGCTGCGAAGTGCGCGGCGACCCCCGCACCGCCGCGCTCGATCCGCGTGTCATCCCGGCCAGCAGCGAGGACTGGGACACCGAATATCTCGATGCCATCCTCTCGGTCGCAGTGGTCGACGGGCTTGACGCGGCGCTGGCGCATATCGCGCGCCATTCCTCGGACCACACCGACGCGATAGTGACCGCCGACGCGGCGGTCGCGGAGCGCTTCCTCAATGAAGTCGACAGCGCCATCGTGATGCACAATGCCTCCACCCAATTTGCCGACGGGGGCGAATTCGGAATGGGTGCGGAGATCGGGATCGCCACCGGGCGGCTCCACGCGCGGGGCCCCGTCGCGCTCGAGGGGCTCACGACCTACAAGTGGCAGGTGCGCGGGAGCGGGCAGACCCGCCCCTAACGCCCATGTCCCGACCCACACTGACCGGGCTGCTCGGCGGCAGCTTCAATCCCGCGCATGGCGGGCACCGGCGCATCACCCTGTTCGCGCAGGAAGCGCTCGGACTGGAGGAGACCTGGTGGCTGGTCTCGCCCGGCAACCCCTTGAAACCGCAGGACGACATGGGCTCGTTGAAGGCCCGCCTGCGCTCGACCGAAAGGCAGGCGCGGCGCGCGCGGATCGTGCCTTCGGCGATCGAGCTCGATCTCGACACGCGCTATACCGTCGACACGCTGAGGAAGCTCGTGCAGCGCTATCCCAAGCGGCGCTTTGTGTGGCTGATGGGGGCCGACAATCTTGCGCAATTCCACCTTTGGAAGGGCTGGCGGCGGATCGCGCGGACAATGCCGATTGCGGTGATCGCGCGTCCGGGGTATGATGCAGCCGCCATGACGAGCCCCGCCATGGCCTGGCTGCGGCGCTACATCGTGCCCGCCGCCGGTTTCCGCACAAGGGGGCAATGGAGCGCACCGGCCCTGGTGTTATTGCGTTTCGATCCTGACCACCGCTCGGCCACGGCAATTCGCCGTGCTCATGCCGGGTGGGCCGAGCAGTTGCTGGGCAAGGATCAAGACGCTCCGGTGCGCGATCGGCTGACATTCCGCAGCATCCGGTCATGGGAGGACGCATGAAGCGCGCATCCAGCGTTTCGGCTCATTCCGCGGCCGGTCTGCGTCATGCCCGCTTCCATCGCCCCGCACTTTGGAGATACCCGATTGCCGATGACCGAGGCATTTGTCGCATCGCTTCCGCTGGGAGCCACCCAGGTCGCCGCCAAGCTCGCCCAATCGCTGGGCAAGCCTGAGGTGGGCCCCGCCGCCCTGCACCAGCTGGTGCTGACGCAGCTTGACGACGATCAGGCGCAGGACGTCGTCTCGATCCCGCTCGAGGGCAAGAGCTCGATCGCCGATCACATGGTGATCGCGAGCGGGCGCTCGACCCGGCAGGTCGCGTCGATGGCGCAGAAGCTCGCCGAGACGATCAAGAACGCCGGCTACGGCCATGCGCGGGTCGAAGGCCTGCCGGCTGCCGACTGGGTGCTGATCGACGCGGGCGACGTGGTCATCCACCTGTTCCGCCCCGAAGTGCGCAGCTTCTACAATCTGGAGCGGATGTGGAGCTTCGAGGGTTCCGAAACGTCGATGATGGGTCGGAATTGAGGGTTTTGCGCTCGTCCCTTCGGACGAGCCTGAACGTTCCGCTTGAGCGCTGGTTCGGCTTGCGGAGCAAGCCGCAAGGCCGAACGGCCGCCCGCAGCGATGCGACCTTCAGGTCGCGTGAGCGAGGATAGCCAAGCGCGCGGACGCGCGCGCCGGCGCTTGAGGCGAAACGAAAATGCTTCTCCACATCATCGCGCGCGGGAAAATCGGCCGGTCGCCGGAGGGCGAGCTGGTCGATCGCTACGCCAAGCGCCTGACCTGGCCGGTGAAACTCACCGAATGGCCCGATACCGGCGCAGGGAAAGCCGCTGACCCGCTCACACCCCACCGCACCGTGCTGCTCGACGAGCGCGGCAAGGCGATGTCCTCGGAAAGCTTCGCCCAGCTGCTCGGCAAGTGGCGCGACGAGGGCGTGCGCGAGACCCGCTTCATGATCGGCGCGGCCGACGGGCATTCAGATGCCGAGCGCGCTGTGGCCGACCTCCTCCTCGCCTTCGGGCCGGCGACCTGGCCGCACATGATGGCCCGCGCGATGCTGATGGAGCAGCTCTACCGCGCCACCACCATCCTTGCAGGCCATCCCTATCATCGGGCATGAGAGCGCGATGCGCCGCCTGATCCTTCCCGTCCTCGCCGTGATCGGCACCGGAGCCGCGCTGGCGCTCGCTCTCCCTGATACCGCCGCCGCACCTGCCACAGCGCTGGTCGACCCGGCCGAGGCGGAAGCCGCGCTTGCCCGCGCGACCCGTGAGGGCAAGCAGGCCGACGCCCGCGCGCAAAAGCTCACCGCCGAGGCCGAGGCCGCGACCGAGGCGGCCCAGCGCACGGCCAGCGAAGCCGCCGCGCTCGCCGCGCGCATCCAGCAGGCCGAGGCCGACATCGAAGCCGCCCGCGCGCGCCTCGCCATCGCCAGGGACCAGCGCGCCCGCCTGACCGCAAAGCTCGCCGCCAAGCAGGCTCCCACCGCGCGCCTTGCCGCCGCGCTCCAGACCGCCGCGCGCCGCCCGCTGGCGCTCGCCGCGCTGCAACCCGGCTCATTGAAAGATGTCGTCCACGTCCGCGCGGTCATGGCAAGCGCGGTGCCGCAGATCCGCGCGCGCACCGCAAGCTTGCGCGCCGATCTCGACCGGGGCCGTGCGTTGGAGGCGCAGGCGCGTGCCGCGCTCGAAGCCTCGCGCAGTGCGGAGGGCACGCTGCTTCAGCGCCGCTCGCAGCTCGCCGCGCTCGAACAGCAGCAGCGCCTCGCCTCGCGCACCGCGCGCGGGGCCGCGCTGCGTGAGGCCGAGCGGGCGCTGGCACTGGCCGAGGAGGCGCGCGATCTCGATGGCCTTGTCGGCAAGCTCGGCGAGGTGGCGGCGCTGCGCGATGCACTCGCCGCGCTCCCCGGCCCGGTGCTGCGCCCGGCGGACCTTTCCGCCGCGCTCCCCTCCGAACCCGCGCCCGCACCCCCACCAGCACCGGGCACCGCCGCGCCGCCACCCGCGTTCCAGCTCCCCGTGCAGGGCCGCACGCTGGTGGGCTTCGGGGCGAAACGCGCGAGCGGCCTTGCCTCGACCGGCGTCACCCTCGCTCCTGCGGCCCAGGCCCAGGTCGTCGCCCCGGCGCGCGGGCGGGTCGCCTTTGCGGGGGCCTATCGCGGCTTCGGGCGAATCGTCATCATCGAGCACGCAGGCGGCTGGACCAGCCTCGTCACCGGGCTCGAAAAGGTCGACGTGGCGGTCGGCGACAACGTCATCGGCGGATCGCCGCTGGGCCGCGCGACCGGGGGGCAGAGCCCGGTGACGATCGAGCTGCGGCAGGGCGGCAAGCCGGTCAACCCCTTGCAATATCTGCGATAAGCGCGCGCCGCCGGAAAGGACCTGCGCGCGCATTGCCCCCGGCTGGCACACCCCGGCATGCGGCGATGAGTTATCTGGCGTTCATCCCGGCAAACCTATACATTCATGTGACAAAGGAGCCCCGCACGCCTCATGAACATCGCCGCCCTCCTGCGCAGCGCCGCGCTGGTCACCTCGATCGCGCTGATCCCCGCCACCACCGCCACCATGGCGCAGGTCGATGGCCGCGCCGCACCCGAATTCGCCAAGCTCTTCGCGGTCTTCCAGCGGGTGAAGGCGAGCTATGTCGAGCCGGTCGACGACGAGACGCTGATCCGCGGCGCGATCGACGGGATGCTCGCCGCGCTCGATCCGCACTCGGCCTATCTCGACGGCGGCGATCTCCAGCGGCTGGAGACGATGATCGACGGGCAGTACCAGGGCCTCGGCCTGTCGGTGGTGATGCAGGACGGGGCGGTGAAGGTCGTCTCGCCGTTCCGCGGCAGCCCGGCCGAAGCGGCGGGCATCAAGGCAGGCGATTTCATCACGCATATCGATGGCCGTCTGATCGTCGACACCAAGCTCGATGACGCCGTCGCGCAGATGCGCGGGCCCAAGGGCACCTCGATCAAGCTGACGATCTTCCGCGAAGGCCGCGAGGAGCCGCTGGAAGTGAGCGTCACCCGCGGCGTGATCGAGCTCGAGCCGGTCACTTCCGAGCTGCTGAGCGGCAATATCGCGCTCATCACCGTCAACGAATTCTCCGCCAATGTCGGCGCGGATGTGTTCAGCGAGTGGCAGGCGCTCAGGAAGAAGGCCCCGGGCGGGCGCATCGCCGGGCTGGTGCTCGACCTGCGCAACAACCCCGGCGGGAGCCTCGACGAATCGGTCGCGCTCTCGGACCTGTTCCTCACTGACGGGCGCATCGTCAGCCAGCGCGGCCGCGCGCGGGGCGAGACGATGCTCTACGATGCCGAGACCGTCTACCGCGGCGACATGGCCGAAGGCGTGCCGATGATCGTGCTGATCAACGCCGGATCGGCCTCGGCCTCGGAAATCGTCGCGGGCGCCTTGCAAGATCACCGTCGCGCGCTGATCATGGGCGAGCGCAGCTTCGGCAAGGGCTCGGTCCAGTCGCTGCTGCCGCTCGGCAAGGACGCCGCGCTGAAGCTCACCACCGCGCGCTACTACACCCCCGCGGGCCGCTCGGTGCAGGAGGGCGGGATCAAGCCCGACATCGCCGTGCCGCAGATCTCCGACCCCGATTTCGTGCTGCGCCAGAAGTACCAGACCCGCGAGAGCGATCTGCGCGGGCACCTCATCAACGAGATCGGCCTCAAGGACGAGGAGATGGAGGGCGACAAGATCTCGGATCCGCGCTTCCAGCTCACCGCTGCCGAGCTCGAGGCGAAGGGGATCAAGGACTTCCAGCTGAACTACGCCGCTGACACCCTGCGCCGTACCACCAAGAGCACCGTCGCGCTGCGCCCCGGCACCCAGCGCGCCGCGAAACCCTAGGGGCCTCACGATGGACAACTTGGGCAAGGCCCGCGCGCTTGCCGTGCTGGTTCCGGCTGCGCTGCTCGGCGGGGCCTATGTGTCGCAGTACGGCTTCGGCCTGTTCCCTTGCGAGATGTGCTGGTGGCAGCGCTATCCGCATTTCGCCGCCGTGGCGCTCGGCCTGGCGGCCTTCGCGGTGAGGCCGGGGCGGGTGCTGGTCGTGCTCGCGGGCCTCGCGATCATCGCCTCGGGGCTGATCGGCGGCTTCCATGCGGGCGTCGAGTATGGCTGGTGGGAGGGGATCACCAACTGCACCGCCACCGGCCCCGCCAGCGCCGCGCTCGATTTCTCCTCGCACGTCGTGGCCTGCGACATCCCGCAATGGGAGCTGTGGGGCATCAGCCTTGCGGGCTTCAATTTCCTCTTCTCGATGGCCGGCGGTGCAGCCGTGGTGGCGCTGGCTGCGTATCGGAAGTAAGGCCAGCATCGCGCCGAAAAGTGGGAACCGGTTTTCGGCTGCTCGGCGATGCGACAAAAAGGCGCGAAAGGAGCCGACCATGGACCGCAAAGACCTTCATCGCATGATCCGCGTCGACCAGGCCGGGGAATTCGGCGCGACCCGCATCTATGAAGGCCAGCTTGCCGTGATGGGCGATCGCGGGCCGCATTCGGCCGAGATCCGCCACATGGCCGCGCAGGAGGCCGAGCACCGCAAGAAGTTCGACGCGCTGCTGGCGAAGCGCGGCGTGCGGCCGACCGCACTCCACCCGTTCTGGTCTGCGGCGGGCTATGCGCTGGGCGCGGGCACGGCGCTGCTCGGGCCCGAGGCGGCGATGGCCTGCACCGCCGCGGTCGAGACCGAGATCGACAAGCACTATTCCGACCAGCTCGACGCGCTCGAAGCCTCGGGCGCGGACCCCGAGCTTGCCGCAATGATCGCCGAATTCCGCGAGGAAGAGCGCGAGCACCGGGATTCGGCGCTCGCCAACGGCGCCGAGCGTGCGCCGGCCTATCCGCTGCTCGCGGGCGCGATCCGGCTGGGGTGCCGGATCGCGATCCGGATCAGCGAGAGGGTTTAGGAGTTTTTGTGTGCGAGGGCGCCTCCGCGCCCTCGTCCTCGGCGCTGTTCCTCCACTGCGCTTCGCTCCGTGCCGGGCACCTGCGGGCGGCCAGTCGGCCTTGCGGCCCTGTGGGCCGATCCAGCGCTTTTCGGCTTGGCCGAAGTTTGGCGCATAAAGCTGCGCCCACGCCTCCCTCCCCTTGCGGGAGGGGCCGGGGGAGGGGGCTCGATGCTCGCCGCTTTTGTCTGCGTTTGCCGCTTCGTGCCATCTTCACGGGCGGTTCAGCCCCTCAGGCCTAGACAAACCCTCCCGCCCGGGGGCATGGCTGGTGCCTCGCCTTCGCGCGACACAGAGGACACCTGCACCATGAAGCGCCTGCTCGCCCCCGCCGTCTCGCTCGCCGCCCTCGCTTTCGTCGCCGCCGCGAGCCCCGCCGCTGCCCAGAGCGCGGACGAGAAGATCAACATGGTGATCGCTTACAGCAAGGACGAATGCCCCGTCGCCCAGCCCGGCGAGGTGGTGGTGTGCGAGATCCTGGTCGAGGAGGAGCGCTACCGCATCCCCTCCAACCTGCGCTACTCCGACGATCCCGCCAACCGCTCGCGCGCGCGGCAGGTCGACGAGATCAAGTATGTCGGCGATTTCGGCACCATGAGCTGCTCGCCGGCGGGTGCGGGCGGGTTCACCGGCTGCAACCAGAAATTCATCGAAGCCGCCTACAAGGACAAGTCGGAAGCCGACGCCGTCCGCTTCGGTCTGCTGATCGAACAGGCCCGCCAGGAACGCCTCTCCACCATCGACGCCCAAGCCGCCGCCGAGCAGGAGCGCGTCGAGATGATCGAGCGCGAATACATGCAGCGGCTCGAGAAGGAGCGGCAGGGCGAGCTTCCCGGCGAGGGGCAGACCCCGCCGCCTGTTCCGCCGAAGTAGTTCTGCCTTACGCACCCCTCCCCGTGGGGAGGGGTTGGGGGGTGGGGTCTCCCCGCCAGCGGCCACGCCGAGGCCGTCAGGCCGAGCCCTGCTTCGCAACTCTCACCGTCGCCCGCCTCCCCGGGAGGAGGGGGAATCGCGGCGCGTCAGACGCGGTAATAGTCCCGGTACCACGCCACGAAGCGCGCCACGCCCTCGCGGAACGGGGTTTGCGGCGCGTAGCCCGTCAGGCTCTTGAGCAACGAGGCATCGGCCCAGGTTGCGGGGACGTCGCCGGTCTGCATCGGCATGAAGTTCTTCACCGCCGCGCGCCCGCATTCCGCTTCGATCGCCTCGATAAAGTCCATCAGCCGGACCTTGTCGCCATTGCCGATATTGACCACCCGGAACGGCGCGACGGGCGAGAGGTTGTCGCCCGGCGCGATGTCCTCCGGGCTCTCGGGCCGCACCGGGGCGGCGTCGATCAGCAGGCGGATGCCGCGCACCAGATCGGTGACGTAGGTGAAATCGCGGTACATCTCGCCATTGTTGTAGATGTCGATCGGGGTGCCTTCGAGGACGCCTTTGGTGAACTTGAACAGCGCCATGTCGGGCCGCCCCCACGGCCCGTAGACCGTAAAGAAGCGGAACATCGTCGTCGGCAGGGTCCACAGGTGCGCGTAGGAATGCGCCATCGCCTCGTTCGCCTTCTTGGTCGCGGCGTAGAAGGTGAGCGGGGTATCGACCTTCTGCCCTTCATCGAAAGGCATCTCGGTATTCGCGCCGTAGACCGATGAGGTCGACGCCATCAGCAGGTGATCGACGCCCAGTTCGCGCGCGCACTCCATCACGTTGAAGGTGCCGATCAGGTTCGCATCGACATAGGCGCGCGGGTTCTCGAGGCTGTAGCGCACCCCTGCCTGCGCGGCGAGGTGGACGATCACGTCGGGCTTTTCGGCCAGCGCCAGCGCGCGCAGGGTGTCGAGATCCTCGAGCATCCCCTCGGTGCAGCTGAAATGCGGGTGCTGCAGCAGCATCTGGTGGCGCCGCTGCTTGATCCGCACATCGTAGTAATCGGTCATGCCGTCATAGCCGACGACGCGGAAGCCTTCCTCGAGCAGCAATTGCGACAGGTGAAAGCCGATGAACCCGGCGGTGCCGGTGACGAGAACGGTGCGCATGGAAGTGCCCTTTGCGGCCGGTGTGTTACGAAAGCGCGATATCGGGCGCGTCTTCCTGCTTCATGCCGACGATGTGGTAGCCCGCATCGACATGGTGGGTCTCCCCCGTCACGCCCGAGGCGAGGTCCGACAGGAGATAGAGTCCGGCCCCGCCGACATCCTCGATCGTGACATTGCGGCGCAGCGGCGAATTGTATTCGTTCCACTTGAGGATGTAGCGGAAGTCGCCGATCCCGCTCGCCGCGAGGGTCTTGATCGGCCCGGCGCTGATCGCGTTGACGCGGATGCCGCGGGGGCCGAGGTCGTTGGCGAGATACTTCACGCTCGTCTCCAGCGCGGCCTTGGCGACGCCCATGACGTTGTAATGCGGCACGACCTTCTCGGCGCCGTAATAGCTGAGCGTCAGGATCGCGCCCCCGCTTTCGGGCATCATCGCCGCCGCGCGCTGGGCGATCGCGACCAGCGAATAGACCGAGACGTTCATCGTCAGCAGGAAGTTGTCGAGGCTGGTGTCGACAAAGTGCCCGCGCAGTTCGTTCTTGTCGGAAAAGCCGATCGCGTGGACGACGAAGTCGATCGTTTCCCAGCGCTGCTTAAGCGTGGCGAAGGCGGCATCGAGTGATTCCATCTTCGACACGTCGCATTCGAAGGTGAAATCGCTGCCGAGCTCGGCGGCGAGCGGGATGACCCGCTTGGCGAGGGCCTCGCCCTGGTAGGAGAAGGCGAGCTCGGCGCCCTGTTCGGCCAGCTTCCTGGCGATGCCCCACGCAAGCGACTTGTCGTTGGCGAGCCCCATGATCAGCCCGCGCTTGCCCTGCATCAGGCCGGCCCCCGTCGTTGCATTCATCCTGTCGTCTCCTCGCTTGCCAGCTTTTCGGGTTCGGCCAGCGCTGCGTTCAATTGTGCGCCGATAACGAGGCCGAGGCCGACGAGCCAGAAAAAGAACAGCGTCACCATCGTTCCGGCAAGGCTGCCATAGGTGAGATCATAGGTGAACACCCCGCGCAGCACGATCGGCAGCGCGGTCGTCACGCCCAGCCACCACAGCGTGGTGAACAGCGCGCCGGGCCACTTGGGAAAGGCCTTGCCGCGATAGGAGCGGGGGGTGAGGGTCAGGAACAGCACCCACAGCGATCCGCCGAGGCCCAGCGCGGGCACGATTCGCGACAGGCGCAGCCACGCGATCAGCTCGCCCAGCTGCGGCAGGCGCGCGTCGATCACCTGCTGCACCGCGCCGATCACGACCTGCGAGAAGAGCGAGATCATCAGCACCAGCACCGCCCCGAGGATCAGGCCTGCCGACAGCAGCCGATAGCGCCAGAAGGCGAGCCGCGCCTTGGTGCCGTAGGCGCGGCGCAGGATGTCGCGGATCGTCTCGATCAGGCTCGAGACCGTCCACAGCGCCACGCCCGCGCCCAGCACCAGCAGCCAGCCCGATCGCGCCGCCATCACATCGGCCGCGACCGGCGCGATCACCTCGGCGACCGTGGGCGGCAGCGCGAGGCCGATCGCCGCGATCATCCCCTCGGAACTCTCGCGCCCGCCGATCAGCTCGAACAGCCCTGCGCCGAGGATGAAGAACGGGAAGATCGCCACCATCGACAGGTAGGCGAGGTTCCCGGCGTGGATGAAACCTTCGTTGTAGGTTCCCGCAAGCACCCGTCCGGCGACCTCGAAGATGCGGGTGCCGGGGCCGAGCTGGCGGCGCAGGCCGGCGGCGATGCCCTTGCCTTCCTCCGCCCCATCTCCGCGCGCGCGCCGCTTGCGGGCCTCGGGGGAATGCGAGCGGACTTCGGGTTCTTCCGGGCCCATGTCCGGGCGTGTGCGGGCGTTGGCGGGCATCTCGGGCTCCTTGAGGCCCTGCGCTACAATCCGAATTTCTGGCGCGGGCGGGCGGGGTCTACCCAGCCTTCGAGCCGTTGTTCCAGCGCCGCAAGATCGGCAGGCAGCTGGATTTCGAGCGTCACCAGCTGGTCGCCGCGTTCCGGCTTGCCATCGGTCACGGCGCCGTTCTTTCGGCTCCAGCCCTTGCCGGCGAGGCGCAACACCGTACCACTGCTGCTCCCCGGCTTGATCGTCAGCATCACCGCGCCGTCGACCGTCGGGCATTTGACCTTGGCGCCGCGCACGGCCTCGTCGAGGGTGATCGGCAGGTCCATGCGGATATTGTCGCCCTCGCGGCGGAAGAAGGGGTGGCTGCCGATCTCGATCATCACCAGCCCGTCGCCATTGCCGCCGGTACCCGGGTGGCCCTTGTCCTTGAGGCGCATCATCGTGCCGTCCTCGACGCCTGCCGGGAGCTTCAGATTGATTGCCTTGCCATCGGCGAGCGTGATGCGCTGGTCGCGGCCGGCGGCGGCATCGACGAAGGGCACCGCGAGCCGGTAATGGATGTCGGGGCCGCGCTTGGGCGGCGGGGGCGGGGGTTGGCGGCCGAATCCGCGGCGCGGCGCCGGGCCCGGCTGCGGCTTGCGCCCGCCGAAAAGGCCTTCGAACAGGTCGCTGAGATCGACGTCATCGGCCCCGAACCCGCCGAAATCGCCGCCGCCCGGGGCACCGCGGGGACCGGCGCCGTAAGTGCCGCCCCGGCCATAGCCCGGCCCGAAACCGCCGCGGGCGCCCATTCCGGCGAAGGGGTTGGCGGGATTGCCATCGGCATCGATCTCGCCGCGATCATATTGCGCGCGCTTGGCCTTGTCCGACAGCAGGTCATAGGCGCGCGTCACCTCCGAGAACTTCTCGGAGGCCTTGGGGTTGTCCTTGTTGCGATCGGGGTGCAGCTCCTTGGCGAGCTTGCGATAGGCGCTCTTGATGTCGGCCTCGGAGGCCGTGCGGGGTATTCCGAGCGTGGCGTAAAGATCGCGCATGGTGAGTTAGCTAGGTGAGACAGCGCGCCGGCGCAAGCTTGCGCCGGGTGCTTGTCCCGCGAGCGCGCTGTTTCAGGACAGACGGATGCCGTTCTTCGCGCGATCCCGCATGCCGAGCAGCCGCCCGATGATGTAGGCGGCGTAGGGGATGGGGACGAGGATGAACGTGAAGATGAGATAGAACAGCACTTCCTCGCTCCACCCGCGCCACACCCACCGGACCACGATCTGCGCGCCAAGGATGAACAGGATGAAGCGCGCCGCGCGATTGGCGCCCGACCAGATCCAAACCTGATCCTTCCAGCCCCGCCGTCCCATCTGCCAGACCTTCCATCCGCAATAGCCCAGCCCAGCCAGGAAGAGGCCAAGGCCGAAAACGATATAGAAAATCTCCATTTAGCAACCCTAGCGCCAGACGACTGCATCGACAAGCAATGCGCTGCGGCGCGGATTGTCACTTTTCGGGGCGTATGTGCGTCGCTATCGCCGCAGCCAATCCGAGGAGCCTTTGCCGATGTCCGATCCCGTTCCGCTCGACGATGCCCAGCTGGCCGACAGCGTGCTGCCTGCCGGCTCCGATCCCTTCGTGCTGTTCGAGGAATGGTTCGCCGCTGCGCAGGTGGGGGAGCTCAACGATCCCAACGCGATGGCGCTCGCCACCGCCACCCCGGGCGGCGCGCCTTCGGTGCGGATGGTGCTGCTGAAGGGGCACGGCAAAGGGGAGATCGCCGGGGGCGGCTTCACCTTCTTCACCAATGCCGAAAGCCGGAAGGGGGGCGAGATCCGCGCCAACATGCAGGCCGCGCTGCTGTTCCACTGGAAGAGCCTGCGCCGCCAGATCCGGATCGAGGGCCCGCTGACCGAGGTGAGCCCCGAGCGCGCCGACGCCTATTTCCATTCGCGCCCCTACAAGAGCCAGGTCGGCAGCGCGGCGAGCGACCAGTCGCGCCCCTTGCCCGAGCGCCAGACCTATATCGACCGCGTGCAGGAAATCTGGGCCGAGCACGAGGCGACCGGCAAGGTGCCCCGCCCGCCGCACTGGACAGGTTTCACTTTGTCCCCGCAAAGAATCGAATTCTGGATTGATCGCGACAACCGGCTGCATGATCGCCGCGAATTCACCCGCTCCGCTCCCGACGCGTCGTGGTCGGACACGCTGCTCTACCCCTGAGGAACCTTCGCAAATGCCCCAGAAAATCCCCTACTGGCACGTCGATGCCTTCGCTGCGGCCCCCTTCGGCGGGAATCAGGCGGCGGTGATGGTGCTCGAGGAGTGGCTGCCCGATGAGACCCTCGTGCAGATCGGCGGTGAGAACCTCTTCGCCGAAACCGCCTTCGTGGTGCGCGATACGACCGGAGAGGCCGATTGGGAGCTGCGCTGGTGCACCCCCACCTATGAAATCGCGCTGTGCGGCCATGCGACGCTGGCGAGCGGGCATATTCTCCTCGGGCGCGACGGGGGTGAGCGGATCACCTTCCGCACGCGCAAATCGGGCATTCTCGAAGTTGTGAAGGCGGGGGAGGGCTACGAGCTGGCGCTCCCCGCGATCCACACGACGCCGGGTGACTATCCCGAAGCGGTCGCGTTGCTCGGCGCGACTCCGCTTGAGGTGTGGCGCAACGAGGGGCGCTACAACATCTTCCTGTTCGAGAACGAGGCCGAGGTCCGCGCGCTCGATCCCGACATCCGCGGGCTCGGGGCGCTGGGCACCGACCAGTTCATCTGTACCGCGCCCGGGGACAAGACCGACATCGTCAGCCGCGTCTTCGTGCCCGGCGGCGGGGTGGACGAGGATTCGGTCACCGGCTCGGCCCATGCGGTGCTGACCCCGTTCTGGGCGAAGAAGCTGGGTCGCGAGAGCTTCAGCGCGCATCAGGCGAGCCAGCGGGGCGGCGATCTGACGCTCCGGCTCGATGGTGAGCGCGCGTGGCTCGGCGGGCCCTGCGTGACGGTGGTCGAGGGCGCGTTCTACCTCTGACCTCTCCTCTTGAGAGGTCACCTCTCCGGATAGAGCTCCAGCACATCGGCCGCCTGTTGCAGCATCGGCGGGCGCTGCGCGGTGTCCGAATGGCCGAGGCGCACCAGCGTCACCTGCTGGCTCGGCGAGACCAGCACATATTGGCCCATGTGGCCGATCAGGCTGAACATGCTGTGAGGCGCGCGGTCGGGGAAGAGCGGGTGGTCCTCGGGCGCGCGGCCGGGGACGGGGCGGTTGAGCCAGATCTGGAAGCCGTAATGCGCAGCTGCCGGCGAGGGGGTGACCATCGCCTCGACCCAGCGTTGCGGGACGAGCTGTTCGCCGCCCGGCGCGCGGCCTTTGCGGCGCAGGAACTCGCCGAACTTCGCCCAGTCGCGCGCGGTGGCGTGCATCAGCGAGCCGCCGATCAGCGTGCCCGAGGCGTCGAACTCGGGCACCATGCTGGTCATGCCGAGCGGGCCGAACAGCCGCTGGTGCAGGTAATCGGCTACCGCCTTGCGCCGCGCCTCGGGCTTGTCGCTGCTGGTCAGCGCGCGCGCGGCGATATCGGCGAGGATGACGCTGGTGTTCGAGGAATATTCGAAGCGCTTGCCCGGCTCGGCCTCGAGCGGCTGCTCCTCGGCCCACTTGGCCATGTCGTCGCGCCCGTCGAGGAACAGCATCCTGACCTCGGAGGACTCGTAAGGCGGATCGCCTGCCTCGGTGTGCCTGAGGCCGCTCCTCATCTGGAGCAGGTGGCGCAGGGTGATCTCGCCGCGCGGATCGCCCTGGCGCTGCCACAGCGGGACGGGGGCGGGCGAATCGAGCGCCAGCAGCCCGTCGGAGACCAGCATCCCGATCAGCACGCCGGTCACGGTCTTGGCCATCGACCAGCTGATGAAGCGGGTGTCCTTGCTGTAGCCCGGGCCATAGCGCTCGGCGGCGAGCTTGCCGTTCGCCATAAGCACCACCGCGCGGGTCTCTCCGAGGCCGGGCATGGTGAACAGGTCGTCGATCTCGCGCGCCAGCCGGTCCTTCGGCGCGCCCGCATCCCTGGTGACGGCGGCCTTGGCCTCCTCGGTCAGCGGAGCCTCGGCCGCCGGCGCCGCGCCGCAGCCAGCGAGCATCAGGAGGGCTGGCGCCAGCGGAAAGGCGCGGTTAAGGACGGCGTCGCTGAGGGTCATCGCGCCCTCATTCCCCGAAGCATGAAGGCTTGGCAATGGCGAAATCACCCGCAGCAGCGCGTCCTCGCACAAGGCGGCGTTGGGGCCTGTGGTTGCTCGCGATCATCGCCGCCGGCCTCGGCACAGCGGCCTTCGCCTTCCGCAGCGAGATCAATGGCTACGGCAGCGTGTCGGCGGCCTATTCGGCGCGGGTGGCGTGCTCGTGCCGCTATGTCGCGGGCCGTCCGCTCGGGGACTGCGCGAAGGACAAGCTCGCCGGGATGGAAGCAGTCACGCTGGTCGAGGACAACGAAACGAAGAGCGTCACCGCGCGCTTCCCACTGGTCGCCAGCGCCACCGCGACCTACCGCGAGGGATACGGCTGCGTGCTGGAGCCCTACGAGGGCTAGGCGGTCTTTGATTGCGGCCACCTTCGGTGGCGCAGACCTCCCGCCCACCATAACATAGTGGTACTATTGGTGGCCGGGTGGGGAGGCGGGGCGGGAGGTCTGCGTCGCGCGTCAGCGCGACCTAGAGAAAATACCTCATCTTGATGGTCAGGCGCTGCGTGCCCTCGCCCACCTGCATCACCGCGTCTTTGAACTTGGGCGGCGCCATCTTCACCGGCGCATCGCGCGAGAAGCCATAGCCCTCCTTGGGCATCATCCCCATCGCGCGGTCGGCCTTGCCGTTGTTGTTCTCGTCATGCAGCAGCGCGATCCCGTAGGCGCCGGGCTTCACGCCGGTGAAGCGGATTTCCTTCGTGGTCGCGGGCACCACGGTACGATAGGCATTGGGATCGTTGACGCATTTGGGGAAGATGTCCGCGCGCGTGGTCATGCAGGCGCGGATCACGCCCTTGGCCGAGCGCACGTCGGTGACGGTGATCACCACCTCGCCCGCTTGCGCCGGAGCCGCCGCGGCCAGCCCCGCCGCCAGCCCTGCCAGAGCAAGCGCGCGCCTCATGCCGCCGCGCTTCCGGCGTGCCCCGCCTCGGCGACGATCCGCTTCGAGAGCCCCTTGTCCGTCCCGCACAGCCGGTCCCAAAGCCGGAAATAGAGCCCGTAATTGCATCTGTATTCCTCGTGATGACGCTCGTGATGGCTGGCGGTTATCAGCCAGTTCCCTAGCGGCGAATGAACGAGCCAGCGCGGGAACATCTCCCACCCCATGTGATTGGTGACCCCCATCACCGTCGCGATGGTCAGCACGAGGCCGAGCACGGCGACATGGATCGGCACCAGGAACACCAGGACCGGCACGACCACCGCGCCGGTCACCGCCTCGATCGGGTGAAAGCTCATCGCGGTCCATGCCGTGGGCGGCTTGCTGTCGTGGTGGACCGCATGCGCGATCCGGAACCACTTGGGCCGGTGCATGAAGCGGTGGCTCCAGTAGAAGCAGGTGTCCTGCACGAAGAGATAGATAAGCAGCGAGACCGGGTGATACCACAGGGGCAGCACCGCCCAGTCGGCGGTCATCAGCGTCCAGCCGTGGTGCTTCCAGCCCCACAGCACGATCCCCGCGGGCGTCCCGTAGATCGCCGCCGAGAGCAGCGACCAGCGCACCTCGCGGCCGATCTGCGCGCGCTTGCCGGCGTAGAGCCCGGGGCGCATCTTCGCCGTCGCATAGGCGAACAGCCCGCTCGTCAGCACGTAACGCAGCGCGACGATCAGCGTGACCGCCAGACTGACGATCAGCAGCGCAAGCGGGACGGGGGTGTCGGCGGGGAGCATGGCGGGGCAGCTATGCCGCAAATCCGCAGGCCGCGACAGGCCTAACTCAGCCGTGCGCGTCCAACGTGGTCGCCAGCGGGTCGAGCAGCGCCATGTGCCGCCGCATCGCCGCCCGCGCGAGATGCTCGACCTGCGCCTTGCGGCGCGCCGGGGCGAGCGGCTCCAGCGCGGCGGAGCGCAGGATCTCGGCATCATAGCCATCGGCGACGATCACGCCGCAGGTGCCGGGCCGGTAAGCCTCGCTCTCCAGCGGGCTGCGATCGAGCGCAGGGGGCAGGCCCCAATAGAACCGGTCGCAGAAATCGAGATAGTCGGGCCACTTGGCATCGCCGAGCAGATCGGCGCGCGCGACCTTGATCTCGACGATCACGATCAACCCCTTGGCATCGATCCCCATCAGGTCGGCGCGGCGGCCGTTCTTGAGCGGCACCTCGGGCAGGCACCAGATGTCGTTGCGCGCGAACAGCCGGCCGATCCCCCGCGCGACATCGCTCGCGGTGAGGATCGGCGAATCAGGAGCGAGGGACGGAGCGCCGGACATGGCCCAGAGTTGGAACGAAAGTGGAACGCAGTCAAGCCTGCGGTCAAGCGGGTTCGGTCGCCGGGGCCTCGAGCACGCTCACCATCGCCGTGCGCGCGGCGTGGAATTCGCGCCACAGCACCAGCGCGGGGGCGGAGGTGTCCTGACCGCGGCGCGTGAGCGTGCCGAGCGCGGCAAGGCCAGTGTCGAGCATCGCCGCGCAATCGGCCACGGTGCGGGCGACCAGCGCGCGCTGCCACGGCGCGGCGCGGGTGATAATGGTGCCAAGCTCGCCGCCGATTTCGACCGGCTCGGGCGCAAGCCGCGCCAGCAGCGCGAGCGCCGCCGCCTGCCCGTGCAGCGCGACGAGCGCCTCGGCCAGCACCTCGGGCGCCGGCACGGGGGCGGAGGCCTCGGGGAGAATCGGCTCGGGCGGAAGCGTTGCCATGGGCCAGAGCTTATGAGCGCATGCTTGCCGATTGGTTAAAGCCCCTCCCGAGTCTACCCCCGGGAGGGAGGGCCGGGCACCGCACAATTGTGTGGCGCCGCCGCCCGCCTCTTGCTAAGCGGCCGCCCGCGCGCAACAATGCCCGCGCACGGCGATGCACCCGTAGCTCAGCTGGATAGAGCGCTGCCCTCCGAAGGCAGAGGTCACAGGTTCGAATCCTGTCGGGTGCGCCAAAGGCGCGGCCTTCCGCAAGGAGGGCCGCGCCTTTGGCGTTTCATGACGGAGCGAACCTCGTTCGGAAGCGGAGCGCCGCAGGCGCGCAGCTGGCGGAGCGGCGCAGCCGCGGAGCAATCCTGTCGGGCGCCCCGCCGCGAGCGTTATTCCTCACCCCTTCGCCCGCGCCGCGATCCATGCATCCACCCGCCGCTCGAGGATCGAGAGCGGCTGCGATCCGCTGGCGATCAGGAGGTCGTGGAAGCCCTTCACATCGAACTTCGCGCCGAGCTTGGCCTCGGCCCGCGCGCGCAATTCCATGATCTTGAGCATCCCGATCTTGTAGCCGGTCGCCTGGCCGGGGAGGGTGATGTAGCGCCGCACCTCGGATCGGGAGCGTTCGATCGGCTGGCGGCCGGTCTCGTTCATGTATGTGACCGCCTCGTCCTCGGTCCAGCCGAGCGCGTGAATGCCGGTGTCGACCACCAGCCGCGCGGCGCGGAACAACTCGGCATCGAGGCGCATGAAGTCCGCCGCGATGTCGGGATAGGCGCCCATCTCCTTGCACACCGCCTCGGCATAGAGGCCCCAGCCCTCGCCGAACGCGACATAGCCGGTGACCGCGCGGAACTTGGGCCCGCCTTGCTGGCGCACCTGGATGTCGCCCTGCATGTTGTGGCCCGGGATCGCCTCGTGGCACATCAGCGTGTACATCGCCGCCGGATCGGGCACGGTGCCGACGAGGTGGACATAGGTCTTCGCGGGGCGCTTGCCGTCGGGGCTCGGGGCCGAGGCGTGGGCGGCGCCGCCCGCGACTTCGGAGAAGGCGGGCTCGCGCACCACCTCGATCCCGTAGGCGGGCAGCTCGCCGAACCAGCCCGGCAGCAGCGTGCGGGTCTTGGCGACGAAGGCATTGGCGGTGTCGAGATATTCCTTCCTCGCCGCATCGTCATACTGGCGCGGCGGGTAGAGGCGCTTGCGCTCGGCATAGAAGGCGTGGCGGTCGGCAAACCCGGCCTGGCGGGCCAGCGCATCCTGCTCGGCCTCGATCCGGGCGACTTCGGCAAGGCCCGTCGCATGGATCTCGGCTGCCGTCATGTCGGTGGTGGTGACGAGCTTCAACTCGCGCTCGTAATATTCGAGGCCCCCCGGCAGGGTCAGCGCGCCGACCTTGCCGCTGGGCGCGGTCGGCAGGCTGGCCTCGGCCCACTGGATGATTGCCGCGTAAGCGGGCTGGAGCGCGAGGATCGCGGCCTTCGCCTCCGCGAGCAGCGCATCGGCCTCGGCCTGAGGCAGCGTGCCGGCCGCGACCAGCGCCGCCGTCTTGGCCTTGATGTCGGCCCACAACGCGGCGTCCGGGCCCTCGCCAAAAGGCGCGCCCGAGGTCAGCTTGCGGCTGCCTTCGATGATCGTCTCGAACTGGAAGCGCGGCGGGTTGATCCCCGCCCTCTGGCTCGCCTGCGACCGCTCGAGCGCGGCCGCCAATACGGCGGGCATGCTATTCAGACGGCCGATATAATTCCTGAGGTCGGCGGTGTCGGCGACGGTGTGGGTGTTGATCAGGAAATCGGGGAGCTGGCTGTGCGCCGAATAGAGCCGCGAATAGAACGGCGGGCGATAGATGCGGTTAGCGAGCGCGATCTCGGCCCGCTCGGCCTCGAGCGCCCAGATGTCGTAATTGACCTGCGCGGCAGGCGAGAGCTTGGCGCGGTCGAACTGCGCCTTCATCCGCGCGACGCTGGCCTTGCGCCATTCGACCTCGGCGCGGGCGGCCTCGTCCGAATTGTCGTTCCAGCGGTCGCCGCCCTGCTTGATCCCGAGCCTTGTGGCCAGCTGCGGCTGGGTCTTCACCCAGACGGCGAATTCGGCGTCGAGAAAGGCGGTGAGGCTCGCGTCCTCGCTCTGTGCGGCGGGCGCGGCGGCGGTCTGGGCGAAGGCGGCGGCAGGCAGCATCGCGGCGGCAAGCGCCATGGCGAGGCTGAAGGTCAGCGGGTTGGTCATCGGCAAGTCCCCTTGGCGCAGCTGTGGCGCATCGCGCCAGCCTAGCGGGCGCGCGAGTTGCGCTGAAGTCCCCTTTATCGAGCAGGGTGCGCAGTTCAGCGCAAACGGCGGTAGGCGCTGGGGCTGATCCCGTTGTGCTGGCGGAACGCGCGGGCAAAGGCCCCGCCGCCCGAATAGCCGACAGACAGGCCGATCTCGGTGATGTCGGTATCGGTCTCGCGCAGCAGCCGGCGCGCCTCGGTCATGCGACGCTCGATGATATAGGCGTGCGGCGGCTTGCCGACGCTCGCCGCAAAAGCGCGCACGAAGTGGAACGGCGAAAGCGAGATCAGCGCGGCGAGGCGTTCGACCGGGTGCTCGCCCGCAAGATCGGCCTCGATCCACTCCTTGACGCGTTTGATCTGCCATGGCGCGAGACCGCCCCTGGCGATCGCCGGGGGCACCGCGCGCTTCGGCACACCCGCAAGGCGAAGCAGTTGCAGGACCACCGCCGACAGCGCCGCGTCCGAGAACTGTGTGGCCATCGGATCCCGCTCTCGGCCCTCGCGCCACAATTGGCCGATGAGGTAGCTGATCGAAGGGCATTCGATCATCTGTGCGTGCAGCGCCCCCAAATCCTCGATCGGTGCGAGGCCCGCGTTCTCGGCGATCGTGCCGATCGCGGTCCAGGGCACGCTCAGCGAAAGCAATTCGAACGGGCTATCGCACTCGAAATGGCCATGCGTGCCGGGCGGGGCGAGGTCGAACTGGCCAGGGCGCTTGATCCCCTCGAACCGCCCGAAGCCGAAATCGGCGGCGTAGCGCAGCTCGCCCGCCGTCAGGAGATGCAGGACCAGCTCGGGCACCGCCGGGTCGGGCAGGGGCGTATCGGCGCGGAAGCGGAAGATGCGTGCGTTGCGGCTGCCGGGCAGAGCGCGGGCCTCGGCGGAAACGGAAGGGGATAGCCCGCGGGCCACGAAAGCATCGAAGCTCTCATAGTCCTGCAGCGGCGCTCTCATAAGCGTGTGCGCCGCCCGTGATAATGCGAATCATTCCCCTGCATTGGCGAAGGCCTATCACAAGCGATAGGGTTTGCGAAATCTTGCTATCGGGATGTCAGCCGAGCGGCAGGCCGAGCGCCTGCGCGACCGCGGCGATGTGGAGCTTGCCGCCCGAGACATTGAGCCCCGCCGCCAGATGCGGATCGCCCGCCATCGCGGCGTCGGCGCCCTTGTTCGCGAGCTTGAGCACGAAGGGCAGCGTCGCATTGCCGAGCGCGATGGTCGAGGTGCGCGCGACCGCGCCGGGCATGTTGGCGACGCAGTAATGGATCACGCCGTCCACGGTGAACACCGGGTCCTCATGGGTGGTCGCATGGCTGGTCTCGAAGCAGCCGCCCTGGTCGATCGCGATGTCGACCACCACCGCGCCCGGCCGCATGCTGGCGATCATCGCGCGGGTCACCAGCTTGGGCGCCGCCGCGCCCGGGACCAGCACCGCGCCGATCACGAGGTCCGCCCCGGCCACCGCTTCGGCAATCGCGGCGCTGGAGGAGAAGGCGGTGCGGATCTGATTACCGAAGGTCATGTCGAGCTCGGCGAGGCGGCGGTTGGAGATGTCGAAGATGGTCACATCGGCGCGCAGGCCCACCGCCATCTGCGCCGCGTTCACCCCGGCAACCCCGCCGCCGAGGATCACCACCTTGCCCGGCTCGACCCCCGGCACGCCGCCGAGCAGCACCCCGCGCCCGCCCTGGTGCTTTTCGAGATAATGCGCCCCGCACTGGACGCTCATCCGTCCGGCGACTTCGGACATGGGCTTCAGGAGCGGCAGCGAGCCATCGGGGGCGGTGACGGTTTCGTAGGCGATGCACGTCGCCCCGCTCGCCATCAGCCCCTCGGTCTGGGGCTTGTCGGCGGCGAGGTGGAGGTAGGTGAAGAGCAGGTGGTCGGGGCGCAGCAGCGCAATCTCGGAAGGCTGCGGCTCCTTGACCTTTACGATCATCTGCGCGGCCTCGAACACCGCAGGGGCGTCGGCCACGATGCGCGCGCCAGCGGCGACGTAGGCGGCGTCGAGGAAATCCACGCCCGCGCCCGCGCCTGCCTGCACCACCACCTCGTGCCCCGCCCGCACCAGTTCGGCGACGGCTGCCGGGGTCAGGCCGACGCGGTATTCATTGTTCTTGATTTCGGTGGGAACGCCGACGCGCATGGGGGATCTCCTGCTCTGCTCTCTCGCGCGGCTTGTAGCAGGAGGGGCGAGCGGGTTCTTCGCAATGATCGGCATGGGAGCGGGTCTTGGCGGGAAATTCTTGCGTCCGGCGCCCGCTGCGCGCATGAAAATCCCGTATGGACCGCATCGACCGGACAATTCTTGAGCTGCTGGCCGCGGACTCGCGCCTCACCGGCGAGCAGCTCGGCGAGCGGGTGGGCCTCAGCCCCTCGGCCGCGCACCGACGCGTGAAAGCGCTGGAGGAGACCGGCGCGATCCTTGGCTACCGGGCGCGGCTGTCCCGCGCGGCGCGGGGCAATCCTTCCACCGTGTTCGTCCAGGTCACGCTCACCGACCAGCGGCAGGCGACAATGCTGGCCTTCGAAGACGCCCTTGCCCGCACCCGCGAGGTGGCCGAGGCACACCTGATGAGCGGTCAGTCCGACTATCTCGTCAAGGTGCTGGTGCCGGGCGATGACAGCTACGAGCGGATCCACCGCGAGATCCTCTCCGCGCTGCCCGGCGTGCAGCGGCTGGTCAGCCAGTTCACGATCCGCACCCTCGAAGCCGGCGACTGACCCCGCCTTCCGCCGCATTGCGGCAATTGCGCGACATTGATGGCAATCCGGTGAAAGATTCTCGTCTTATGCGGGCTAGGTTTCATCGCATCCCCCTTGTTTTCCGCGGTGGAAGACCGATCTGGCGGGATCCGTTCTGTTACAGTTCAGGGTCATCATTGCAGTAGCAAGTTAGTTTTTCGACCGATATAGGACCAATATGGCAACGCCGATCTACGAATTTGCGCAGATTCCGCGGCTCGATCCCGCGGTGAAGGCGCGTGCCCGCGTGCGCCGCGTGCGCGATGCGGGGCAAGCTCCGACGGTCGGCGTGATCTACAATCCGCGCAGCCACCGCAATCTCGGTGCCGATTTCGACTGCGGCATCTGCCCGCACGTCCACATCGCCCAGCCGCGGGAGCGCGGACAGCTGCCGCAGGCGCTCGCCGAATTCGCCGCCAAGGGCATCGATCTGCTCGTCATCAACGGCGGCGACGGCACGGTGCGCGACGTGCTGACCTGCGGACAGGCGGTGTTCGGCGATGACTGGCCCGCGATCGCGGTGCTCCCGAAGGGCAAGACGAACGCGCTCACGGTCGATCTCGGCGTCCCCGAGGACTGGGGGCTGCAGGACGCGATCGACGCGCTCGATCACGGCAGCCGCATCCACCGCCGCCCGATGCTGGTTTCGCCCTCGAAGGAGCCGGGCAAGCGCGTGGCGGGCTTCATCATGGGTGCGGGCGCCTTCACCAAGGCAACCCAGGCAGGGCAGAGCGCGCACAAGCTGGGCGCCTTCGACAGCATGGTCGTGGCGGTCACCGGCGTGTGGGCGCTGCTGCAATCGCTGTTCGCCGGGCGCGGCAATGCCTGGCGCAAGGGCGCGCGGATGGCGATCGGCCTCGGCACGGCGGACGCGCCGATGGCGCATAGCGGCCACGGCGATCCGGCGATGCGCCAGCTCCTCTTCGCCTCGACCCTCGAGCGGCTGCCCGCCGGGATCAAGCCCTTCGGCCCGCTCCGCAACGGGCTCAAGCTGGTGGCGATCGACCAGATCCCGCGCCGTACCACCGCGCTGATCCCGCTGGTGCTGCTCGGCAAGATCAAGGGCCCCCTGCGCGAGCGCGGCATCCACCAGTTGGCCGCGACCCAGTTCAGCCTGTCGATCGGCGACCAATTCATCCTCGACGGCGAGGCCTTCCCCGCGGGCGATTATCGCATCGAGCAGGGGCCGGAGCTCGCCTTCGTCGCCCCATGAGCGGTAGCGCCGGGGCGCTCGCCGAGCGGATTGCCGCGCGCCTCGCCGCCCCCGTCGATCCCGCTGTCGCCGATTTCGCCCGCGCCCTCGCCAGCTCCGCAGGGGCGGTGGCGGTGCTGTTCTACGGGTCGAACCTGCGCACCGGATCCCTTGAAGGCGTGCTCGATTTCTACCTGCTGCTCCCCGGCAGCAAGGAAAGCGCGATCTGGCCGCGGGTGTCCTATCACGAGCGGGCGGCGGCAGGGGCGATCCTGCGCGCCAAGGTCGCCACCATGCGGCTGGCGACTTTCGCCCGGGCCGCGAGCGGCGCGCTAGCCGATACCACCATCTGGGCGCGCTTCGTCCAGCCCTCGGCGCTGATCTGGGCCGCCGATGACGCCGTCAAGGCCGAGGTCGTCACCGCCATCACGTCGGCCGCCACCACTGCCGCACGCCTCGCCGCCGCGCTCGGCCCCGCGAGCGGCACCGCTGAGGACTATTGGCGCGCACTGTTCCGCGCTACCTACAGCGCCGAATTCCGGGTCGAGAAACAGGGCCGCGAGAACGACATTCTGGGCGTTAACGCCGATCACTTCGAAGGATTGCTGCCGCTCGCGCTGGAGGCCGGGGGCATTCCTGCGGACCTCGACGGCACCATCCTAACCCCGCACCTGATTCCGGCGGAGCGGGCGCGCATTCGGGGCTGGTGGAAGCGCCGCCGCCGGCTCGGCAAGCCGCTGAACCTGCTGCGGCTCGTCAAGGCGAGCACCACCTTCGAGGGCGCGGCGCGCTATGCCGCGTGGAAGATCGAGCGCCACACCGGGATGCCGGTCAAGGTGACGCCCTTCCGCGAACGCTTCCCACTATTGGCCGCGCCGCAGGTGTTGTGGGACCTCAGCCAACACCGCCGCAGCCAGCGCTGAACGTCAAAGATAAATCATCGAAATCGTCATCCGCGTTACCCCAGGGCCCGCCGAGAAGCGCACCTTCTCGAGCGGGGGTGCCTGCGGGATGATGCCCAGCACCTTCTTGAACCCCGGATTGTTCGACATACCCGCCCCGTCGGTGGAGATATCGGTCTTGCGGTTGCCGTTGACGTCATGTTGGACGGCGATGGCAAAGTCGCCCGTCGAAGGGAGCGGCACGCAGACCGTCATGCTGCCCGCCTGCGGCTTGGCATCCACCCGGATGACGTAGCGCTTGCTCACCAGCCAGTCGGATTTCTGCGCGGGATAGGCGCGCACGAACAGGTTGCCCGCCGAAGACTTGAGGCCGGTCACCGTGATCCGCACCGCCGGGCCCTTGCCCGCGGCGCACTGGCCGAGATCATTGCCCACGGCCCGGCCATAGGCATAGCCCTGCGCCGCCACCGGCGCGGCAAGCACGGCCACAAGCGCCAGCCCGGCGAGGGCGCGGCGCGCAAGGAGGGAAGGGGACGAAATGGCGGTCATCGGCAAACTCGCAACGAAAGATCGGCAGAACGGGCGCGCAAGCGGGAGGGAGAGAGCGCCGCGCGCTGAGAGGAATAGCACCGGGGGTATGGCGCAATCTGCCTGAATTGCGGCTTAATTGGCCGCATCCGCCCCGTTCATCCGCCTGCCGCGGTGGAAAAGCATACAAATCGCCTTGTCGCGCGAATCGCCGCGCTCCTATGTCCGGTAAAGCGTCCCAGAAAGGCTCACGCGCCCGCGCCATGACCACGCCCCTGATCTCCCCCTCGATCCTGTCCGCCGACTTTGCCCGACTGGGCGAGGAGGTGCGCGCCATTGATGCGGCGGGGGCGGACTGGATTCATATCGACGTGATGGATGGCCATTTCGTGCCGAACATCACCATCGGCCCCGACGTCGTGAAGGCGCTGCGTCCGCACACCACCAAGCCCTTCGACGTCCACCTGATGATCGCGCCGGTCGACCCCTACCTCCAGGCCTTCGCCGATGCGGGCGCGGACATCATCACCGTCCATCCCGAAGCCGGTCCGCACATCCACCGCACGCTGCAGGCGATCAAGGCGCTCGGCAAGAAAGCCGGCGTCGTGATCAATCCCGGCACGCCGGTCGAGGTGCTCGACAACCTGATGGACCTCGCCGACCTAATCCTCGTGATGAGCGTCAACCCCGGTTTCGGCGGGCAGAGCTTCATCCCCAGCCAGCTCGACAAGATCGCGCGCATCCGTTCGATGATCACCCGCTCGGGCCGGGCGATTCATCTCGAGGTCGACGGCGGGGTCAATGCCGAGACCGCACGGCTGTGCGTCGAGGCGGGGGCGGATGTGCTGGTGGCAGGCTCGGCGACCTTCAAAGGCGGGCCGGAGCATTACGCCGCCAATATCGCCGCGCTGAAAGGCGCAAGGTAAGTGGCGAGCCTGCTGCGCTCCCCCGCCGCCACCCGCGCCGAGGCGCTGGTCGAGCGGGTGGCGGATGCGCCGGTGCTACCGCTCGGCAGCGCGCCGGAAACGGGCGCCGAGGCCGCCCCGCCGCCCGTAGAGGAGCCGTCACGCGCGCTGGCGCTGAGTGACGTCATCGCGGTCAAGTCCGGCCCGGGCGAAGCGCTGATCCGGCTCGCCTATCGCTTGGGCGTCCCCGGCCATGCCATCGCCGCCCCTTTCCGCCGCCCGCAGGCGGTGCGGGTGACGGCGACGGTGGAAAGCCCCAACCGCGGCGACCGCACCGCGGGCACGGCCCTGCGCGCCGGGCATTTCCTGATCCACGGCGTCCGGCTGCCCATCAGCAGCTTCGACTTCTCGCCGAGCGCACATCATGCTCCCGGTGTCGAGCGGGTGGTGCATTCCTTCGGCTGGCTCGCCGATCTCGCCGCCTGTGCCTCGCGCGCCGATGGTGCGGCGGTGGCCGAGCGGATCGCCGGGCTGTGGCTCCATGCCCATGCCACGCCCGGCAAGGGGCCCGCATGGGAGACCGAGCTGGCGGGGCTGCGCCTCGTCGCATGGCTGGTCCACGCGCCGCTGATCCTCGGCGGCAATGACAAGGGGCTGAAGGCGCGCCTCCTCGCCGCCATTGCCGAGACCGCGGGCTGGCTCGACAAGCGCGCGCCGAGGGAGCCCGCCGGCTTAGGCCAGGTCGCGGCCTGGGCGGGCGTCGTGGCGGCGGGGCTGCTGCTTCCCCACGGCAAGCCGCGACGGCTGTTCGGCGAGGCGGGGCTGGTCACTGCACTCGGCGACATGGTGGGCGAGGATGGCGGCGTGCTGTCGCGCTGCCCCGCCGCGCAATTGGAGGCGATCCACCTGCTCACCGATCTGCTGGCGTGCTACGATGCGGCGCGGGTCACGCCGCCGCCTGCGCTTGGCGTGATGCGCGAGTTGCTGGTGCCGCCGCTCCTCGCGCTGCGCCATGGCGACGGGGCGCTGGGCTGCTGGCAGGGGCAGGGAGCCATCGCGGCCGACCGCGTCAACGCCGTGATCGAGGCCGCGGGCGTGCGCACCCGCCCGCTCGCCGCGGCGCAAGGCTGGGGCTACCAGCGCATCAAGTCGGGCGAGACGCTGCTGCAATTCGACACCGCTCCGCCCCCGCGCAGCAAACACGCACGCACCGGCTGCGCCTCCACCCTCGCCTTCGAGCTTTCCGACGGGCCGCAGCGGATCATCGTTAATTGCGGCGGCTCGGCGCTTGCCGGGGGACAGGTTCCTGCGCGCATCGGGCAGGGCCTGCGCGCCACCGCCGCCTTCTCGACGCTGGTGCTCGACAACGCCAATTCGACCGCGGTGCTGCTCCACGGCAAGCTCGGGAAGGGGGTCGAGACGGTGGAGTTCGACCGCCGCCAGATCGCCCGCCCCGGCCACCGCGAGGCGACCCGGATCGAGGCCGCGCATGATGGCTACGCCGGCCGCTTCGGCCTCAGCCACCAGCGCATCCTGACGCTGTCGGGCGACGGCACCGAACTGGCAGGCGAGGATATCCTCGTCCCCACCAGCCGGGGCGGCAAGCGCGGCAAGATCGGCTTCGCGATCCGTTTCCATCTGGGGCGCGGGGTCGAGGTGCAGCTCACCCCCGACAAGCGCGGCGCGAGCCTGCTCCTGCCCGACGGTCGGCTCTGGCAATTCCGCTTGGGTGGCGATAGGGGCGGGGCCGACGAGATCACCTTGCACGCCGAGGACAGCCTTTGGGTCGACGGCGAGGGCCGCCCGCATGCGACCGAGCAGCTGGTGATCGAGGGACTGGCATTGCGCAGCGGGGGACAATTCTCCTGGCGCTTCAAGAAAACGGGGTAGGTTCCGGCATGAGCGATGGTGTGATCCGGCGGGCGCTGCTGTCAGTGTCCGACAAGAGCGGTTTGGCGGACCTCGGCCGCGAACTGGCGGAGCGGGGCGTCGAGCTGGTGAGCACCGGCGGCACCGCCAAGGCTTTGCGCGAGGCGGGCCTCGTGGTGAAGGACGTGTCGGACCTCACCGGCTTTCCGGAGATGATGGACGGGCGGGTGAAGACCCTCCACCCCACGGTCCATGGCGGGTTGCTCGCCCTGCGCGACAACCCCGAGCACGTCGCCGCGATGGAGGCCCACGGGATCGGCGCGATCGACCTCGTCGTGGTCAACCTCTACCCCTTCGAGGCGACGGTTGCGAAGGGTGCCTCGCGCGAGGAGATCATCGAGAACATCGACATCGGCGGGCCTTCGATGGTGCGCTCGGCGGCGAAGAACCACGGTTTTGTGACGATCCTCACCGATCCCGCCGATTACGCCACGCTGGTCGAAGAGATGGACGCCAATGGCGGCGCGACCACGCAGGCGTTCCGCACGCGAATGGCGGGGAAAGCCTATGCGCGCACCGCCGCCTATGATTCGGCGATTGCCAGCTGGTTCGCCTTCTCCCCCGCCGCTTCGGACGAGCCGACGCTGTTCCCCGAAACGCTCCCCATTGCGCTGAAACGCGCCGATACGCTGCGCTATGGCGAGAACCCGCACCAGATGGCGGCGATCTATGTCCCGCAGGTGGCGGGGACCGCGGGCGTGCCGCAGGCGGTGCAGCTGCAGGGCAAGGAGCTCAGCTACAACAACCTCAACGACGCCGATGCGGCGCTTGAACTGGCGGCGGAGTTCGCCGGGCAGGAGCCTGCGGTCGTCATCGTCAAGCACGCCAACCCCTGCGGTGTGGCGCAAGGCGGCTCGCTGCTTTCCGCATGGGAGGCGGCGCTGGCCTGCGATTCCGTCTCGGCCTTTGGCGGGATCGTCGCGGTCAACACCGAGCTCGACGCCGCGACTGCCGAGGCCATCAGCGCGATCTTCACTGAAGTCGTGATCGCCCCCAGCGTCTCAGCCGAGGCGCGCGAGATCTTCGCCAAGAAAAAGAACCTGCGCCTGCTCGAATGCGGTGCGCTGCCGAACCCGCGTCGCGGGGGCCTCGCCCTCAAGACCATCGCCGGGGGCGTGCTGATCCAGTCGCGCGACAACGGCGCGATCACCGCCGACGATCTCAAGGTCGTCACCAAGCGCGCGCCGACCGAACAGGAGCTGAAGGACTGCCTGTTCGCCTGGACCGTCGCGCGGCACGTCAAGTCCAACGCCATCGTCTACGCCAAGGACGGCGCGACCGCCGGGATCGGCGCAGGGCAGATGAACCGCCGCGATTCGGCCCGGATCGCCGCGATCAAGGCGAAGGAAGCCGCCGAAACCCACGGCTGGGACGCCCCGCGCACCGTGGGCAGCGCGGTTGCCTCGGACGCCTTCTTCCCCTTCGCCGACGGGCTGATCTCGGCCGCCGAAGCGGGCGCGACCGCCGTGATCCAGCCCGGCGGCTCGATCCGCGACGACGAAGTGATCGCTGCCGCCGACGCCGCAGGGCTGGCGATGGTCTTCACCGGGATGCGGCATTTCAGGCACTGATGTGTGCGGGGGCGCCTCCGCGCCCCCGTCCTCGGTGCTGTTTCGATCCCTGCGGGATCGAGCACCTGCGGGCGGCCGGTCGGCCTTGCGGGCCTTCGGCCCGATGCGGTCCTCCCCCTTGGGGAAGGGGACCACCCGCAGGGTGGTGGAGGGGCGCGCGCCGGTGCTCCGGAGATGTCCGTAAGAAGATTTACGCATTCGTCGCATCCCGCGCACGGTTCGGCCTGCATTGCTCGCGCGCGCAACTATTTTTCACCGCATCCGTAACCAGTATAGGGCCGCGACCCTAATACGGCCTGTCGCCAGTTCATCCCGCCGCAATCCGGCCGCGGGCAAGGAACCGGCGGAAACTTACGCGATTCACGAGTCCCCCAATGCGCCTCTTCTCTTCCGACTTGTTCCGCAATTTCGGCATCGGCTTCGTCCTCGGGGCGGTGCTGATCGTCGGTGCGAACGCGGAAAGCTGGAGCGTCGCGGTGGCCTCGCCTGCGCAAGCGGCCGAAATGTACCAGGCACCCGCCCCCGCAGCCGAGTTCGTGATCGCGCCTGACAAGGGCTGATCCATGAACAAATTCGCCGCACTCCTCGTCGCCGGTTCGCTGGCGCTGAGCGCCTGCGCGGGCCCCGCGCTGGCCGAGGAACCCGTCGCCGCCCCCGCCGCCACCCGCGTCGCCAAAGAAACTGCCGGCCTCAAGACGGCGGTCTTCGCCGGCGGCTGCTTCTGGGGGGTCGAGGGCGTGTTCAGCCATGTGAAGGGCGTCAAAAGCGCGGTCTCGGGCTACCACGGCGGCACGCAGAAGAGCGCGAAATACGACCTCGTCTCGA
Organism: Erythrobacter sp. CCH5-A1; assembly: GCF_001557115.1. Lineage (GTDB taxonomy): Bacteria > Pseudomonadota > Alphaproteobacteria > Sphingomonadales > Sphingomonadaceae > Erythrobacter. The sequence goes on from NZ_LSKQ01000279.1 coordinate 34,339, forward strand.
GCGGGGTGACCGATCACGCCGAGGCCGTGCGCATCACCTATGACCCGGCGGTGGTGCGTTACGACCAGCTGCTGCGGATCTTCTTCTCGGTTGTCGCCGATCCGACGCTCAAGAACCGCCAGGGCCCGGATGTCGGCACCCAGTACCGCAGCGCGATCGTGCCGATGAGCGCCGAACAGAGCGCGGTCGCCAAGGCCTACCTCGCCCAGCTCGGCAAATCCGGGCTGTGGGCCAAGCCGATCGCCACCAAGGTCGAGCCTTACAAGGCCTTCTACGCGGCCGAAGCCTATCACCAGGACTTCATGCTCGCCAACCCGACGCACGGCTACATCCGGCGCTGGGACGCCCCCAAGGTGGCGGCGCTGAAGCGCATGTACCCGAGCTTCTACCGCGCGAGCTTCCTGAAAGACGCGGGGTAAGCCCCGTCAAGGGGGTGGACACCACACTCCACCCCCACTGGCGCTCTACCCCAAGCCTCATTATATTCGCAGGCATGGGACAGCACGCGCACAGCCATCACGAACTCGCCGGGGCGGACCTCGTCGCCGAAGCCGCCCGCGCGCTGGTCGCGTCCGGCGAGCAGTGGACCTCGATGCGCGAGGCCGTTTTTGCCGAGCTCGCCCGGCACGAGCGCCCGGTCTCGGCCTACGACATAGCCGACAACCTTTCTGCGGCGCGCGGCAAGCGGGTCGCGCCCAACTCGGTCTACCGCATCCTCGACCTGTTCGTGGCCAACAACCTCGCGATGCGGGTCGAAAGCGCCAATGCCTATCTCGCCAACACTCACCCGGGCTGCGCGCATGACTGCATTTTCCTCGTCTGCGACGAATGCGGCGAGGCCGCGCATGTCGACGACGAAGAGGTGAGCCGCGCCGTCCGCGCCATCGCCTCCGCCCGCGATTTCCAGGCGACGCGCCCGGTGCTGGAGATCAGGGGCCTGTGCAAGGCGTGTGCATAGGCCGTGCTCGTTTGATCTGACGCAAGCCTTGGCGTCGACACACCCGTTTTCCGGGTGTAAGGCCGAGTGTTATGACACAATCGCCTTACACGCCTCTGCTCGATCAGGTTGACACTCCCGACGACCTGCGCCGCCTCAAGCCCGAACAGCTCCGCCAACTCGCCGACGAACTGCGCACCGAGATGATCGATGCGGTCAGCACCTCGGGCGGGCATCTGGGTTCGGGCCTCGGCGTGGTCGAGCTGACCGTGGCGATCCACTATGTCTTCAACACGCCAGAGGACAAGCTGGTCTGGGACGTGGGGCACCAGTGCTACCCGCACAAGATCATCACCGGCCGCCGCGACCGCATCCGCACCCTGCGCCAGGGCGGGGGCCTCAGCGGCTTCACCAAGCGGTCCGAGAGCGAATACGATCCCTTCGGCGCGGCGCATTCCTCGACCTCGATCAGCGCGGCGCTGGGCTTTGCCATCGCCAACAAGCTCCAGAACAGGCCGGGGCGCGGGATCGCGGTCATCGGTGACGGCTCGATGAGCGCCGGGATGGCCTACGAGGCGATGAACAACGCCGCGCAGGCGGGCAACCGGCTGATCGTGATCCTCAACGACAACGACATGTCGATCGCCCCGCCGGTCGGGGGGCTTTCGGCCTATCTGGCGCGGATGGTGTCTTCTTCGGAATATCTCGGCATCCGCAGCCTCGCCTCGCGCGCGGTCAAGAAGATGAGCCGCCGCCTCCACGACACCATCGGCAAGGCCGAGGAATTCACCCGCGGCATGGTCACGGGCGGCACGCTGTTCGAGGAGCTCGGCTTCTACTACGTCGGCCCGATCGACGGGCACAATCTCGATCACCTCCTGCCGGTGCTCGAGAACGTGCGCGACACCAGCGAAGGCCCGGTGCTGATCCATGTCGTGACCGAGAAGGGCAAGGGCTATGCCCCGGCCGAGAACAGCGCCGACAAGTATCACGGGGTGCCCAAGTTCAACGTCGTCACCGGCGAGAAGGCCAAGAGCGCGCCGTCCGCGCCCGCCTATCAGGACGTGTTCGGCCTGACGCTGGCCAAGCTCGCCGAGAGCGACGAGCGCATCTGTGCCATCACCGCCGCCATGCCGAGCGGCACGGGCGTCGACAAGTTCGCCAAGGCGCACCCGGCGCGCACCTTCGATGTCGGCATCGCCGAACAGCACGCAGTGACCTTCGCGGCAGGCCTCGCGGCGGAGGGGATGCGGCCCTTCGCGGCGATCTATTCGACCTTCCTCCAGCGCGCCTACGACCAGGTGGTGCACGATGTGTGCATCCAGAACCTGCCGGTGCGCTTCGCGATCGACCGCGCCGGGCTGGTCGGTGCCGACGGGGCCACCCATGCGGGCAGCTTCGACATCACCTATCTCGCCACCCTGCCCAACATGGTGGTGATGGCCGCCGCCGACGAGGCCGAGCTGGTCCACATGACCTACACCGCCGCCGAGTATGACGAAGGCCCGATCGCCTTCCGCTACCCGCGCGGCAACGGCACCGGCGTGCCGCTCCCCGAGGTCCCCGTGAAGCTCGAGATCGGCAAGGGCCGATTGGTGCGCGAGGGCAGCAAGGTTGCGATCCTCTCGCTTGGCGCGCGCCTGACCGAAGCGCTGAAGGCCGCCGACACGCTCGAAGCCAAGGGGCTTTCGACCACCGTCGCCGACCTGCGCTTCGCCAAGCCGCTCGACGAGGAGTTGATCGCGAAGCTGATGCGCAGCCACGAGGTGATCGTCACGGTCGAGGAAGGCGCCATCGGCGGCCTCGGCGCACATGTCCTGACCTTCGCCAGCGACGAGGGGCTGACCGACAACGGGCTGAAGGTCCGCACATTGCGCCTGCCCGACATCTTCATCGATCACGACGATCCGATGAAGCAGTACGATCAGGCCGGCCTCAACGCGCCGCAGATCGTCGATACAGTCCTGAAGGCGCTCAAGCACAACAGCGCCGGGATCGAGACGGGCGAAGAGGCGCGTGCCTGACTCGCCGCCCGAAAGCGCGCCCGAACCCTTCGTCGCGCGCTATTCGGTTCCCAAGCTGCTGGTCTGGATCATCGGCCCGGGCGGTATGGCGCTGCTCGGATGGGTCTTCGCTGCCCCCGCCCTACGCGGCGGCAACTTGATCGTCGCCGCCGCCTGCGTGCTGGGCGTGCTGTTTTTCGGCGGGATCGCAGCCGTCCACACCCGCCGCCTGTTCGACCGCCGCCCGCAAGTGATGATCGACGCTTCGGGGCTTTACGTGCGGTCACATGGCGAGACGCGGATAGTGTTGCGCTCCATCAAGAGTGTGCACGCGGACAGCATGGGCCAGATCAGCATGACGCTCTACAAGCCGGCGAAATACCCGATCGAAACCCGCCATCGCCGCTTCCTTTATCGCATCAACGGCAGCGCCGCGCGCGGCTTCTTCGGCGATGTGTGGGTCCGCACCAGCGTGCTGGATTGCTCGCAAGGCGCGCTGCTGGGCGCGATGGCAGCGCATCGCCCCATGACTGAGTTCGAAAGGCAGCTCGAAGAGCGGATCGCCGCTAACCGCTAGGCGCGCTCTAGCGCGGCCGGGTGATCAGCAGGCTTTCGTGATTGGCGGGCGGTTCGACCGGCGTGGCCTCGCTCGCAGCCGGGGCCGGAGCCTCGGGCGCAGCGCGCGAGGCCGCCTTCATCGCCTCCAGCTCCTCCAGCCACATCCGGTCGCGTTCGGAGATCGGCTCGCCCTTCAGCTCGGCGATGTCGCGGCGGCGCTGGGCGAGGTAGGTCTCGCGGCGCAGGCGATAGGGGTCGTCGGAGTTGCGGATGCTGGCGATCTCCTCGTCGAAGGCGATGCGCTGATCGAGGCCGTTCACCACGAAATAGGTCGCCGCATATTCGATCCGGTTGAAGGGCTTGCCCACCGCAACCGGCAGCAGCAGCTGATCGAGCGTGCTCCCCGCCAGATCGCGCACGCTCGTCGCGCCCGTTACCGGCAGGTAGAGGTACGGCCCGGGGCCCACGCCGTAGAAACCCAGCGTGTTGGCAAAGCCGTTGCGGCGATAGGGCAGGCCCCCCTTCTTGCCCGCCACGTCGAAC
>NZ_LSKQ01000280.1 GCF_001557115.1 Erythrobacter sp. CCH5-A1
GTTCGGGCACCGTCGACTTTCCGACGCCTATCGGCGTCCGAAACTCTAAACGGTTGCTGAATGGCAGGAATTTTTCGCGACCGAGGTCAAGCTGCCGTGCCGCTTTCGGGATCGCTCATGGCAGGTCGTGGGTGGATTGCGGAAGGGCGGCTAATTTGGATGCGTTCCCCGCAAACTCGCGCGGTTCAGATTGCAGTATTTCACGTCAAGCGCTCATTGAGAGCGGGCCAATATGCGCGTCGCACACCGACAACTCGGCGGGATGGAAATCGGTGTCTTTGCTTCAGCATGATTTGCCCTCTTCAGGGCGCATCAATATCCGGGCACTCGTTGGTTAATTCACATAGCCAAGTAGACAAGAGGCGCGCGGACTCGCTCTCCCGTGGTTCAGCGGCCATTCGCTTTTTCATATATGAGGCAAGGACCACTGCATTCTCTTGATTTCGACGAATCACTTCGGAGACGCCGCTCAAATCTTTGATCCGTAGATCGGCGATTAAAGCTCCCAGCAAGGCCCATTCCTCGGCATCGGGCTGCCGCGTTGCAAGCGATTCTATCCAGATGGGCGCAAAGTTGATGGCAGGGTCGTTCCTGGTCCGCGCCGGCTTGGCGAGCGCTTTGCGCAAGTCGGATGCGAGGTCGTCAATTGGACCCCGCCAATCTAGCCCTTCAAGAATATTGGTGTGCTCAGACATCACGCGCGATAGCGCTGCACCTTCTTGTGCAGGAAAGTCGGTCAGCACGTCGCGCACATTCATCATGCCTATATCTCTGAAATCACTCGATATGTATAGTGATTTACTGAAAGGTTCAGCCAAGATGGTCGTCATCGCGAATGCGCGGCGGAAAACAATGACCCGGTCTGCATCATATATCATCAAGCCTTCGCGCCGCACCGGCTCGGCAACAAAACTGTCCTTGAGCTGCTCGCGCGACAATCGCATCGGATCGATGCGCAATGAGATGTTGTCGAGGATGATATCAGGCTCCTGTTCGACAAAGTCGGCCTGGACGCACAAATCCCTCGCCAGGCGCGCTTTCCAGGCAATCACGAGAGCTGAACCGTTCTCAGATACCAAGCGGCCGAGTTCGCCGATATCGACGGTCTCCTTGCCTGCAAGGAGCCAATTCCTCGAATCAAAATCGGCAAGGCTATCCGGCTCTGCGAGCTCTTCTGAAGGCGCCGTGCATTTGCCTTTGCCTCGCAGACTGAAGCGTGTGAAAGTTCCGTTGGCCCATTTGATCGTGACGCTTTTGACGCCCGGAAGCCGCAAGATTGTAGAGCAATAGGCATCGCATATCTGGGCATGTCTCCAAGGGTCTTCGCTTGTCTCACTCGAGCGTTTTATCTGGTGGCCTTTCGACCAGAATCCGTAAAGCTGGACATGGCCCTTTAGCTCGATCCGACCATCTGGATTTATCGGTGTGACTTTCGCTTTGGCCAGAAGCTGCCGACTGATGGTCCGGCTCCTTTCGGCCAGGATCTCATTCCTACGCTGGTTATCGTAGATGCAGGCTGCGGGTAGAACGACGAGGCACAGCACCGCGCCAACAATCAGCGGCCATCTACTGGAGCGAATTGAGCCATTATACGCCACATTTCAGACATATAGCGGAACACAATGAAATGGAAGGCGGCAATCGTGAAACGGCTTGCTACGCTGTTGAAGACTCCCTTCACAAGCGCAGGCTTGGATGCCAGCTTGCAGTGAGACAAACGGCGATAACCGATCGTCCACTTCGGGGTCGATAGCCTAACAGCAGGTTCTGATTCATCGCGAGCAATAGCCGACATTATCCGCAGGCCGGCACACCTGCAAAGCACCGCTTTCCTACACGCCCCGGCCCTGTCATTCTCCCTGCATGACTCGCCCCCGCCGCCTGTTCCATCGCGCCGTGACCCGTTTGACGGCGCGCGTGTGCAAGGGGCTCTTTTCCCTCTCTGGACAGTGTCTCACGTGTCTCCAACAGCCGCGAAGCTGAACGGAGGCGCGGCGGTCAGGCTCCGTGCTCTCGCCCGAAGTCGGGCCGCCCGTCGTCCTGGCCCTGCTCGATCACCGCGCGGCGGATGGCGCGGGTGCGGGTGAAGAGGTCGAACAGCGCGTCGCCGTCGGCCGATCGGATCGCGCGCTGCATCGCGGTCAGGTCCTCGGTGAAGCGGCCGAGCATCTCGAGCACCGCGCCCTTGTTGCTGAGGAACACGTCGCGCCACATCACGGGGTCGGAGGCGGCGATGCGGGTGAAGTCGCGGAAGCCGCCCGCGGAGTACTTGATGACTTCGCTCTGGGTCACGTCCTCGAGATCGGAGGCGGTGCCGACGATGGTGTAGGCGATGAGGTGCGGGATGTGGCTGGTGACCGCGAGGACAAGGTCGTGGTGGGCGGGGTCCATCGTCTCGACCTTCGAGCCGAGCTGCGTCCAGAAGGTGGACAGGGCCTCGATGGCGGCAGGGTCGGCGCCCTCGGGCGGGGTGATGATGCACCAGCGCCCGGCAAAGAGCGTGGCGAAGCCTGCGTCCGGTCCGGACTGCTCGGTCCCGGCGACGGGGTGGGCGGGGATGACGGTGGCTCCGGGGAGCGCAGCGGCGAGCGCCTCGGCGACCGCGGCCTTGGAGGAGCCGACGTCGCTGACGATGGCGTGGGGCGCGAGGCCGGGGGAGATGGCGCGCGCGGCGTCGGCCATGGCGCCGACGGGGACGCAGAGGATCACGAGGTCGGCGCCTTGGGCGGCGGCCTCGGGGGTGTCGGCGATGGTGTCGGCAAGGCCCCGCTCGGCGGCACGCTGGCGCACGGCGGGGTCGCGGTCCCAGCCGGTGGTGGCGATGGCGAGGCCCCGCGCCTTGACCGCGAGCCCGATCGAGCCGCCCAGCAGGCCGAGGCCGATGATGGCGAGGCGGCGGATGGTCATGCCGCCACTCCGCACAGTGTGCGCAGGGTGGCGATGACGTCGGTGATGGCCTCGGTGGTGCCGATGGTGATGCGCAGCGCGTTCGGCAGGCCTTGGCTGGGCAGGTGGCGCACGGCGTATCCGGCCTCGGCCAGCGCCTCGAGGGCCTGCGCCGCGGTGACGACCCCCTCGAAGTGGACGAGGAGGAAGTTGGCTTCGCTGGGAGAGGCCCAGATGCCGTGGTTGCCCAATGCGGCGATGGCATCGGCGAGGCGCGCGCGTTCGCGGGCGTTGTGCTCGCGGGAGGCGGTGACGAAGGACTGGTCGGACAGGGCGGCCGCAGCGGCCTTTTGCCCGCTCACCGAGACGTTGAACGCGCCCCTGAGGCGGTTGACCAGATCGACGAGGTGGGCCGAGCCGGTGACCCAGCCGACCCGCTCGGAAGCGAGGCCGTAGGCCTTGGAGAAGGTGCGGCTGACCAGCACGTTCTCGTGGCGGGCGGCGAGAGCGAAGGCGGCGGACTGGAAGGCGGGATCGACGTACTCGCCGTAGGCCTCGTCCACCACCAGCAGCACGTCCGAGGGCAGGCCCGCATGGAGCCGGGCGACCTCGGGGGGCGGCAGGAAGGTGCCGACGGGGTTGTTGGGGTTGTCGAGCAGCACCACCTGCGTGCGCGAAGTGACTGCCGCGAGGAGCTTGTCGACGCTCGCGGCGTGCTCTTCGGGTTCGGCGAACACCGGGGTCGCCCCCACCTTCTGCGCCAGGAGCGGGTAGAGCGAGAAGGAGTAGCGGGACATCACCACCTCGTCCCCCGGCCCGGCGAGCGCCTGCACCGCGCAGTGCAGCAACTCGCCCGAGCCGGTGCCGCAGACGATCAGGTCGGGGTCGAGCCCGTGGACCGCGGCGATCGCCTCGCGCAGCGCGCGCGCGTCGGGATCAGGGTAGTCGGCCGCGACATGGCCCTGCGCCAACGCGGCCAGCGCGGCGGGACTGGAACCCAATGGGTTCTCGTTGGCCGACAGCTTGACCAGCGGCTTGCCGGTCGCCGACTTGGACTTGCCGGGGACATAGGCGTGGATCTGCGCGATCCAGGGTTTGGGCCAGGGTTTGGGCTCGCGTCTCGACATGGGAGCGCCGCGATAGCCAGTTTGGCTTGCCGAATACAGCGCGAAAACGCTGCGGCCCCCGCGGTGCCGATTGACACGAGCGGGGGGCTACCCCAAGTCCCACGGCCCATGAACGCCGCGCCGCCCGTCTCCCCGGTCTACAAGCTCCCTCACCCCCTGCCGCTCGACAGCGGACAGGTGCTCGAGGGCTGCGAGATTGCCTACGAGACCTACGGGACGCTCGCAGGCGACAAGGGCAATGCGGTGCTGGTCTGCCATGCGCTGACCGGCGACCAGTATCTGGCTAGCCCCCACCCGATCACCGGCAAGCCCGGCTGGTGGGAGCGGATGGTCGGCCCCGGAAAGCCGATCGACACGGACCGCCACTTCGTGATCTGCGCCAACGTCATCGGCTCCTGCATGGGATCGAGCGGCCCGGCGAGCCTCGCGCCCGACGGCGCACCTTACGCGATGCGCTTCCCCGTCATCACCATTCGCGACATGGTGCGCGGGCTGGTGGCCTTGCTCGACGGGCTCGGGATCGAGCGCTTGCACGCTGTCGTCGGTGGGTCGATGGGCGGGATGCAGGCGCTGAGCCTTGCCGCCAACTGGCCCGGGCGCGCCGCACGCGTGCTGGTGATCGCCTCGACCGCGCGCCACTCGGCGCAGAACATCGCCTTCCACGAGGTCGGGCGGCAGGCCATCATGGCCGATCCCGCGTGGAATGGGGGCGACTATTACGACGCCCTGTCCAAGCCCGACAACGGCCTCGCCGTGGCGCGGATGGCGGCGCATATCACCTATCTTTCGGAAGCGGGGCTGACCGAGAAATTCGGCCGCCGGTTGCAGGACCGCGAAGCCAAGGGCTTCAACTTCGATGCCGAGTTCCAGGTGGAAAGCTACCTGCGCTACCAGGGCACCGGCTTCACCCGCCGCTTCGACGCGAACAGCTACCTCTACATCACCCGCGCGATGGACTATTTCGACATCGCCGAAGAGCATGGCGGCAAGCTCGCTGACGCCTTTCGCGGCACCGAGGCGCGCTTCTGCATCGTCAGCTTCGATACGGACTGGCTCTACCCCACCGCCGAAAGCCGCCACGTGGTCCACGCGCTGAACGCGGCGGGGGCGAAAGTCAGCTTCGTCGAGCTTTCGGCGCCGCACGGGCACGACAGCTTCCTGCTCGAACACGACCAGCTCGACCGGGTGGTGAAGGGGTTTGTCGAATGACGCGCCCTTCAACCTCTCTCCGCCCCGATCTTGCCGCGATCGCCGCCCATGTCGCGCCCGGCAGCCGGGTGCTCGACATCGGCTGCGGGGACGGGGCGCTGATGGCGGAACTGGAGGCGACGAGCGGCTGCGATGCGCGGGGGATGGAACTGGACGGCGCGCTGGTGGAACGCTGCGTCGCGCGCGGCCTCAGCGTGGTGCAGGGCGATGCAAACCTCGACCTCGCCAATTACCCCGACAAGGCCTTCGACTACGCGATCCTCAGCCAGACGCTGCAGACTGCGACCCGGCCCGACCTGATGCTCGATGAGCTGCTGCGAGTGGGCCGCCGCGCCTTCGTGTCGTTCCCCAACTTCGCCCACTGGCGCACCCGCGCCGCGCTGCTGGTGGGCGGGCGGATGCCAGTCACCCGCGCGCTGCCGGTGAGCTGGTACGAGACCGAGAACATCCACCACGTCACGGTCGAGGATTTCCGCGACCTTGCGAAGATGAAGGGCGCTAAGGTCGAACGCGCGTGGTTCTTTTCGAACGAGAAACAGATCGGCGCGCCAGCGGCAAACTGGCGCGCCGAATTCGCGGTGTTTGAATTAAGTCGGTGATTTGCGGCCGCTCGCGTCAGCGAGCGCGCTAACTCAGCCCGCCCTATGCAGCATGCACAGCTTGTGGCCGTCGAGGTCGCGGACATAGCCGAGGTTAAGCGTCCCCATCGCGCCGGTGCGCGGGCCGGGGGCGTCTTCGATCGAGGTGCCGCCTGCGGCCACGGCCGCATCGTGGAAGGCCTGCACCTGCTCGAGGCTGTCGCACGCAAAGCCGATGGTCGAGCCGTTGGAGCAGGTCGCTGCCTCGTTGTTGATCGGCTCGCTGATCGAGAACATTCCGCCATTGTGCATCCAGAAGGCGCGCTTGTGCCCCGTGCTGGCGACATTGATCATCCCCGGCCCCGCGCCGAGCGTGGCGAGCACCTTGTCGTAGAATTCCTTGGCGGCGTCGAAATTGCTCGTGCCGAGCATGATGTGGCTGAACATGGGTGTGCCTCTCCTCTGGTAAGGTGGGTTGCGGATTAGGACGGATTGCGCAGGGCTGCAATGCGGTTTCCGGTAGCCTCCGGTTCATCTTGGAGGGCATAGACAAAATCATGCTCACCCCCCTCCTCGCCGCCGCGCTGGCCATCCAGACCGCGCCCGAAAGCCCGGTCCCCGCCACGCCCGAGGGCAATGAGGTGGTGACGATCGACCTCCTCCCGCTCGAACATGCTGCCGCCGCACGATGCGCGGTCGCCTTTGCCACCGTCAGCCGCTGGCAGAGGGAGGGCGATGCGCGGGGGGCGGGCTATCCCGACATTGCCGCAACCGGCGGGCGCGAGTTCTTCGTGCGGGTGATGGCCAAGATCATGGAGGACACCGGCCTCGGCCGCGAGGATGTCATCGCGCTGACCACCCGCGCGGCCGACGACAACGAGGCGGCCGGCGGCGCTGAGCGGGTCAAGGCGATCATGCCGGCCTGCGTGATGATGAAATCGGCCGCGGGATTGTAAGACAGCGGACATATCCCCCGCGGGCACGGCCTAGGATGCTGGATTCGCTGCGCCGGACAGGGCATGAAGCGGGGCACCATGTGGCTGCTTTACCAATTCCCCCTTTGCCCCTTCAGCCGCAAGATCCGGCTGCTGCTGAGCGAGAAGAACATCCCCTTCGAGCTGGTGCGCGAGGACCCCTGGGCGGCTTCCGACTACTTCTTCAACCTCAATCCTGCCGGCCGCACCCCGGTGATCGCCGACAAGGAGCGCGGCATCACCATCCCCGATAGCCGCGCAATCGCGGAATATTTCGAGGAGACGGTCGATCGCAATCCGATGATCAACGGCACCGCCGTCCAGCGCGCCGAAATCCGCAGGCTGGTCGCGCTGTTCGACGAGAATTTCTACGCCGACGTCACCGCCCCCCTGCTGTCGGAACGCATGAAGAAGCGCATTCTGCGCCAGCCTCCCGACAGCGGCGCGCTGCGCAACGCGATGAAGATGGCGCACGGGCATCTCGACTATCTCGACTGGCTGATCGACAACCGCCCGTGGGTTGCAGGTTCCACGATGAGCCTTGCCGATCTGGCGGCGGCAGCGCAGATCTCGGTCGCGGATTACCTCGGCGGGATCGACTGGGCGGGGCACGAGCAGACCCGCGGGTGGTACGCGGTGTTCAAGAGCCGCCCGAGCTTCCGTCCCCTCCTCACCGAACGGATGGACGTGATCAAGCCGCCCCCGCACTACGCGCTGCTGGACGGGTAAGTAACGAAAGCCACATCGCTTGCGTAATGCCACTCTCGGCCCGATATTGGCGCCAACGAGAGAGGTATCCCCATGACCGACGATCCCCGCACCATCACCGACGCCGAATGGCGCGAAAAGCTCACCCCGATGCAGTATCACATCCTGCGCGAGGCCGGGACCGAGCGCGCCTTCACCGGCGAATACGACAAGTTCTACGACGAGGGCGAATACCACTGCGCCGCCTGCGGCACCCAGCTGTTCTACTCGACCGCCAAGTACAATTCCGGCTGCGGCTGGCCCGCCTTCACCAAGCCCGCCGACGAGGAGGTGATCGAGGAGCACCGCGACACCTCCTACGGCATGATCCGCACCGAAGTGCGCTGCGGCAAGTGCGGCGGACATCTCGGCCATGTCTTCCCTGACGGTCCGCCCGAGCAAGGGGGGCTGCGCTATTGCATCAATTCGGCCGCGCTAATCTTCACGCCGCACAGCGCGTAAGGCTGGCGCCCTCGCGCATCGGGGAGGGCCGCGCAAACACGGGTTCATTCCCGGTTACAACTTGCCTATGCAGGGGGCCGCTTTGCGCGCCGTTTCCCGGCGGCGTGACATCAGGTGGGCCGAGGCATGTCGAGAAGGGGTGAAGAGTTGCAGAACAAGGGCGCGCGCGGCAAGCGCCGGGCGGCAGCGGAGCGTTCCGGTGCACCTGCTCCCCGTTCGAAGGGCCCCGGTTCCGGCGCGCCGCCCCCGCGCTGGCGGGTGTGGTTGAAGCGCCTGTTTGTCTGGGGCACCGCGCTGACCCTGCTGGCACTGCTGTTTCTGGGCTTCGCGGTCGGCTTTGCCGCCTCCTCGCTTCCCGATTACGCGACGCTGAAGGCGACCCAGCCCGGACAGACGATCCTTGTGCGCGCGCGCGACGGGCGCGAACTGGTCGAGATCGGACCGAGCTTCGGCGAATGGCTGACCTACGACGAAATCCCCGAGAACATGACCAACGCAATGGTCGCGGTGGAAGACAAGCGCTTCCGCTCGCACATCGGGGTCGATCCGGTGCGCCTGACCGGCGCGATGATCGAGGGGCTGACCGGCTCGCGCGAGCGGCTCGGGGGCACCTCCACGATCACCCAGCAGCTGGCGAGGAACCTGTTCCTCAACAACAACCGCTCATTGGACCGCAAGGCGCGCGAGGCGGTGCTGGCGATGGCGCTCGAATGGAAGTTTTCGAAAGAGCAGATCCTCGAGCTGTATCTCAACAAGGTCTATTTCGGCGGCGGGGCCTACGGGATCGATAGCGCGAGCCGCAAATTCTTCAGCCACCCCGCGACCGAATTGAACGTTGGCGAGGCGGCGATCATTGCCGGCCTGGTCAAGGCCCCCAGCTCCTATTCGCCCACAGCCGACGTGCAGGCCGCGGTCGACCGCGCCAAGGTGGTGCTCGGCCTGATGCGCGAGCAGGGCTACATCACCGCCGATCAGGCCCAGGTCGATGTCAGCGCGGTGCAGCTGAAGCAGGACGCCGGGCAGAACTCGGTGCGCTATTTCACCGATTGGGTGCTGCCGCAGCTCGATATCATCCTGCCCGAAACCTACGAGCCGATCGAGGTGTGGACCACGCTCGACATCGGCATGCAACGCGCCGCGACCACCGCGATCGAGGCGAACACCCCCAAGGGCGCACAGGGCGCGCTGGTCAGCCTCGACCGCGACGGGGCGATCCTCGCGATGGTCGGCGGCACCGATTACGTCGCCAGCAACTACAACCGCGCCACCGCCGCGCTGCGCCAGCCGGGTTCGGCGTGGAAGCTGTTCGTCTATCTCGCCGCATTGGAAGCCGGCTACACCCCCGAGGACAAGGTGGTCGACACCCCCGTCACAATCGACGGGTGGAGCCCGCGCAACTCCAACGGCCGGAACGTGGGCGAGACCGATCTGCGCACCGCCTTTGCCTATTCGATCAACACCGTTGCCGCCCAGCTCGGCAACGAGGTCGGGTTCGGCACGGTCGCCTCGATGGCGCGGCGCTTCGGGGTCAATTCCAAGATCGACACCTTCCCCTCGATGGTGCTCGGCTCCTCGGAGATGCGGGTGATCGAAATGACGCAGGCCTTTGCGGGGGTCGCCGCCAAGGGCGTGCCGGTGGAGCCTTACGGCATCACCAAGGTCACAGGCGCCAGCGGCGAGGTGCTCTACAAGCGCGAAGCGCAGCGCCAGTCGCCCGCCCTGCCCGACCATGTGGTGAAGGGCATCACCGATCTGCTCCAGGCCGCGGTCCAGACCGGCACCGGCAAGGCCGCCGACATCGGCCGCCCGGTGGCGGGCAAGACCGGCACCACCTCGTCGAACAAGGACGGCTGGTTCATCGGCTTCTCGAGCGGCGTGACCACCGGTGTGTGGATGGGCCGCGACGATGCCAAGGCGGTCGCGGGGCTCCAGGGCGGGCGCGCTCCGGCGCAGGCCTTTGCCGCCTACATGCGCTTTGCCGTCAAGAACCGCCCGGTCGAGGAGTTCGACGTGACGCTGGAGCTGCCCGAATGGCAGCTCGAGCCCGATCAGGAAGCGCTGTTCGGCGAGCCCGACGATTATTACTACATCGACGAGCAGGGCAACATGGTCCAGCCCGGCACGCAGGCTCCCGAGGGCGGCGGCGAGCGCGATCCCGATGCGGCCCCGGCGGCGAGCCGCGATTTCCTCGAGGAGGCGACGGGCGGCAACCTGCCGCAGAACCAGCGCCCGCCGCGCCGTCCCGCGCCGCAGCCAGCCCCGCCGCCGCCCGACCAATAGGCGTCAGGACCCATGAAAAAAGGCGCCGGGATGTCCTCCCGGCGCCTTTTTCGTTGCAGCACCCGAAGGCGCGGCTGATCAGTTGAGGCGCACCGCGACGAAGGCGGGCGGGGCAGTGCGGCGCTGGACGCGCAGCAGGATCGCCTCGCGCTTCTCGGCCACCGCGGCGTTGACCTGCGCGAGCAGCGCTTCGACCGTCGCGGTCGGCTGGTAGTTGGCCGACAGGATGATGTCCCCGCGGCGCAGGCCCTTGCGCGCGGCATCCCCGTTCGGATCGACCACGGCGATGACCACGCCCTTCAGATCAGCCGGCACGCCGAGCGAGCGGGCGATGGCGGCGCTCATCGGCATCACCTGCATGCCGAGCTTCTGCTCGATGGTCTGGTCCGAGGTGCCCGGCGCCATCGGCTCTTCGGCTTCGGGATCGAAGGTCTGGGCCTGGGCTTGCAGCTCCTGTTCGCTCGGGCGCTTGCCGAGGGTGACGTTGATCGCCACTCGCTTGCCTTCGCGCAGCACCTCGACCGGCACGGTGGTGCCCGGCTGGAGATTGGCGACGAGGAAGGACACGGTCTGTTCGGAGGTTACGTCCTTGCCATTGACCTTGGTCAGCACGTCGCCCGACCGCAGGCCCGCCTTGGCAGCAGGGCCGGTCTCCTCGACCGTCTGAACCAGCTCGCCGCGCCGCTTGGGCAGGCCGAGCGAAGCGGCGACATCCTCGTCGATGGGCTGCAGGCGCACGCCGAGATAGCCGCGCTGGATTTCCTGGCCCGAGCGCAGCTTCTCGACGATCGGGGCGGCGGTTTCGGCGGGGATCGCGAAGCCGATCCCGACGCTGCCGCCCGAGGGCGAGAAGATCGCGTTGTTGATGCCGATCACGTTGCCGCGCATGTCGAACAGCGGACCGCCCGAATTGCCGCGGTTGATGCTCGCATCGGTCTGGAGATAGCGGTCATAGGCGCCGCCCTGGCCGGTGTTGCGGTATACCGCCGAGATGATCCCCGCGGTCACCGTGCCGCCGAGGCCGAAGGGGTTGCCGATCGCGACCACCCAGTCGCCAACGCGAGTGGCCGAGGAATCGCCGAAGCGCACGAAGGGGAAGGTCTTGTCCGAACGGATCTTGAGCACCGCGAGGTCGGACGCGGCATCCGCGCCGATCACGTCGGCTTCGTATTCGGTGCCGTCCGACAGGGTGATGGTGATCGATTCGAGCTTCGCGCGGGTATCGGGAGGGCTGATGACATGATTGTTGGTGACCACGATCCCGTCAGCCGAGATGATGAAGCCCGAGCCCAGCGACTGGGCTTCCTGCGTCTGCGGCTGGGCCTGCCCGCCGCCCTGACGCCGGTTGAACAGCTCGGCAAAGGGCGTGCCGGCGAAGGGGTTGTTCTGCACCTCGACGCGCTGGCGGGTGGCGATGTTGACCACGGCTGGCTGGAGCTGTGCGGTGAGATCGGCGAAACTCGCCGGGGCGCCGGCGACCGGCACCACGCGGTTCATCACTGCATCGTCGTTCTGCGCGACCTGCGCGCCCAGCGGCGAGCCGGTGATCAGCGAAATCGCAGCGCCGCCCACCAGCAGCGCGCTCGACAGTCCGTATACATAGCGCACTTTGTTCACGTCCTCTTGGTCCTTATCCTTGCCGGAATGCGCAGAGGGCCTGCGCCGTTCCTGAAACCCCGTGCGGGAGGCCGCCCCGTCGCTGTGCGGCGGCCCCAAATGCGCCTCCGGGGGCTTAACGCCGGTTGAACATTCCCGCGCGCCCATCGCCGCGTGTCGGCGCTTGGTCGAATGCCGGGATTGTCGAAAGATCAGCGCTCCCCCTTGAACTGGCGGAAATACTCGCTGTCGTCCGAAAGCACCATGGTGCTTTGCCCTTCGCCGGTCAGGAAGGTCGAACGGTAGCTCTGCATGGCGCGATAGAAGTCGTAGAACTTCGGGTCTTTTCCATAAGCATCGGCGTAGATCTTGGCGGCCTGCGCGCTGGCTTCGGCCTGGATGATCTGCGCATCGCGCTGGCCGGCGGCACGGATCGTGGCGGCCTGTTCCTGGCGGTCGGTCTCCATCCGGGTGAAGGCGGCATCGAGCGGGCTGCCTTCCGGAAGGTCGGCGGCCTTGATCCGCACGTCGAGCACCTGCGCGCCGTAATTGCGCGCCTGTGTGTCGAGCGTCCTGGTGATGTTGGCCATCGCCGTCCCGCGCTCGGCATTGATCAGCGCGGAGAACGGGATGCGCCCAAGCTCCTGGCGCAGCACCGAGGTGAGGATCGGCAGCAGCTGCGCCTCCAACTGGCGCTCGGTCCCGGCCTTTTCGACCAGCTTGACCGGATCGATGATGCGGTAGCGCGCATAGGCATCGACCTGGAGGCGCTGCTGGTCCTTGGACAGCACCTGAGTGCGCTCCATGTCGATATCGAGCACGCGGCGGTCGATCATCCGCACTTCCTCGATGAAGGGAATGCGCGGCGCGAGGCCCGCCCCGGTCGAACCGTAGGGCACGTCGGGTCGGAACTGGTTGATGACGCGCACGGGGTTGCCGGTGCGGATCACCACCGCCTGATGGGTTTCGGGGACGATCACCACGCTGGCGATCATCGCCACCACCAGCACGATGGCGGCGATGACGAGGTTGCGGGGGTTTTGCAGCACGCTGTTCATGACCTTACTGCCCCTGCGCCTGTGCGGGCGGTGCCGCCTGGGCCCGGCGCTTCAGCTCGGGAAGCGGCAGGTAGGGCGTGACGTTGCCGGATTCGACGATCGTCTTGTCGGTCTTGGACAGGATCTGCTCCATGGTCTCGTAATAGAGGCGGCGGCGCGTCACTTCGGGCGCGAGCTTGTATTCCTCGTAAATGTCGTTGAATTCGCTCGCATCGCCCTGCGCCCGGGCGAGCACTTGCTGGGCCACGGCGCGGGCGCGGTTGATGTTGGCATCGGCGTCCTGCTGGGCGCTGGAGACGTCCTTGAAGGCTTCCTCCACCCGGCTCGGCGGATCGACCTTGTTGATTTCGATCCCCTGCACGGAAATGCCCGAGCGATAGGCATCGAGCCGCGCCTGCATCGCGGTGCGCACGTCCTGCTCGATCTCCGCGCGGCCTGCGCCGGTCAGCACGGAATCGAGGTCCTGCCGCGCCACCGCCGCGCGCATCGCCGCCTCGCCGATCTCAAGCAGCGCGTCGCGCGGGTCGCTGAGCTGATACTTGAAGAGCGTGAGGTCGGAGATGTTCCAGCGGATCAGGTAGGACAGGTCGACCAGGTTCTGGTCGCCGGTCAGGATCAGCTTCTCGGTCTTGGTGCCGGGCACTTCCTCGAGGCGCACCTGCGTCACGTTTTCCTTTTCGACCAGCTGGATCGGCCAGGGCGCGGTGAGCTTCATGCCGGAATCGAGCGTGCCTGCATACTTGCCGCCGAGCCAGGTCACGATCGCCTGCTCGCCCGGCTGGATGAAGTGGAAGCTCGTCACCCCCACCCAGATCAGCGCGACCCCGCCGATGATCACAGGAACCCAGCTCTTGCCGTCAGGGCGTTCGGGAAAGCGGAAACCGCCGCCGCCCTGACCGCCGCCGCCGCCCGAACGGCGCGGGCCTTCGGGGCCGCGGCTCTTGAAAATGTCCTCGATGCTGGCCGAGCGCCGCTTGCCGGGTTCGCCGCCGCCGGGCAGCCACGGGTTACGCGGACCCGGGCTGTCGCCGCTGCCGCCGCCTTCGCCCTCGTTGCCGGACGTCCCGTCCTCGCCCGAACCGCCTCCACCGCCCCAGGGGTTCTTGCCGGCCATGGCAAGGCCCTTAAGCCCGGCGCCAAGGCGTTCTCTCCAGCCGTCCATTCTCTGCATGAGCTGTTTATAGGCACGGGTTCCGGCGAAAAACAGGGGTTCGCTGCGTGATTTTGGTGTTAGAGGCGACGCGTAATGAGCAACCCTGACGTTCCACCCCGCCAGCCGCATGCCGAAGAGGCGCTGATCCGCGCTGCGCTCACCCCCGAAATCAACCACCGCCTGCGTTCCGCGCGGATCGTTTCGGGCCGCGCGGTGATCGTCGCCGAGGCGGGCGATCTGCCTGACGCGGGGCGCGCCGCGCTCGAAGCCGAGATCACCGCCGCGCTCTCCGCGCTCCCCGAAATCGCCGAGGTGCGCATCGCGCTCACCGGCGAGCGCCGCCGCCGCCGGCTGATCGCGGTGGGGAGCGGCAAGGGCGGGGTCGGCAAGTCGACGCTCACCACCAACCTCGCGGTGGCACTGGCGAAGATGGGCCGCCGCGTGGGCGTGATCGATGGCGACATCTACGGCCCCTCCCAGCCCAAGCTGCTCAAGACGGAAGGCCAGAAGCCCGCCGCCACCGCGGACGGGTCGCAGCTGGTCGCGATCGACAGCCCCTATGGCGTCAAGGTGCTCTCGATGGGCCACATCGTCGCGCCGGGCAAGGCGCTGGCATGGCGCGGGCCGATGACCGGCAAGGCGCTCTCGCAGCTGGTCGAGGCCGATTGGGGCGAGACCGATCTGCTGCTGGTCGACCTGCCGCCGGGGACGGGCGACGTGCAGCTCTCGATGCTCTCCGCGCACAAGCCCGATGGTGCGGTGCTGGTCTCGACCCCGCAGGACCTGGCGCTGATCGACGCTGCGCGCGCCGGGCAATTGTTCGAACAGGGCGAGGTGCCGATCATCGGGCTGGTCGAGAACATGGCGGGCTATGCCTGCCCGCATTGCGGCGAGGTGAGCGATCCCTTCGGGCAGGGCGGCGTGGAGCGCTTCGCCGCCGCGCTCGAGATCCCGTTCCTTGGCCGCGTCCCGCTTACGCTGGCGACGCGCATCGCGGGCGACAGGGGCGAGCCCCCCGCGGCGGGCGATGACGAGACCGCAGAGCCCTTCCGCGCGATTGCAGAAAAGCTCGGCCGCTGGCTCGATACGGGGAATCTCTAGGGACATGCAGGTCTCGCGGCGCGGATTGCTGGCGGGCGCGGCAGCGGGCGGCGGGCTGGTCGTCGCCTGGTGGCTGATTCCGCGCACCTACCGCACCCCGCTGGTGGCGGCGCGGGGCGAACATGTGTTCGGCGCCTGGCTCAAGATCGCGGCCGACGGGGTGGTGACAGTCGCCGTCCCGCAGCTCGAGATGGGGCAGGGGATCACGACCCTTCTGCCGCAGATCGTCGCCTATGAACTGGGTGCGGACTGGCGGCAGATCGCGGTCGAGCCCGCGCCGGTCTCGGGGGTCTATGCCAATGTCCCGCTGGCACGCGAGTGGGTGGCGCTGTGGGACTCGAGCTTTTCCGGGCTCTCCCCCGCCTCCGACGATCTGCTGGCGACTCGTTTCGCCCAATCGCACCGCTTCAACGCGACTGCGGGCGGCACCTCGCTCGCCGCCTACGAGCAGCCCTGCCGCGAGGCTGCGGCCGCCGCGCGCGCGATGCTGGCGCAGGCCGCCGCGGCGCGCTGGGGGGTGTCGTGGGAGGAATGCGAGGTTGAAAACGGCCTCGTCACGCAAGGCGCCAACCGCGCAAGCTTCGGCGAACTGGCCGAGGATGCGGCCGGCTACACCGCGCCCGATCCCCCGCCGCTGCGCCCCGAGCCGCCGCGCGAAAAGCCGCTTCCCGCCGATGTCGACGGCGCGCCCGCTTTCCCGCGCATCGACCTGCCCTCCAAGGTCGACGGCTCGCACCGCTTTGCCGGTGACGTGCGCCTGCCGGGCATGGTGTTCGCCTCGATCCGCCACGGGCCGGTGGACGGCTCGGAGCTCGAAAGCTTCGACGCCAAGGCCGCGGGCGGCATCAAGGGCCTCGCCGGAATTGTCGAGAGCAAGCGCTGGATCGCGGTCGCTGCCGACACCTGGTGGAGCGCCGAGGCGGCATTGACCGCGATGAAGCCCCGCTTCCGCACCGCGGCGCCGGTTAACAGCGCCGACATCGCCGCACGGCTCGACACCCTGCTGACCGTGGGCGGGGCGCAGACAATCGCTGAAACCGGCTCCGGCGGCGGCGGCCTGCAACGCGTCGACATCGGGCGACGCTACGAGGTCGAGCCCGCCTATGCCGCCCCGATCGAGACCGCGACTGCCACTGCGCGCTTCGATGACGGTCGGCTGGACCTGTGGATTGCCACGCAGGCCCCCGAACAGGCCCGCGTCGCGGCCGCGCGCGCGATCGGCATCGCCACCGAAAAGGTCGCGCTCTATCCCACCCCCGCCGGCGGAAGTTTCGACGCGCGGCTCGAGCATGACCATGCGATCGAGATCGCGCTGATCGCCAAGGCGCTCGGCCGTCCGGTGCAGCTGGTCTGGCCGCGCCGCGACGAGTTGATCCGCGCCCGCCCTCGCGCGCCGTACTGGATGCTGCTCGGCGCCCAGCTTGCCAAGGGCGGCCCCGCGGGGCCCGGCGGTGCGATCGAGGCGCTGCGGGTGCGGGTCGCGACCCCGCCTTCCGCGCGCGAGTTCGGCCAGCGCCTCTTCGCCAATCGCACCAGCATGGCCGCGATCCGCGAGACGGCTGGCGAAGCCGATCCGCTTGCTGTGCAAGGGGCGGTGCCGCCCTACAAGATCCCCGCCGTGCTGGTGGAGCACATTCCTGCCGAGATCGGCCTTCCCGTGGGCCGGGTGCGCGGCAATGCCTGGGGGCCGACGATCTTCGCAATCGAGAGCTTCATCGACGAGATCGCCGCCAAGTCGAAGCGCGAGCCGCTCTCGTTCCGCATGGCGATGCTCGGCGGCGACGTGCGCCTCGCCGCCTGTCTCCAGCGCGCGGCGCAGCTGGCGGAGTGGGACGGGGGCGTCGACCAGTCGGGCCAGGGCCTCGCCTGTGCGCGGCTCGGCGAGGGGCCCGATGCCCCGCGCATCGCCTGCGTCGCCACCGCGCGGCAGGGGGAAGGGGGCGTGCGCGTGGTGCGCCTGTCGGCGGCGGTCGACATCGGCCGGATCATCAACCACGACATTGCCCGCCAGCAGATCGAGGGCGGGCTGGTGTTCGGCATCGGCATCGCGCTCGGCAATGCGGTGCGGCTGCGCGGCGGGCTGCCCGAAGCGGCGGGCGACACCGCGCTCGGCCTGCCCACCCTCGCCGATTGCCCCGAGATGCGGGTGCAGTTCATGCCCAGTGACGCTGCCCCTGCCGATCCGGGCGAGCTTGGCGCGGTGGTCGCGCCGCCCGCCATCGCCAATGCGCTTTTTTCGGCCACAGGCTTGCGTCTGCGCCGCCTCCCCCTCCTATCGGACGGCATATGATCCCGACATTCGTGCAACAAATTGCAGGCACATTGGCTGCCCTGCGGAAACGAAACGCCTGCCGACCGTTGGGCGGCATATGACCTGGCAGACCCAGCGCCTTCCGGGCGACCATCCACCTGCAAAAAGCGGCCGCATCGGCGTGCTGCTGATCAATCTCGGCACGCCCGACGGGCCCGATCCGGAGTCGGTCAAGCGCTACCTCAAGCAGTTTCTCTCGGACACGCGGGTGGTCGAAATTCCGCCGATCGCCTGGCAGCTGA
The DNA here is from genome assembly GCF_001557115.1 of Erythrobacter sp. CCH5-A1. Taxonomy (GTDB): domain Bacteria; phylum Pseudomonadota; class Alphaproteobacteria; order Sphingomonadales; family Sphingomonadaceae; genus Erythrobacter. Next base: position 17,725 of record NZ_LSKQ01000280.1, read on the forward strand.
TCCTGCGCGGGATCATCCTCAACACCCGCCCCCAGAAGAGCGCCAAGGCCTATCAGAAGATCTGGACCGAGCGCGGCTCGCCCTTGGCCGACATCACCGCGCGGCAGGCCGAGGCGATGGTGGGGCGCTTCGGCGAACAGGTGCAGGTCGATTGGGCGATGCGTTACGGCAACCCCTCGATCGAAAGCCGCCTCACCGCGCTGATGGCGGACGGCTGCGACCGCATTCTCCTCGCGCCTATGTATCCGCAATATTGTGCCGCGACGACCGCGACGGTGTTCGACGAGATCGCGCGAGTTCTCAAGAAGATGCGCTGGCAGCCGACGCTACGCTTCGTGCCGCCCTATCACGACGATCCCAACTACCTCACCGCGCTGGCCGAGGATCTGACCCGGCAGGTGCGCGCGCTGACCTTCACGCCCGAGGTCATGCTGCTGAGCTTCCACGGCATGCCGCAGCAGACGCTCGAGAAGGGCGATCCCTATTACTGCCACTGCATGAAGACCGCGCGGCTACTGCGCGAGATGCTCGAACAGCGGCCCGAATTCGCAGGCGTCCGCTTCGAGACCACCTTCCAGTCGCGCTTCGGCCCGGCGGCGTGGCTCGAACCCTCGACCGATGCGACCCTGATCGCGGAAGGCGGCAAGGGCACCAAACGGCTGGTGGTCGCCGCCCCCGGCTTCGCGGCGGACTGCGTCGAGACGCTCGAGGAACTGGCGATCGAGGGCCGCGAGGAATTCTGCGAGGCCGGCGGCGAGGATTACGCCGTGCTCGATTGCCTCAACACCTCGGACCACGGCCTCGCGATGATCGAGGCGATGCTGCGCCGCGAGCTGGGCGGATGGATTTGACGCGGGAAACTTGCGCGAAACTTTCACTGGGGTAAGTTGCGAATCCGAACGCGATAACCGGAGCATCTGGAAAGACATGGCCACCCTTGCCGAAGCCCCGCAGGATAGCGAAACCACCGGCGGCAGCGCCCCTGCCGGTGCCCCGCGCCACTGGGGCGAGGGCCGCCTGACCGAGGCCGACCTCGCGCATATTCCGGGCGAATCGGGCTGGCCGGTGGTCGGCAACACCTTCACCATGCTCGCCGACCCCCACGCCTTTGCCGCGCGGATGATCAAGACCCACGGCAAGGTCTACAAGAACCGCGCCTTCGGCGGCTGGCAGATCGCGCTGATCGGCGCGGAGGCGAACGAGCTGCTGCTATTCAACAAGGACAAGATTTTCTCGAGCGAACAAGGCTGGGGCCCGATCCTCGACCAGCTGTTCCCGCGCGGGCTGATGCTGATCGATTTCGAGCACCACCGGATTGATCGCCGCGCGCTCTCGATCGCCTTCAAGCCCGAGCCGATGCGGCATTATTCGGGCGCGCTCAATCGCGGGATCGCGCGCGAGGTGGCCGGTTGGGCCGGGCCGATGACCTTCTATCCCGCGATCAAGAAGCTCACCCTCGACCTCGCCGCCGACAGCTTCATCGGCCTGCCCTGGGGCCCGGAAGCCGACAAGATCAACGAAGCCTTCGTCGACATGGTCCAGGCCTCGGTCGCGCCGGTGCGCCGTCCGCTGCCCTTCACCAAGATGAAGAAGGGCGTCGATGGCCGCGCCTTCCTCGTCGACTATTTCACCAGGGAAACCCTGCGCCGCCGCGCCGAGGGCGGGGGGCAGGACATGTTCAGCCAGTTCGCCACCGCCACCCGCGAGGACGGGAGCCTGCTGCCGGTCGACGAGGTGGTCGATCACATGAATTTCCTGATGATGGCGGCGCACGACACCATCACCTCCTCGGCGACCTCGCTGATCTACCATCTGGCGACCAACCCCGAGTGGCAGGAAAAGCTGCGCGAGGAGATCTTCGCGGTGACCGGCGGCCCCGATGGCGACGGCAATCCCCGCCCGCTCGATTACGACGATCTCGGCAAGCTCGAGCTGACCGAGATGGCCTTCAAGGAATCGCTGCGGATGATCCCGCCGGTGCCCTCGATGCCGCGCCGCGCGCTGCGCGAATTCGAATATGGCGGCTACCGCATCCCGGCGGGCGCGATGGTGGGGATCAACATCCACTGGACCCACCATTCGGAGGAATATTGGGAGAACCCCCATGCCTTCGATCCGATGCGTTTCACCCCCGATAAGGTGAAGGCGCGGCACAAATATGCCTGGGTGCCCTTCGGCGGCGGCGCGCACATGTGCCTTGGGCTCCACTTCGCCTATATGCAGGTCAAGATCCTGATGGCGCAGCTGCTCCAGCGCTACCGCATCGAGGCGGCCGAGGGCTACGCGCCCGCATGGCAGGACTGGCCGATCCCGCAGCCCAAGGACGGGCTGAAGGTCACCTTCACCCCGCTCTAACCCTCGTCATTGCGAGGAGCCTCGTAGAGGCGACGAAGCAACCCATGGCCTGACGTCTCACCAGCCGCGAGGTCAGGCGATGGATTGCTTCGCCCTCGGCTCGCAACGACGAAGTGCTCAGAAATCGACCGCGATCCCGTCCTTCTCCCAGTCGCCATAGCGGGTGGGGGAGAGCTTCTCGTCGTTCTCCACCGGCTTGGGCGCGGGCACCGGATCGTTGGTCCAGTGGGCGGGTTTTTTGAAACTCTTGGCGGCTTCGGACTTTTCCTTGGTCATGCCGCTCCAAATGCGCGTGCTGGCGCTTTGTTTCAAGCGGGGGTAGGGGCGGGCCGATGGCTCTTCCCCCCGGACTTCCCGTGCGCCGCGCCGCGTTGCGTCTGCTCGATGCCGTGCTGCGGCGCGGCGAGACGCTCGAGCAGGCGGAAGGCACCGCGCTCGGCGATGTGCGCAAGGCGCCCGACCGCGCGCTCGCCCGCGCCATTGCGGGGGAGACGCTGCGGTGGTTGACCGATCTTGATGCACTGATCGACTCGGCGACGAAGCAGCGCCTGCCCGACGATGCCAAGGCGCGGATGGTGCTGCGGCTGATGCTCGCCCAGACCCTGCGGCTGGAGACCCCGCCGCACGCGGTGATCGCGACCGGCCTCGCGCTGCTCGACGGCGGGCCGCGCAGGCTGGCGCACGGGGTGTTCTCGGCCTTGGACAAGCAGGGTGCCAAGCTCCCCGAGATGCCGACCCTGCCCGAGCGTGTGGTCGCCCGCTGGGGCACCGAGAAGGCCGCCGCGATCGCCCACGGCCTCGCCTTCCCGCCCGAACTCGATCTTGCCCTGCGTGACCCCGCCGAGACCCAGACCCGCGCCGTGCAGATGGGCGGCGTCAGCCTCGCGCCCGGCCACATCCGCCTGCCGCGGGGCGCGGCGGTGGAGAGCCTGGCCGACTTCAAGGAGGGCGCGTGGTGGGTGCAGGACCTCGCCGCCTCGCTGCCTGCACGGCTGTTAGGGACCGGCGAGGGCCGCTCGGCGCTCGATCTGTGCGCCGCGCCCGGTGGCAAGACGATGCAACTGGCCGCGGCCGGGTGGAAGGTCACCGCGCTCGACATGAGCAAGCGGCGGCTCGACCTCCTCAAGGACAACCTCAAGCGCACCGGATTGAAGGCTAGCCCCGTGCGCGCCGACGCGTTGACATGGGAGCCCAAGCACCGCTTCGACGCGATCCTGATCGACGCGCCCTGCACCGCGACCGGCACCTGCCGCCGCCACCCCGACGTGCTCCACCGCATCGGCAAGGGGCAGGTCGCCGAGATGGTGGAGCTGCAACGCGCCCTCGCGGCCAAGGCGGCGGAGTGGCTGAACCCTGGCGGGGTGCTGGTCTATGCGGTGTGCTCGCTTGAGGCTGAAGAGGGCGAGCAGCAGGCCGCATGGATCGACGCGGAGCTGGGCCTGACGCCAGCGCCGATCACGGCGGAGGAACTGCCCGCGGGACTTGCGCCCACCCCCGAGGGCTGGCTGCGCACCCATCCGGGGATGCTGGCCGAGCAAGGCGGGCTCGACGGGTTTTTCGTGGGGCGGTGGACCAGACCCTAGGCCGTCCGAGACATCGCGGTGGTCTCGGCCCGCCATCGGACGGGCCGCGAGCGCACGCGCGCGAGCCGCAGCTGCTCCGTAGCGAAGCGGAGGAAACAGCAGCGAGGACGTGCCCGCGGAGGCGGGCACGCAAACAAGGAAAGCCAAGCCCCGTGTC
>NZ_LSKQ01000281.1 GCF_001557115.1 Erythrobacter sp. CCH5-A1
GGTCTCCTCTGAAAGCAGTTACCACGGCCGAGCACAAAATTTTAAACAGTCTCATAATGACTGGCCAGCGCTGCGAACCGCGCGTTGACCTGCCGCGCCTTGCCAGTGCCGACCTTGTCCACCGCGGTCTTCATGTTGTCGAAGATCCCACGGTGCGGAACACCGCCCAGAACCCGGAACGCCTGCGTCAGCGCATCGAACAGCATCTCATGGGTCTGCAGCGGATAAGCCCTGACGATAAAGGCCTTGCTGTGCGTCAGCTTGGTATGGGCCGCCTGCAGCTTCACACGCTCGCCGCCGAGAACCGCCCAGTCCTCGCTCCAGTCAAACTGGAACGCCTCCCCCGGCGCAAACACCAGCGGCACGAAGGTCCCGCGTCCACTGGTCTGCTGTTCATATTGCCGCTGCGCCTTCCACGCCCGCGCAAAAGCGGCAACGCGCCCGTAAGAACCGTCAAATCCCAACACCACCAGATCGGCGTGCAACTGCTTCACCGTGCGTCGCTGTTTGCGCGACTTGGCAGCCTCGATCCGCAGCCAATGCGACAGCTTCTCAGCAAACGGGTCCAGCTTGCTGCAACGCTCGGGAACCCGAAACCGCGGCTCTACCGCGCCGCTGCGCAGATACTTGCGGATCGTGTTCCGCGACAAGCCAGTGCGCCGCGCGATCTCCCGGATCGGCATCCGGTCTCGCAGATGCCAGCGACGGATAACACTCAGTAACGCCATGTCGATCACTCCTGTCTCCCTCGCTGCTCACAGCAAGGAACGGGTCAAAACATGGGTCAAATCTCAACGAAAACTCACCACCCTCCCGGGTCAAATCTCAACGGAAATCTACAACTCGGAGGCAAAGTAACGGATCACATGCGTTAGCGGATAGTCAGCGCCGAAAGCTTCTTGTGCTGTTTCCAGTGCATCGCGTGCAACTTTCAGGCCCTCCGTGCGCCGCGCGGTCAGGCAACGGGTCGAGGCATAGTCTATCTGCCCGGCGAGTGCCTGATGCGAGGCTGGGCCGGCCGACGCTGCTGCCCCCTGCCACACGCGCTCGGCTTCATTGGCCGCTTCATCATATCGGCCCAGAGCTGCCATGCTTTCGAACCGGGTCGACCGCAGGGCCAGAGTGAACCGATGCTGCGGCCCGAGACGTTGCTCCATCGCCGCCAGCAACGGCGCACTGTCCCTAAGCGCGGCGTCATGCTCGCCGAGCATGGAGAGCGCGTTGAGCCAGTGCTGGCGCGTTACCAGCGTATCCGGGTGGTCAGCGCCGCGCACACTCACCGATTCCTTGATTGCTGCACGTGCAATCGGTTCCGCATCCTGTGCCCGGCCGAGACGCATCAGGGTAAGCGCGAGCGATGACTTGATCTTCAGCGCCTGAGTGGGCGAAGCCGCGTCGGGATCGCTCCTGACAATGGCTGCAGCGCGCCGGAACGCCCGTTCGGCCAGCGCCAGATCGGCCATATAGCCATAGGCGCCCTCGGCCTGCGCAAAGGCAAACCCGATCCTTCCTCGCTCTCTGCGTTCGGCGAGGCGGTTTCTTTCGGACTCCAGCAAGCGACCCGCTTCTTCAAGCCGGTCGGGCTGACCGGAAACGCTGTTCATATGGATGAGAGCCAGCCGGCCGAGCGTAGCATCCTCGCTTTCGGTCTCTTTTGCCTGCGCAAATAATGCCTCGCTCCTTGCAAACTCGGCGCGTGCCTTGTCAAAGTCGGCCCTGCCATAAAATGCGCGCGCAAGCGCGAGGTGCAGGCGTGCCGCAATGCCGGGATCGTCTGCATAGCGACGGTCGATGTTTGCACTGGCACGGCTGATCGCCTCGACGACGGTCTCATCAGCGCCGCCCGCGCGGGCAGGATCGACACTGCCCAAAACATCTTCGGCCACGAAATTGTAACTGGTGTCGGCCAGGCTCCGAGCGGCGATCGCCTGATTGCGCTGGGACCAGGCATAGGCGCCGAATGCACTGCTTGCGATCAGGCCCATGGCCAGACTGCCTACGGCCGCCTGCACCCAGGGCCGGCGTTGCAGCCTTCGCGCCTCCGCTTCCTGCTGAGCTGCAAATTGAGCAGCCTGACGCTCCAAGGCAGTGGCCTCTTCACGGCGCTCAGCCAATCGTTCCAGCCGCAACGCCAGTTCATCCGCGCTCGCGAAACGCAGCTGAGGATCGCCCCTCGCTGCTCCGGCGATATCCTCGCGCAGAAGCGGATCAGGCACGTCAGCCTCCCAGCCCGGTGCCAGCGCACGATCAAAGTCGCCCACCACCAGCTGATAGAGGATCAGGCCCAGCGCATAGATATCGCTGCGGATGGTCGGCGTTGCATCGCCGACAAGCTCAGGCGCACGATAGGCAAGAGTACCCGAACGCGCGTTGTCCGTGTCGAGACCGACCTCCAGAAGCCCCGGATTGGTGATCCCGAACTGGTCGAGCACCGCCCCGTCGAGCAGTCGCCCACTGCCGAAATCGGCAAGTCTGACGATCATACCGGTCTCCCCGGCATCGATCAGGATATTGGCGGGTTTGAGATCCTTGTGGAGCACCCCCAGAGCATGCACCGCCGCGAGTGCGCGCGCGATCCGCGTCGCCACGGCGAGGCGTCGGTCAAGGGCAATGGCGGGTAGCCCGCCAGCATCCTGTGCCCACTGCAACAGATCGCGTCCCCCATGGGCATATTCGAGAAAATAAGGCGAGGTTTCGAAATTCCATTCGAGCAGCGCAGGAAGCGGGGCGGCAGACCCAAGGCCGGCAAAGACCACGCGCGACAGCGCCGCCTCTCGCTTCAGCGCGCGCAGCCGGTCGGGCGCATCGGCAAACTTGAACACCCGCTGCTCGCGGGTCTTGTCATGGCCAGCGAGCCACACATCCTCGCCGCCGCTATCCCCCAGCGCGCGCACGAGGCGCCATTGCCGCCGCCCCGGCACCGCATCGCCCGGCGCAAAGTTGAAGCGCGGCAAAAGCGGAGCATCGACAGTTTCAACCTCGACCTTCGCGATCAAGCGATAGCCCACGCGCGGCACTGTCTCGATTATGCTGTCCTCGCGCTCGCCAAATGCCTTGCGGAGTTTGGAGATTGCTGTCGGGAGCGACCCCTCGACAACCGTGACTTCGGGCCAGACCGCATCGAGAATCTCGTCCTTGGTCACGACCTCGCCTGCGCGCAGCAACAGCTCGTGTAGGACTTCGAGCGGTTTGCTCTCGAGCGTTACCGGCCGCCCTTCGACCCGCAGCTCCCAGCCGGCCTCGTCGAACTCGGCACCGGAAAACTTCCACAGTCGCCGCCGGCGCCGTGATGAAGAACGGCTTGCTGCCATGCGCCTCCCCACTGTGTCTGGACCGACTTTAGAAATTCTTGAGACGCCCTTCAAGACCCACTCGCCCAGCAGGCGTACCCAGCATCCGAAGTAAATCGGTCGGAAGGCCTATGAGGATGGCAATGGCACAAACTGGGCGAAGGCATCTGGCTGCGATCGGACTTGGCGTGACCTGCCTCGCCCTTGCCGCGTGCGGCCAGTCCGAGTTCGCGGCAATGATTGAGGGCGAATGCCTGTCGAGCGGTCAGAACAGCGACTGCTCATGCATTGCCAAATCCCTCGATGACGGGCTGCCCGATCACCTCAAGACCGCATTCCCCGCGCTCCGCTGGCCGCTCAAGCCCCGCCCCGAAGATCGCGAAGCGGTGAACGGATCGCTGCTGCGCTCCGCCGGGGTGGATCCAGCCGACCGGCAGGCGGTGCGATCGATCCGCCAGGAATTCAAGGAACGTATGCACGCCTTGAATGCGCAGACCCGCCAGCTTTGCGGCGGTCAGATCTGAACGCGGCGACACCAACAGGGGAAACACATCATGAAAGGCAAGATACTGGGTTTCAACCAGAGCGAGGGGTCCGGTGCGATCACTGCGGAAGATGGTTCGCGGCACCGGTTCCTGACCGAGGACTGGCGCGGCGAAAAGCCACCCGCTGCGGGCATGGCAGTCGACTTCGAAAGCGAAAGCGGCACTGCCAAGGACATTTACCCGATCGGTGGCGTCGCGCTGGACAGTATCAAGGTTGACCTCTCGGGCATTGCGGCAAGCCCGGAAGGGTCCAGGGTTGTCGCCTTGTTCACCCACTCCCTGGCAACGCCGCTGGCACTGGGGGTGCTGCTCGCCTGCTTCATGACCGCGCTGTCGTCTCCGGTTCAAAGCGCCACCCTGCTTGGGCTGGGACAGATCGTGAACCAGCTATCAATGGCGTCTGCTGCGGGCGGGATGATGGGCGCCGATACATCAGACATGGAGGCGATGCAGGCGCTGCTAACCCTGCGATTTGCAGCGCCGCTTGCCGCGCTGTGGCTGATCAGCGTGGCTTGGCGCGGCAAAAGCGAGAGACTGCCGCTGCTGGCAACCGGCGCTGCGGCGATCATCGCGGCACTGCTGGTGGCGGGGCTGCGATCGGCGATCCTGTCGATGGCGCCTGATTTCCTGCGCGAACAGCTCGCCGCAGGAATCGGCCTCGGCCTCGGCGTGTGGCTGCTCTTCCTTCTTGGCGGCGCGCTGATTGCCGCAGGCCTCGGCAAAATCCGCAATCCGCTCACGAAAGGGGAATGACGATGGCTCGCAAATACCTGCTCTCCGCTGCCATGATTGGTGTGCTTTCAGCCTGCAACAGCGCGAGCTCCGATCCCGCCGCGCCGCCACCGGAACGCGACCTCGCCGCCGACGAGGGTCCGAACGGTGCGATGACTTATTATGGTAAGAAGATCGAGGTCGACTGCGACAGTGTCTCGATCCCGCCCCGTCCCGATGGCAGGCCGGTCGACGATTTGCGCGGCTTGCGGCTGGGGGTCCCGCTCGAAACCGCAATCCGCTTTGCCCAATGTCCCAAGGGCGAGCAAGCCGACAGCGTGATGCTGGAAGGCGACGGCCCCACCCTGCGCCGCGATCAGGCCGGGCTGAAGATCCGCAGCTTCGTTCGCATTGCCACCGGTACGCACAAGCCGCGCTGGGGTGCGACCGATGTGCTCAACTATGACCCCCGTACGAAACTCGAAACCGTCGATGCGCAGTGGAGCCTCTACGCCGACGGCATGCCCGGGCAGGAAAAGGTCTATGCCTTGTGGCTCGTCCAGCCCTTTGCACAAGGCGATCAGCCGACGATCGCGTCCCAGGTCGCCGCGCTAGAGGGCAAGTATGGCAAGCCCAGCCTGACCGGGGATCGCGGCGAACTGTTCTGGCTGTATGGGCCTGACGGCAAGCTCCTGCCCGAGTTCGACCGCGAAAAGCTGCGGCAGTGCAGCAACGGCATCGCCATCTATGGCACGCAGATGAACTGGCGCCCGGATTGTGGCCTGACGATCGTCGCACAGGTCGATCGGTCTTATGATAATCCGCAGCTCGCCCAATCGGTGCAAGTCGCGATGATCGATGCTGCGGCCTATTACGATTACGAGGTCAACCGCTTCCCTGCCGAACGCGACGCCTTGCGCGCGAGCCAGGCCGGACAAGCGAACGCCAACAAGGGAGCCGAGCTATGACGCCCGGCACGATCAGGACCCGGTTGCTTGCCATGACCGCCGGCCCGTTCCTGCTTGTAGCCTGCAACAACAGCGCGCCGGCTGCTGATAACACCGCCACTGAGGCCGGAAGTGGGGAGGCGACGAATGACACCACGGCCAGCACTTCGGCTGCTCCTGTGTCGGCACCCGTGAACTGCGATCGGTTTGCCGACAATCTGACCGAACGCGACTGGGCCGTGGTTTATTACGGCATGACCGGCCTTGTGCCGCCGCGTGAGCAATGGGCGGACGAGGCACTCGTGTCGATCGACCGTTCGCTTGGCGCGGAGGAGGCCTGGAAGCGCGCCAATGCGCAGGTCGATGCACAATGGACAGCGATGAAGGACACGCGCTGCATCACGCTGCGGACCGGAGCCAATCCGGGCGAATATGATCCAGGTCTTGGCGGCATACCTTTCGGTGCCTTCGCCCCCGATGCCTATTTCCCGGTCGGCGAGAACACCACGCCGGTCAGCCTGACGTTCCGCAACGCCGGTGCTGCACGGGTGTGGAAGATGGCACCCGATCGCGCCGCCGCGCTTCGCGCAGACAGCTGGTGGAACAGCGCGAGCCTGGTCATCCGCGCCCGTCTGGTGGCGGCCCGGCCAAGCGGCAATGGCGGCGCGATCGAAGCCGAGATCGTCAGCTTCGATCTTGAGCCGCCGGAATACAGCCGGGCCGCGCGTGAAACCTTCACGGTGTCACCATGATGTGGCTAAGGCTTGCGGCGCTGGTGATTGGTGCTGCCGCGCTAAGCGGCGCGGCCCCTGGCGACAAGAAGATCGAGCTGCTTGGCATTCCGATCGGTGCAGACCTGGCTTCGGCGGAATCGATCCTGGCGGCGCGAGGATATTCGCGCCAGACGCGTGCGAACTATTGTGACAATGGCCGGTTCTGCGAAGCCCCGATCACGATCGAAAATCTGCCCGGCACACGTTTTGTCAGTGCACTCCATGGCTGGCGCGATCAGCCAGGCAAGGAGGAGAGCTTCAACTTCCACTTGACGGCACCGCCAGGCGAGGCGCGGGTGTGGTCAGCCGGTCTCGAACAGCGCTTTGGCGACTGGTTCCAGCCGAGTGCCGCCGCTCCGCTTGCATCCGACATTCTCGCCGAAGTTCGGACCCGTTATGGCCGCTCGACCTATGAAAGCGGGAATCTCACCGATCCCTCTAACCGCGGGTCCAGCCTGTCGATGGTGTGGGTTTGGGACAGCAATGGCGGGCTCTATCGCTATCCCGATCTCTCCCGGTCGCGCTGGCCCAAGGGGTTGCTGGAAACCCGTGACAATTGCCAGACAGCCTTCGCCAAAGCTGCCGTCCCGCCAGGTAAGGGGACAGGCGGCGGAACCGGCAACGCGGCCGCTATCAACCCTGAACCCTTCCTCCTCGCGCGAAAGGGAAACTGCGCGCTCATGATGGAGGCGGAGCTCTCGCAGACCCGGGGAAAGCTGCACCGCCTCCATATCCGGATCGTCGATTTCAGAGCGGGACACGATGCGCTGTTCCACACCACACGGCTTGTCAGCGAGGAGCGCGGCAGAGCCGATGCACAGCGTTCACGTAGCAACCAGCCGGATTTCTGAGCAGCCTCACCAGCTTCGCAAGACAGCATTCTGCCGCCAATCAAGGAGCAGCATCCGATGATCCGTCGCACCGCTATGGCCGTATTGCCTTTCATGCTGCCTTTCAGCGTGCTCGCCCAGAGTTCGACTGCCGCGACGCAGTGGCCAAAAGAGGTTCAGGCCATCTTTGAGGAGTACAAGACCCAATGCCAGCAGGCAGGCGGCAAGTTCGTGCCCGATCGCGCGAATTTCGCGCGTCAGATCGAGGTCACGGGCGACGGCAAGCCCGACTGGGTGGTTGAGCAAAGCGCCTTTGCCTGCAAGGTCTCCCAGGCGCAGATGGATGCAGGGAACGTCCCCGATACCGGATCGGGGTTTTGCGGCACGGCGGGCTGCCAGATCATCATTCTGGGCTCGGGTCGGAAGGGCCTTGCGCCGATTTTCGAAGGCCTCTTGCGCAATGTGACGCCCGTTGATCTTGGCGGCGGGCGCAAGGGGATTGAGACATCGGTTCATGGCACCGCCTGCGGCGGAGCGGGCGCAGAGGTCTGCATCGAAACGCTGGCCTGGAACGGCAAGAAATGGACTGTCGTCAAGCGCTACCGCTGGACTGATGCCGACTACGAAGCTCAACAGCAGAGCCAGGCCGCACTGCTCCCGGTCGAGGAGTTCCGCAATCACGAGGCAAAATGGACCTTCAGTGGCCGCCCGAGCAGCGCCGTGGCCGAAATCCGCGATCACCCCGAACTGGGAAAGCTGAGCCTGACGTGCCGACCGGAGGGCGGGATTGATCTGGCTGTTACCCCAGGCCAGACATCGATGCCTTTCCCACCCGCCGGGCAGCCACTGCTGCTATGGTTCGAAGGTTCGATGGATGGAACGGTTGCCGATCAGCCATTGGCGCAGGTGCCGGGAAAAGCCGGCTGGAGCGGACCACTCGCGCCGGAACTGGAAGCCTTGCTCGGGGGAAGCGATGACGGACTTACCCTCCTCGTCAGCATCGATGGCGGGGCGGAATGGCAGGAACTGGCCTATGTCTCGCTCGCAGGGTCCACAAAGGCGTTGCGGTCGCTGCAGACACAATGCCCCGCTTCGAAGCGACCGGATCCATCAATTGCGGCGGCGGGAACGGCCCTGAAGCCATCTGACTTATCCGTCGGAACGCCTGACAGCGCCGCAGCCGCAGCACGCATCCCGCTGGCGGTGGGCTACTATGCCTATGTCGAGGGTACATTCTCGACCTGCGCCAATCCTGTGATCACACCATGGTACTTCGATGGCACGCGCTTCTGGGAGGAAACCGACATCACTGACCCGAAGCACGAATACTCAAGCCAGGCCGTAGCATGGGAGATGGCCGGCAGGGACCGCTTCCGCATTTCCTACCGCAACCGCGATGAAGATGGCAGATGGAGCCCCGGTGTCACGATCAATGAGTATCTCATCACCGGCCCGCGATCGTTCACGTTTGTCGGCGTGGTCGGTTCGTCAATGCGCGCAAGCGAGAAGCAACAGTTTTGTACTGCGGCCCAGTTGCCCGCCAAATCGCTCTGGTACAAGGTGGCCAAGTGAGGGCGGGGGCAGTCGATCGAACACCTTACGTCGTAATCGGTCAAAATCTGCCGTTCCGCCACTCGATTCGAAGTGGCAGGAAAGTCCCGAGGCTGTGTAAAAACGCCCGAATATGCTATGGTTCTCCCGTGTTTCGGGAGGCTTTGGAATGGGTCGTTTCGTCCAAGGGGAAATTAGCGTCCGCGCTCGTGGTGTAATTTCGGGTGTAGATTGAGGTGATCGCATGG
>NZ_LSKQ01000282.1 GCF_001557115.1 Erythrobacter sp. CCH5-A1
GCTTACACCACTCCCGCCAACCCTTCACGACATCGCCGGTGAATAAGATGGGCTAGTGCACACCGTCCCACTTTCGGTCATTCGAGGTAACCAAGCGTTCGACATCGGAGTGGCTGAGGGCAATTGGTCAAATTTTATCAATTACGAGTGGGGCGGCGGATCGAATGTGTTCAACCTCGATGGGTTCATGGTGTATCGACGAAGTGAGACGCCGAGTGAATTCGTCGGATACTGCCAAGTGTATAGAAATGGAATTACGGAAACTTGTCTCAGGGCTTCGACCTACTGGGAGGAGGGTGATGGTTTAGTGCCTGCATTGTCTCTATGCACTGGCATTGAAAGTTCGATATTTGCAGCATCTCGCGAATATGTGAAACAAGGCATATCCGGCGCTATGCTGATTTTTGTTTCACTCATCGGTGTCAAAGGTCGTGAGCTCGCGACTGGCAGCGGCTTCAGGTATAAGAAATATCTTGCAGATCGAGACCGGCTATACATCCCCGATGTTCTGGTAAAAGATCTAAAGAACGGCGAACAGATTGCTAAGGCTCAGAGATCTTTATACGATATCGTCTGGCAGAGCTTTGGTTATAATGGTTGCACGTATTACGATAATGAGGGCAACTGGCGGCCTCCCCGCTGATACGATTTAATTGACCGAGGGGTTTTCCTAAATCCTAACCTGCGGGCGCCTAACGTCGCTCTCATTTCAGCAGGTATCCTTCGGGCAGCTTCGCATCCTAGCGCCCTTCCCGCAGGCAAGAAGGGTTGTCAGAGAGACCCGATCCCAATCGCTTGCCGCCGGTAGTCCCCCTCCCGCTTGCCCCCGGATCAAGTCCGGGGCAGGTATCGGGGTTAGGGGTGGGCAAGTCCCGACCTGTCGGCGCAGGCCCACCCCGCTGCGACTAACTTCGCCTTAGGCTCAGTAAGTCTCGCGACCCTCCCGCAGGCGGGAGGGTGGATCAGCGCTCCCAATCCCCCTCCCGCTTGCGGGAGGGGTTAGGGGTGGGCACTTCCACTTCCCTTCAACCCCCGCAGCCGCTCGACTTCCAGCCGGATCGCGGTCACCACGCCCTCGACATTGCCCTGCACATCATCATTGGTGAAGCGCAGCACGGTGAAGCCGTGCGCCGCCATCCACGCATCGCGGCGAACATCACGCTCCGGCGCGCAGTCGTGGCTGAAGCCGTCGAGCTCCACCACCAGCGACAACTCGCGGCACAGGAAGTCGGCGAAGAACGGGCCGAGCGGCATCTGGCGGCTGAACTTTGCGCCGGTCTGGCTCTTCGACAGGAACGCCCAGAGCCCCCGCTCCGGCCCCGTCGCCTCACGCCGCAGCGACCGGGCGCGGACGGTGTCGCGGGGATTCCAGTCTGGCATTTCAGGGGTTTACCACTGGGAGGGTTCGGGAGCAATTGTTCGGGCCCACCCCCGGCCCCTCCCGCAAGCGGGAGGGGAGAACTAGTCCCCCTCCCGCTTGCGGGAGGGGTTAGGGG
>NZ_LSKQ01000283.1 GCF_001557115.1 Erythrobacter sp. CCH5-A1
CTCCACCGCCTCCCCCGCCTTCCCCGCCGACCTCACGGGGCTGGTGGCATCGCTTCTTCGGGGGCTGAACCGGAGCGCTCTGGCCCGCCCCTTGCCGGGCCGCCCGCTTTGCGACATCATCGACCGGAAAACGGGAGAGAGACATGGCGCATTACGACCTCATCATCCGCGGCGGCACGATCGTCGACGGCACCGGGGCTCCGGCCTTCACCGGCGATGTGGCGGTAAAGGACGGG
>NZ_LSKQ01000284.1 GCF_001557115.1 Erythrobacter sp. CCH5-A1
GTTCGGGCACCGTCGACTTTCCGACGCCTATCGGCGTCCGAAACTCTAAACGATTGCTGAACGGCAGCAATTTTCTCGAAGGCTGGCAAAGCCGACAGACCGCTTTCGGGATCACGAATCGGCTCCGCTCATGGCCGGTATTGGGTGGTTACTTCTTGGTCCGCTTTCGGAAGTAGCTGACAGCAAAGCTGTCTTGCGCGCGACGTCACACAAGTTTGGTTTTGACCCTAGGACCATGCACAAGGGCACGTTGCAGCTTCAGACCTGAAGCTCGTGCTCAGCCTTTACTCGTTTCGTCGGTGAGCCTGGCAACCTCTCGAATGATGGCCCCACCGAGCAGCTCATCACTCCACCGGTGGCCAGCGGCGGCAACGATGGTGAGCGACGCAGAGGGCCATGCTTGCGCTAAGTCCCACGCCGCCTTGGGAGGGGTGCACATATCGGCCCGACCGGCGATGATAGCACCGGGGATTCCTGCTAACCGAACAGCGTCCCGCAAAAGCTGATCGCGCTCCAAAAAGAAGTCGTGCCGATCATACCAGCTCAGGATGCGGGAGGCTGTTGCGGCACTATCGTCTAGCACGTCAGGCCTCTCGGGTGGTGCAGGCGGCCACAAATCAAGCATCTGGTTCTCCACATGCGAGAGCATAATAGCCGCCGGTGACGATATTGCCGGATCAAGGCTCGCAATCCTCGCATTGAAAGCCGCCCGCGGGTCGTCCCGCTCAACGGGCGTCAAAAATTCGTCGCGAGCGGCAAACACCTCGGGAAATACGGTGCGCGCGCCGTGCCACCACCAGCGAGTATCCTCCTCACGGCAAAGAAATACGCCGCTAACCACAAGTGCACGGACCCGCTCGGGGTGCGCTTGCGCGTAAGCAAGCGACAAAGCGGAGCCCCAGGAGCCGCCAAGCAGCATCCATTTCTCGATCCCGAGATGCTCGCGCAGCCTTTCCATGTCTTGGATCAGCGCTTTGGTGTTGTTCCCGCTCAGCTCGCCAGATGGCCGAGACCGGCCGCAGCCTCGCTGCTCGAAGAAAATGCCACGATGTGATGCAGGGTCGAGCAATCGCTTGTAGTAGGGGCGTATATCCCCTCCCGGCCCGCCGTGCACGACTACCACGGGCGCCCCGTCCGACGCTCCCCTTTCTTCCCAATAGATTTCGTGGCCATCTCCGACGCCCAACCACCCGGAGGCTATCGGCTCGGAGGCCGAGGAATGAAAGCTCGTGTCGACGCGGAACGGTGAACGCATTGGATCCCTCCCTGCGCGAATATGACGGTGATAAGACATTGCGAGCAACAGCTTTGTGAAGGTCAAAACCGGTCGGTTCTGACCCCGCAGTTGTGGGCTCCCCGAGTGCGGCTTTTAGACGATCAGAATCCGCTTCACAATGTCGCCTGCTGGGATTGGCATTCCAGTTCCGTTACGACCGACATGGGGTCGCTGCACGAACCCGCTTCGCGGGAGTGTCGCTGGCGGCGAGGGTGATGTAGAACGACA
>NZ_LSKQ01000285.1 GCF_001557115.1 Erythrobacter sp. CCH5-A1
AAAAAACGTATGGCCCGCCCCGTCTGCAAGGGGGATTTTGAAGTGTTCTGATCAGTCTGCGTCAACGTATGCGGTCTCATGGGTGACCCCATGGCCAAGATGGACATCCGCACGTCTGGAGCCACAATAAAGACGCCGGCAACGAGTGCCATTTTTTTGGCCGGGCTTTCCAGACGCCGATCGACTGTCAGGCCATCTTCACGATCCTTCCTGCAAACATCGTTGGCCTATGCACGAAGATGCGTGCGGCCGATCCGGTTATGCCGCGACTTGGTAGCCGCGTTCGAACGTCGCGTCCTTGCGCAAGGCCGCCCATGCGATCCGCGCCAGCTTGTTGGCCAGCGCGACGACGATAGCATTGCGGTGGACTCCTCGCTCGATCATTCCTGTCAACCAGCGCCCCAACGGGGTCTCGCTTCGCGCCAGCGACGGCAATGCTGCTCGGGCACCGTGGATGAGCAAGGTGCGCAAGTAGGTGTTGCCTCGCTTGGAGATGCCGAGCAGCCGCGGCTTGCCGCCGGTAGTATGCTGACGGGGCACCAGACCGAGCCAGGCACCCAGGTCTCGGGCTTTGGCAAAGCTGCTGGCATCGCCCACGGCTGCAATCAGGGCAGTTGCGTTCAGCACCCCGACGCCGGGGATGGATGTGAGCCGCCGGGCAGCCGCGTCATTGCGCGCCAGCTCGACAAACTCGCCGTTCAGCGCTTCCACCCTGGCATCGAGTTCGCGCCATTCGGCACGCAGTTCGGCCACCAACTGGCGCAGACGCGGTGACAAGGTCGTATCCTCATCGGCCAGCAGGGCATCGATGCCGAGTTCCAGCTTGCGCCGCCCAACCGGGAAAATGGTCCCGCGCTCCAGCAGGATCGCCCGCAACTGGTTGGTCAGGCTCCTGCGCTCAGCCACCAGGCGCGAGCGAACCCGGTGGAGCGTCTGGATGTCCAACTGCTCCTGGGTCTTGAGTTCGACGAAGCGCATCGTTGGACGCGAGGCGGCCTCGGCGATCCCCTCGGCATCACGATCATCGTTCTTCTGTGCTTTGACATACGGCCGTACGTACTCCGGCGACATCAGCCGGATCTCATGTCCGTGCGCGGCGAACAGGCGCCCCAGATAATGGGCACCGCAACATGCCTCCATCGCGACCACGCACACAGGAAGCTTGGCAACGTAGTCGACCAGCGTCTGGCGGCGCATCGACCTGCGTACGACGACAGCTCCCGCCGCATCCACGCCCACCACACTGCAGGCATTCTTGCCCAAATCAACGCCAAGGATCACAATAGACATCGGTCCGCTCCTTTCCTCTTCAAGCACCAGCATCATATCCGATGCCGGGGAAAAGGGGCGGGCCATCCCATAAAGC
>NZ_LSKQ01000286.1 GCF_001557115.1 Erythrobacter sp. CCH5-A1
AGCGCTGGCTCAACCGCATCCTCGCGCTGCCGATCGGAATGCAGAATGCGATCTTTGAGGAATTTCTGGGGTTGGTCGAAGCGCGGGTGTCCGCAGCGCGCGAGGCGGGATCGCTCGATGTTGGCGTCGAGACCCTGCGGGTCGAACAAGCCGAGGTTGTCGAAGACTTCGTCCTACGGACCGATGAGCGAACCGGCGCCACGTCACACTTGCTGCAGCTGGCTCTCAAGACGAGAGCGCGGCCGATCCCTCTTGAGCGTGTTCTGGAGCGCCGTGACTATGCCGACGGCTGCATTCTGCTCCACAATACCAAGAGTGGGAAAGCAGCCTTGGCCGAACCTTCGCGGCACTTCATGACCGAGCAGGGCGAGTTGATCCGGCGGGTTATCCTCCACCGTCCCCTGCGGCGCGAATACCACCACTTCGATGACCTTGCGGAATCGGCCTGGGAGGAAGCCCCGCACCAAACCTTCGAAAAGCTTTGGCAGACCGAGGTTGAGGAGCTTGCCGAACGGCTCACCACAGAGACCGTGTACCTTGCGACCGGACTTCTCCTGCCGATCTGGTCGAGCCTGCCTGTCGACTATCTGGAGGTCCGGCGGATCGTCGACGAAGAGGGCAGAAGCTGGCTTGGCCGCATGGTCCACGAGCTCGATGTGGCGAAGCTGCTCGAGAAATTCGACATTGCCTCTACTGTTGAACTCAGCCCGGATACGATCATCAGGGCGCTTGGAGAGCATCGGACAATCACCATCAAGCAACCATTCGAGGCGACCATCAAATGTTCGCGGGTGGCAGGCGAGAAGCGCTATGAAATCGTGGGCGCACCTGTCGATCAGCTGCCTTGGCTGAAAAGCATCGGCTGTTTCACTGAGATTATCGCGTTTCGCACACGGGCGTTCATTCCAGCGAAGAAAGCTGCCGCAGTAATTGGCTCATTGCTCCGGCTTGTAGCCGAGTAACTGCTGATGGGGCACAGGCAATCCGGTTTGCAGATCGCGTCACCCAGATTCTACCGACGGATCCCACGTTTCGCCGAGGGTAAGGATACAACTGCACCAAGTGGAAAGGAGCACTCCTGTCCTCGCTCATTTATCTGCCGCTCCTCGCCATGTCCTGCTGCGACCTCGTGCTCGCTTGCTGCGATGCGGCCATGAGCTGCTGCCCGTAAGGGATTGACCAGAGCATGAGGGCGGGCATCCGGTCATTGACCAGGAGCCCGCCTTGTTTCGCGCTGCTATCACGCACCTGCCATCTTGCAAGCGCAACACATGCAAAGGCAGGCTCGCTCCTAACCTACTCGGCGAAACGTACTGAACTGAAATTGCTGAACCGAGCCGCCCGGTGTCAGATGCTCGTGGCGCTGTTCGTTCACCAGCTCAAAGTCCTGACCAATAATCGCCGCGATACTGGCTGCGTCATGCCTCGCAACGGTCAGGCCGCTGCACCGCTCCGGGCCGTCGGGCGCGAAAGTCCCGATGATAGCAATGCCATGACTTGCGAGAGCCGAATGCATCGCTTCCACATAGGCGTGTTGCTGCTCAGTATCGGTAAGGAAATGGAACGCTGCGCGATCATGCCAGACATCGTATCGCGTGGTTGACCGCCACTGCGTCACATCGGCAACGATCCATTCAACCGAGCTGGACGCAGCTCCAAGCCTCGCCTTTGCAACGGCCAGCGCACTGGCTGACAAGTCGAGAACCGCCACCGGCGCATATCCCGCTTCGACTAGCGCACCCGCTAGCCGTGACGCGCCTCCCCCAATGTCGATCACGCCGCCATGCCCCGGATAGGCAGCGGAAATCAGCTCTAGCGACAGCGCGGGTGTTTCCTCGAACCAGCTTACCTGCGCGGCATCTTTGGTTGCATACACATTTTCCCAGTGGGAACTTGGCTCGTCGCTCATGAGCTTGTCCTCATTATGTCGTCCGTCCCGGCCCGAAAAGGATCAACCCGGCCCCGGCGAGGCAAATTGAGGCTCCGATGACATCCCAGCGGTCGCGGGCCGTGCGCCTTCCACTGTCCAGAGCCATATCAGCGAAGCGGCGATGTAGACACCGCCATAGGCTGCGTAAGCGCGCCCCGCGACGGGCGTATCGACGAACGTAAGAAGCCACGCGAATAAGGCTAAGGAAACCACGCCCGGAAACACCCACCACACGGGCTTGTCGAGGCGCAGCCATGCCCAGAAGGAAAAACAACCTGCGATCTCTGCGAGTGCGGCCAAGGCATAAAGAAATCCGGTTTGCAGGGTCGGCATGGTCATAGATGGATCCGTGGTGGCAGCGGGCCTGTCGAGATCATCGCTGCGTGTCGCAGAATCGTCAACGCAGCCTCCGACATACTTGAACGCGAGGCCGAAGCGCCGTTCCCGATGGAGCGATCACCTCGCAGGCATAGTGCGAGGGGCCAGCGTTTCGATAATCTTGCAATCGGCCACCGTCCCGTGACGGCAGGAACCGATCACCCGGTCAAGTTCGCTACGCAGCGCGGACAGATCGGCGATTTTGCGGTCGATTTCGGTGAGGTGGACACGCGCTATGCCGTCAACTGCTTCGCAGGATTGGGCCTTGTCATCCGACAGCGTGAGCAGTTCGCGCACCGCTTCGAGCGTGAAACCGAGATCGCGGGCGCGGCGGATGAACGACAGGCGTGCCAGATGGTCATTGCCATAGGCACGGTAATTGGCGCTTGTCCGTGCCGGCGGGGGCAACAGCCCGATCTTTTCATAATAGCGCACCGTCTCGACCTTGGTCGTCGTGGCGCTCGCGAGCTCGCCAATCTTCATCGCCACTCCTTCGGGCTTGACCCTGTAGTTGCTACAGGGTGTAGATAGAGTGCCGACTCGGGATTTGTCGAGAAGGCAAGATGATGGCTGATAATTGCGGCAAGGCCGCGTGCGGGACGACGGCAACGCTGAACGATCCGCGTTGGCGCAGAGCATTGTGGATCGCGCTTGGCGTCAACGCCGGCATGTTCGCTGTCGAGATGGCGGCAGGCGCCGCCGCTGACAGCCGTGCTTTGCAGGCCGACGCGCTCGATTTTCTGGGTGATGCTGCCAACTATGCGATAAGCCTGCTGGTTGCCGGGATGGCGCTTACTTGGCGGGCGCGGGCTGCCCTTGCCAAGGGCCTTACTCTGATCGGCCTGAGCGGTTGGGTCATGATCACAGCGGTGTTGGCGGCATTGGGCGGAGCTGCACCCAAACCTGAACTGATGGGGATCATTGGCGCGTTCGCGCTCGCAGCCAATGCAGGCGTCGCCATCATACTCTACCGCTTTCGTACGGGTGATGCGAACATGCGATCAGTCTGGATCTGCTCACGCAATGACGCGATCGGCAATATTGCCGTGATGGCTGCTGCGCTCGGCGTGTTCGGCACCGGAACGGCCTGGCCGGACCTTATTGTTGCTGCGCTCCTAGCGCTGCTGGGGATTAGCGGCGGCATTCAGATTGTTCAGCAGGCACGGCTTGAATTGCGGAGCGTTGCGGCATGAAAGTTTTCCATTCGACACATATCGCGCTCAAGCCGGAAACTGTCTGGGCAGAAGTGCAGATGGCGGGCTTGCTGAAGCATATCGCTTGACCGCTGGTGCGGTTCATTCCGGTCGATGACGCGGCTTTTTTCCGGTTTCAGCCCGGCGGGCGCTACCAGGTCAAGCTACGGCTGTTCGGCATGATTCCCTTCGGGACCCAGTGGATTGTAACCTCGCTGCATGAAGCGGAGGACAGTGAATGGCCCAAGCGACTGCGTGATAACGGGCACAGTGCCCTTATTCCCAAGTGGGATCATTGGATCACTGTCACGCCTGATCGGAATGGGGGGACGCGCTACAGCGACGAGGTCGAAGTTTCGACCGGAGCCATGACCCCGTTAATCTGGGCGTTCGCGCACATCTTCTATTGGCACCGGCAGCGACGCTGGCGGGGGCTTGCCAATAGCCTTGCCGCGCGGCGGGTCATCGCGGCCGAAATGGCGGCATACCATTCAGCCGTAGAAGAGGGCGACGATGGTCGGGCATGGCACCATTTGGAGCGGGTGCATATCGTGTCGCAGCCCTATCTTGGCCCTCATCTTGCCAGCCATGGCGCTATGTTGCGGTTTTCTATCCGGCGGAGTGATGCGCGCGAGGCGCTGGGCCAGATCTTCCGGCTTATTTTGGCCCCGCTGGGCGCCCTGACGGGCCGTTTGCCGATTGGCAATACGGGTCGATCTACTGTGAGCGCATTTGCGCCGATGCCGATACCTGTCGATTTGGCGGAGGCGCTGCGTCAGCAGGATATGATCTTATGATCATCGCCCCTAAGATAAACTGCATAAATTCAGCCATTCACTATGCCACCTCGCTGGAGACAGGTGAATTATGGCCCGACGGTTGGGGTAATCCCGCTTATGACTTCTCCGCGCTCTAATCTCTTGCACGACCGTTCCGCCAGAGTTAGGGACCTATGGTGCTGTGCATGAAATCCCCTCGCGTTAAGCGCCTCTTCGCCTTGCTTTGCATGGTGTTGGCGCTTGTTTATGCGAGCGCCTCCGGCACAGAGGTCTTGAACTCAATACAGCATTCTGGAGCGGAGGCATCCGCACACGATCATTCGGTGCTGAGTGATGCGCTGGCCATGCAGGCTGACCACCACGCTGACATTGATCATGCAGACCCAACTGATGATCAGGGGCAGAATGAAATTGCGGGCGGACATCATCATCATGGTGATAATGGCTCCAGCCTTTTGGCGTCATCAGCGGATGAACTGCTCGGCTTAATGCTGTTGGGTAACTTGCGCGCGCCCGCTGGAGATCGACATGTTGACGGCATTGCCGTTCCGGGCCCAGAGCGGCCTCCCATGGTGCTGAAACTGGACGCCTGACGTCCCGCGCCTTGAGCAGGCGTGGGACATTCCCATGCTTGCGATCAAGGTTTTCTCACCATGTTTTCCCGAATACGTGCGTGCAAAGGCACGCGCGCTGCCCGCAAAGCGTTGCTTTTGCCGGTAGCACTCGCCGCTTTGGTGGCATCACCTGCATTTGGGCAGGACTTGACGCTGGAAGACGCCATTCGGCGTGCGCTAGCCGCTGCGCCGCAGAATGCGTCAGTTGTTGCCCAGGTCGATGCATTGACCGCGAACCGGGCGGCTGCTGACTTGCCGCCTAGGCCCAGTTTGGAGATTGCGACCGAAAACTTCGGTCCGCCGTCCGACAGTCTTTACGACCAGTTCCAGATCACCGGAACCTACAGCCAGCAGATCGAACGCGGTGGCAAGCGTCAGGCGCGAGTCACTCTTGCCGACCGTCAGATTGATGTTGCCCTAGCGCAGGCAGTTGTCCGACGGCTTGAGATCATTTCCGACGTTCAGCTTGCTTATGTTGAGGTGCAGGCCGCCCAGGCCGCCATCGGCGTCGCACGGGAGCGCCTGGCAATTGCTCAAGGCGTTGCAACCGAGGTTGATCGCCGTGTCGCATCGGCGCGCGATCCGATCTTCGCTGGAACCCGGGCGCGGGCCAGAGTTGCCGAGGCCGAGGTCGACCTGGAACTTGCCGTTCATGCGCGCGACGCAGCATTGGTTCGGTTGTCCCAATGGTGGGGCGGCAGTGCTGACGGGCTGATCGTCCCGATAGGCAGATTTCTGGATCTTGCCCCCATGGCCGGACCGATGGAGCCATCCCCGAAGATCACTGCAATCTATCAGGCAGCGGGC
The DNA here is from genome assembly GCF_001557115.1 of Erythrobacter sp. CCH5-A1. Classification (GTDB taxonomy): domain Bacteria; phylum Pseudomonadota; class Alphaproteobacteria; order Sphingomonadales; family Sphingomonadaceae; genus Erythrobacter. The sequence continues at coordinate 5,702 of NZ_LSKQ01000286.1, forward strand.
GCACAGGCTGATGCAGCCATCGCCGTTCGACAGGCCGATTCCGTTCGCGATCTCACCCTCAGCGGCGGGCCGCGCTTTATCGGTACGGGCGATGTTGGTTTTGTCTTCGGGGTTTCGGTGCCGCTCGGCGGAAGGCGACTTGCCGACACGCGTGTGGCGGAAGCTCAGGCCGAAAGGCAGCGGGTGGATGCCGAACGGGAGGTTGAAATGTTCAACCTTCGACGCGCCATCACGCTTGCTGCCGAACGGGTCGAAGAAGCGCGGCACGAAGCTGACGCCATCCAGACTCAGGTGCTTCCCCTCGCTGAAAAAGCCTTGAGCGAAGTTCGTGTCGGTTATCAGCGTGGCTTCTTCAGCTTTGCCGATTTGGCCGCTGCGCAAACCGCCTCCGTCGATGCTGCCATGCGCACTGTCGACGCTGCACGCGAATATCATGAAGCAAAGGTTGAACTGGACCGCCTGACCGGTCGCTTCAGCAATTTGGCCGAGGAGGCATCACAATGAGACTTTTCCAACTGACGATTGCGGCGCTGTTCCTTGTTCCGCTGACGGCCTGCGGTGATGCCCCGGCTGAAAGCAGCGAGGCGGCCGAAGGCGCTGCTCCTGAGGAATATGAACGCGGTCCGCATAATGGGCGGATGCTGCGTGATGGCGATTTTGCGCTGGAAGTGACCATATTCGAAGACGGCGTGCCGCCGGAGTACCGCGTTTATGCCTATCGCGGCGACAAGCCGGTTGCGTCGCGCGATGTTGACCTGACCATCCAGCTCAAACGGCTCGACGGGGAGGTCAACACGTTCAAGTTTGCCGCTGAACAGGATTTCCTGCGGGGCGACGGCGTGGTGATCGAACCACACAGCTTTGACGTTACCGTCGCAGCACGTGAAGGCGGCCGCCGCCATCGTTGGGAATATGCCTCATACGAGGGCCGGGTGACGTTCCCCAAACAGGCCGCCGAGGCGGCGGGGGTAACCATCGAGCGCGTTGGCCCGGCCAGCCTGTCCGAAACGATCGAAATCATCGGCTATGTTGAGTTGGAGCCTTCCGCGACATCCAACGTGGGTGCGAAATTTCCGGGCCGGGTGGTCAGTGCCGGGCCAAATGTGGGGGATACCGTCCGGGCGGGACAAGTGCTTGCGCGGGTCGAAAGCGCCGAGAGTATGCAGATTTATGCGATCACCGCGCCAGTCAGCGGCGTGATTGTGGAGCGGCGCACCAATGTCGGTGATGTTGCCGGAAGTGATCCGATCTATGTGATTGCCGACCCCAACCGGACGCGCGCGGTGTTCCCCATTTTCCCGCGCGATATGGAACGGGTGCGCGCAGGGCAGGAAGTCCAGCTTGGCCTGCTCGAAGGTGATCGTTCGGTGACGTCGCGCTTGGGCAGTTTCTTGCCCGGTGCTGACCCCGCAACCGGGGCGCTCTTGGCACGCGCAAGTCTGCCCAATCGCGACGGGTTCTGGCGACCCGGAATGCGGGTGCGCGGGGTGGTGACGATCCAGAGCAGGCAAGTGCCGCTGGCGGTGCGGACCGAGGCATTGCAGGCGTTCCGCGACTTCACCGTGGTGTTCGCGCAGGTGGGCAACACTTACGAAGTCCGGATGCTCGAACTGGGCACGCGCGGGCCGGAATGGACCGAGGTGCTGGGCGGGATCAAGCCGGGGCAGGCCTATGTCACCAAGGGCAGCTACGTCATCAAGGCCGACATCGAAAAAGCCGGCGCCAGCCACGATCACTGAGGAGCGACATCATGCTTGAGAATATCATCAGGCTGTCGATCCGGCAGCGATGGACGGTTATTGTTGTGGCGCTGCTGATTGCGGGGCTGGGCATTTACAATTTCGGGCGGCTGAAGATCGATGCTGTGCCCGACATCACCAACGTACAGGTGCAGGTCAATACAGCCGCGCCGGGCTTCTCGCCCTTGGAGGCGGAGCAGCGCATCACCTTGCCGATCGAAACGGCTTTGGCCGGTCTGCCAGGGCTGGACTACACGCGTTCCGTTTCGCGCGCTGGCCTCAGCCAGGTCACCGTGGTGTTCGATGACGGGACCGACATCTATTTCGCGCGGCAATTGGTCAATGAACGCCTGCAAGGGGTGGCCGGAAATCTGCCTCCCGGAATGGAGCCCGCGCTTGGTCCGATTGCAACCGGGCTGGGCGAAATCTTCATGTATACGCTCGAGTCCAAACCGGGCGCGCGCAAGGACGATGGAACCCCCTACACGGCGGAAGATCTGCGCACCTTGCATGACTGGGTGGTGCGGCCGCAATTGCGCAACGTTCCCGGCGTAACCGAAGTCAACTCGGTTGGCGGTTATCGCCGCCAATATGTGATTGCGCCGATCCCCGCGCGCCTGTCGGGCTTCGGCCTGACCGTGGCCGATCTGACGAAGGCGCTGGAAAGCAACAACGCCAGCGTGGGTGCAGGCTATGTTGAGCGGTCGGGCGCACAATCGGTGATCCGGGTGCCGGGTAATGCAACCGGCGAAGCGGATCTTTCGGGCATCATCGTCGCCTTTCGTGCCGGCACCCCTGTACGGATCGCCGATGTCGCCGATGTCTCTATCGGTTCGGAAATCCGACAGGGCGCGGCCACCAAGGACGGGCGCGAGGTGGTGCTGGGCACGATCTATATGCTGGTCGGCGAAAACCCGCGCAATGTGAGCGTGGCAGTGGCCGAGCAACTGAAGGTCGTGAACCAGTCTCTTCCCGCAGGAGTGTCTGCGGTCACCGTCTATGACCGTTCAGTGCTGGTGGAAGCCACGATCGGGACGGTCGAAAAGAACCTTGCCGAAGGCGCAATGCTGGTGATTGTGGTGCTGTTTGCCCTTTTGGGCAATATCCGCGCGGCTCTGATCACGGCAGCGGTCATTCCCATCACCTTCCTGATGACGATTACAGGCATGGTTGAAGGCGGCTTGTCGGGCAATCTGATGAGTCTGGGTGCGCTCGATTTCGGGCTGATTGTCGACGGCACGGTCATCATTGTGGAAAATTGCCTGCGCCGCTTTGGTGAGGCGCAACACAGCCTCGGCCGTCTGCTGAACCGCGAGGAACGGTTCAGCCTTGCCGCCAGCGCTTCGGCGGAAGTCGTCAGGCCCAGCCTGTTCGGCATTGCCATCATCACCATCGTTTACCTGCCGATTTTTGCGTTGACCGGGGTGGAGGGCAAGACGTTCCATCCAATGGCGATCACTGTAGTGCTCGCTCTGACAGCAGCAGCGCTGCTGTCGCTCACCCTCGTGCCCGCCGCCGTGGCAACGTTTGTCACTGGCAAAGTTGAGGAGAAGGAAAGCCGCGTGATGCGCGGTGCCAACCGGGCCTATGCTCCGCTGCTCGATTGGGCCTTGCGCGCCCGCGTCACGGTGCTGGTGCTCGCAGGCGCTCTTGTGGTGCTGAGTGGGGTGGCAGCCACAAGGCTGGGCTCGGAGTTCATCCCCAACCTTGATGAAGGAGACATCGCGCTGCACGCCCTGCGGATTCCGGGCACCAGCCTGACGCAGGCAGTGCAGATGCAGGCCGCACTGGAAAACCGCATCAAGCAGTTCCCGGAAGTCAGTCTGGTATTCGCGAAAATCGGGACTGCCGACGTGGCAACCGATGCAGTTCCGCCCAGCGTGGCCGACACTTTCATCATCATGAAGCCGCGCGACGAATGGCCCGACCCGCGCAAGCCCAAAGCACAATTGGTTGCCGAGATGAACGAGGCAATCCAGCGCGACGTGCCGGGTTCGCGGTATGAATTCATCCAGCCCATCCAGATGCGGTTCAACGAACTCATCGCAGGCGTTCGGTCCGATGTTGCGATCAAGATCGTAGGCGATGATCTCGACGAATTGTCAGCAGCGGCTGACCGCGTGGTTGGCATCGTATCGGGCATCGATGGCGCGGAAGATGTGCAGGCGGAACAGGTGACCGGCTTGCCGTTTGTTGAGATTGTCCCTGACCGGGCACGCCTCAGCCAGCTGGGCCTCAATGTCAGCGCGGTGCAAGAAGTGGTGGCCGCAGCCACTGCGGGTGCCAACGCGGGTCAGATTTTCGAAGGCGACCGACGGTTCGACATCGTCGTGCGCCTTTCCGAAGACCTGCGGCAGGATCGCACGGTGCTGGAACGCCTGCCGATCCCGCTTCCCGGTGGCGGGATCGCGGGTGGGGCGGTGCAGACTGTGCCGCTATCCGAAGTCGCAACGATCGCCGACATCACCGGGCCTAACCAGATTAGCCGCGAAAATGGCAAACGGCGCGCGGTTGTCACGGTCAATGTGCGTGAGCGCGATCTGGGGTCGTTCATTGCCGAAGTCCAGCAGGTGGTGGCGCGCGATGCCGAGCTGCCTGAGGGTTATTGGGTTGAATATGGCGGGACCTTCGAACAGCTCGAATCCGCGACCCAGCGGCTTCAGATCGTAGTTCCGATCACCCTGCTGCTCATCCTGGGTCTGCTGTTTGCGCTGTTTGGTTCCCTGCGCGATGCGGCCATCGTGTTCTCCGGCGTGCCGCTGGCGCTCACGGGCGGCGTGGCAGCGTTGCTGCTGCGCGGCATTCCCTTCTCGATCTCGGCCGGGGTGGGCTTTATCGCACTTTCGGGCGTGGCGGTGCTCAATGGCGTGGTGATGCTCAGCTTCATCAAGCAATTGCGCGAGGAGGGCCGCAGCCTTGAAGATGCCATCCGTGAAGGGGCGCTGACGCGGTTACGGCCCGTGCTGATGACCGCGCTGGTGGCGTCACTTGGCTTTGTGCCGATGGCGCTGAATGTGGGGATCGGCTCGGAAGTGCAGCGGCCTCTGGCCAGCGTGGTGATTGGCGGCATTGTCTCGTCAACCATCCTGACCCTGGTGGTGCTGCCTGCACTTTACGCCTTGGTCCATGCAAAGAGGACCGGTGAGGCTGACAATCCAAAGCCAGCTTGGCGGAATCGTTTCCGCCGCCGTCCCGCCGTTCAATGATCAGGATACCACGCCATGATCGCTAGATTATCGCCAACTTCTCCAGCGTTGCCACGCTGGATCATATTTTCCTTTATGGCGCTGGCCATGCTGCTGCTCGTGTCGGTGGATGCCTATGCCCACAATGTCGCCGAAGGGGACAAGGGTTATATTCAGGAAAGCAGCGGGGTGTTGTTCTTCCCGTTCTTGTATCTCGGGGCCAAGCACATGGTCACCGGGTACGATCACCTGCTGTTCCTGTTTGGGGTGATTTTCTGTAGTTGCCCCTTAATTTCCGGACAGTTCCTCGGTGGTTGAACGGTTGATGTA
>NZ_LSKQ01000029.1 GCF_001557115.1 Erythrobacter sp. CCH5-A1
GGGGGCCCCCACACGCAATGCTCAAGGATTGGCTTCATTCGTTCCGAGGTCAGCTGATGCACTATCCGTGCATAGACTTGTATCCGGTCGCGGCCGTGCCCGCGCACCATAATCCGTATTCACATCCCCGGATCGAGCAAAGGCGGATGCGGACCAAACTACTACTGGGCGTTTTCAGGCGCCATCAATTTTCCCGGTCACACATCACACCAATCCGCGTCGCCTTATCGAGCCTGTTGCAACATAGGCATCAGGCGGCGCGGAGCTCGGCACCCTGAGGGACCAGACCGGTCTCCACAAAGCGCCAAAGCGCGATTAACAATTTTCGGGCGAGCGCAACGATTCCGACCTTTGCCGCGCGAGCGCCGTTGCCTTTGAACCGGTTGCGATACCAAACGGTCAGTTCGCTACTTGGCTGATATTTCAACCAACACCAGGCAAGTTCCACCATCTGCACACGTGTGCTTCGGTTACCGGCTTTGCT
>NZ_LSKQ01000287.1 GCF_001557115.1 Erythrobacter sp. CCH5-A1
ACAAGCAGGGCACCAGCGTGGCCGTGCGCTTGTACGTGATCGACAAGATCCCGGGGCAAACCAGACCAGCAGTTTTGGCGCGGGAGACAGTTGCAGACGTCGCGTCTACGGTTCCAATCATCAAACGCGTGACAGCCCAGCCCGGCTGCGAACCGCGCGCGGTGCCGCCGAAAGCAAAGCCGGGCGCGCTCTTCAAAGCCATGCGGGCAACGCCGATCACAAAGCCCGTCAAAGCGAGGG
>NZ_LSKQ01000288.1 GCF_001557115.1 Erythrobacter sp. CCH5-A1
CGCGCTACAGCTGGCTGACCTCGAACTGGTGCGCGAGGGGCTCAAGCTGACGATCAGGCACTCGAAAACCGATCAGGAAGGGGAAGGGCAGGTGATCGCAGTGCCTTCGGGCAAAGTGCTCAAGCCCGGCGCGCGGCTCAACGAATGGCTCAGCGTCAGGGGAGGGGGGGCAGGTCCCCTGTTCTTCCGCACCGACGCACAAGGATTGATGACAAAAGAGCCGATGTCTGATCGCTCGGTTGCCCGGATGATCCAGCGCTATGCCGAAAAGGTTGGAATCGACCCTGCAGCAGTCGGTGCGCACTCACTGCGCTCAGGGTTCCTGACCGAGGCAGCCAAGGCGGGGGCCTCATTGCCGAAGATGCAGGAGGTATCGCGGCAGAAGAAGGTCGAGGTGCTGCTTGGCTATGTCCGCGATGCAGCGCTGTTCGACAACCATGCCGGCGAGAGCTTTCTGTAACGGCAGTGTCGGAATCCTTGGGAAGTATTCTTTTCCCACGACGACTGGCACTGTTGCGCAATGCCTTCAAGTGGAACAATGCTGCCGTTCGACGTGCGCCGCTCAAACGGCAGGCTTCGCCGCAACCCGCCTTAGCTAGCGTGAGATGGGGCGGATGGGGGTCTAGGGCAAAAGGTTTCCGGCTCAGGTGTCAACGCCGGGACAAAAAACGGGCCAGGCTGTCGAAAACGGTCGACAGTCGAGCACTGGCGTACTTCGGCGATTACCTCTGCGGTCGGGGATCCCCGCGTCCGAAGGCGTACTCGCTAATCAGCGAGCCGCAGACACCGTTATTCCCGCTACATCGTCTAGTGGAAGCTGTGCACCACAATGATGGCCGGCGGCGTCCCCGACACGCTGGATCTTACTTTGCTCCATACCACCTGCCCCCACGAGTTGCAAAGTGGCAAGTGGTATGGCTAGCCGCTCATCCTTTAGGTTTCAGCGTCAAGGGAAGGCCGGCGAACATTATGACTGCCTCTTCAACCACTGCCGCTATTTCCTGATTGATCTTGCCTGCAATATCGCGAAATCTTCTGGCAAGGGCGTTGTCGGGTACAATGCCCAGACCCACTTCGTTGGCGACCAGAATGACCGGCCCCCGTGCGGCTGAAAGCGCGCGCACCAGCCCTTCAGTGGCGGCAGCCGTATCGCGTTCCGCCACCAACAGGTTCGAAGCCCAAAGCGTCAGGCAATCCACCAGCACCACCGTTCCCGGCGTGCTATATGCCGTGATCGCGTCCGCCAGTTCCAGCGGGGCCTCGACGGTTGACCAGCGCGGACCGCGATCGGCGCGGTGCAGCGCGATCCGCTCGCGCATCTCGTCATCGAAGGCCTGGGCTGTCGCCAGATAGACCAGTTCACCTGTCAGGACTTCGGCCCGGCCTTGGGCAAAGCGGCTCTTCCCAGAACGCGCCCCGCCCAGCACCAGCAAGTTGCTCACGCCCTGCCTCCTGCCATCGCCAGCGCCACCAGTGCATCGATGTCGAGATGCTCCTCCAGCGCGGCTCCGATCTCGTCCAGTGCCACCTCGACAGAGGCGCCATAGTCCACGCCCCCGGCTTCTGCATCCATGCGCGACAGCAGCGCGCGGCGCAGCTCCGCATCAGCCAGCAGGCCGTGGACATAGGAACCAAACACCGTTCCGCCCGCATTTATTGCGCCATCGCGGAGGCCATCAGCGAACACGGCGAAGGGCCGCTGCATATCCGGCCCGCTGGTTTGCCCCATGTGCATTTCATACCCCTGAAAAGGCGCGCCCATCGCCAGCCCGCTGACCGGGCGCAACGCCTTGTGGGCGTGCAAGGTCGTTTCGACATCCAGCAGGCCAAGGCCGCTTGAGGTGCTGGCCGAACCTTCAAGCCCATCAGGATCGGCGATGTGTCTGCCGAGCATCTGGTAACCGCCGCAAAGCCCCAGGATCAGCCCGCCGCGCCGGTGATGTGCCAGAATATCGATGTCCCAGCCCTCTGCGCGCAGCGCGGCCAGATCGGCGATGGTCGCCTTCGATCCGGGCAGGATGATCAGTGCAGCCTCCACCGGGATCGGCTGGCCGGGCGGGACCATGCGCAGTTCGACACCCTCTTCGAGTTTCAGCGGATCGAGGTCATCGAAATTGGAGATGCGCGGCAGGATCGGGCAGGCAATCAGCTTGCGCCCGCCC
>NZ_LSKQ01000289.1 GCF_001557115.1 Erythrobacter sp. CCH5-A1
CCTGACCGCGCTCGCCGAGCATGAGATCGCCGAACGGGATCGGCGGCGGACCGAGCGGCATCTGGCCGAGGCCAAACTGCCCGCCGGAAAGACCCTCGACACCTTCGCGTTCGAGGCTGTGCCGATGGTATCGAAGGCCCAGGTCATGGCCATGTGCGCGGGTGATGGATGGCTCGAGCAGGGGGCCAACCTCATCCTCTTCGGCCCGCCCGGTGGCGGCAAGACCCATCTGGCCGCTGCCATCGGCCTTGCGCTGGTCGAGAATGGTTGGCGTGTCCTGTTCGCGCGCACTTCCGACCTCGTGCAGCGCCTCCAGGTCGCCCGGCGTGAACTGGCGCTCGAATCCGCGTTGGCAAAGCTCGACAAGTACCACCTGCTGGTCCTCGACGACTTCGCCTATGTCAGCCGCGATCAGGCCGAGACATCGGTCCTGTTCGAGCTGATCAGTGCCCGCTACGAACGCCGCTCGATGCTGATCACCGCCAACCAGCCCTTCGGCGAGTGGAACAGCATCTTCCCCGATCCGGCCATGACGCTCGCCGCAGTGGACCGACTGGTCCACCACGCAACGATCTTCGAGATGAACGTCGAAAGCTATCGGCGGCGAACCGCCGAAGCACGCCGGTCAGGCCCCGGCCGACCCGCCAACTTCACCACGCCCAAGGTCCTTGAAGCCGTCCGCGACAATCAGGACGACAAATAGACCTTGCCAGCGACAATCAACATGCCCACACAATGTCGCGCCGCGACAATCAACTTCTCATCCTGATCGTCGCGCAACTCTCACCTTGAATGTCGCGCTACA
>NZ_LSKQ01000290.1 GCF_001557115.1 Erythrobacter sp. CCH5-A1
GCCGGTGCCCGCGCGCCGAGGGTCGCCCCAGCCCGGGCCGACGACGGCCCGTCGATGCGTTGATCACGCGCTGCGGCAGGCGCGGCGGCGATGCCAGCAAGGCACGCATGTGCCGATGCGCTGGCGAGCAGTGCCGCGCCGGGATCGGGCGCACGGCAGACCGCGCGAAGCCGATGCGAACGACTGTTCGCAAGGCCAGCAAGGGATTGCCGGTGCCCGCAAACCGAGGGTCGCCCCAGCCCGGGCCGACGACGGCCCGTCGATGCGTCGATCACGCGCTGCGGCAGGCGCGGCGGCGATGCCAGCGAGGCACGCATGTGCCGACGTGCTGGCGAGCTGCGCCGCGCCGGGATCGGGTGCACGGCAGACCGCGCGAAGCCGATGCGGACGAAGGTCCGCAAGGCCAGCAAGGGA
>NZ_LSKQ01000291.1 GCF_001557115.1 Erythrobacter sp. CCH5-A1
GACACCATCGCCGCGCAGCGCCTGAGGAACGACCTTGGCATCGTGGCGGGCACCATGCACGGGACCGCCACCGACCCCTATGCCTATCTCCAGCAGGTCTCGGTCATGGATGCTTTCATGGCGGCGCGCGAGAGCTTCTCGGACGCGGGGTGGGATGCCTATGCGGCACAGCGCGCTGACGCACAGGCGCGCAACACCTACACCTCGATCGCGCAACAGGCGATGACCTGGGTGCCGCTGCTCGGCATCGTGCTGCATGTCGTGTTCTATGCCATGTTCCCGGTGATCTTCCCGCTCTTCCTCTTTCCGCGAACTGGCATCACGACGCTTCGCGGCTACGGGATGGGGTTCTTCTACCTTGCTAGCTGGGGACCGCTCTATGTGGTCCTGCACATGTTCGTGATGAACCGCGCCGC
>NZ_LSKQ01000292.1 GCF_001557115.1 Erythrobacter sp. CCH5-A1
CTCCCGGTCACCGGCAACCTCGCCCGCAAGCCCGACCCCGCACCCGCACCCGCATCCTCCCCCGCTCTGGCCGAGGACGACTGGAGCGAATTCTGACGCTCGTCCGCGCCGCCCCCTCCTTTCCGCACAAGGTTCGCACCCATGATCAGCCTTCCACCCATCTGCGATCGTAGCGCCGCCAGCGCGCTCTATCCGGAAATCGCGGATTCGCTCGGCCCCGCGCCGCTCGGCGTCGATGCGAGCCGGGTCGAACGGATCGGGCAGGCGATGCTGCAGTTGCTCGTATCGGCGGCGCGCAGCGAGGGCGGCATCGCGATCCATCAGCCGAGCGCCGCCTTCACCGCCGCACTTGCGCTGACCCGGCTCGATCACGTGGTGATGGAAGGTATCGCAGCATGACCGAAGACGACATCAAACAGATCTTCTTCGTCGAGTGCGAGGAATCGCTCGAGGCGGCCGAGGCGGGTCTTGCCGCCTGCCGCGAGGGCACGCACGACAGCGAGACGATCAACGCGATCTTCCGCGCGGTCCATTCGATCAAGGGCGGCGCGGGGGCCTTCGGGCACACCGCGCTCGCGGCCTACACTCACGGTTTCGAGAACCTGCTGGGCGACGTGCGCGAGGGCAAGGTGCCGCTTGCACCGGCGCTGGTCGACCTCCTGCTGCTCGCGCTCGATTGCCTGCGCGACCACGTCGAAGCCGCGCGCGGGAGCGGCGCTGTGCCCGACGATGCCGATCTTCTCGCGCGGCTCGAGGCTGCGCGGGCGGGCAACGGCGGGGAGGTTGCCGCCTCCCCGCCCGCGCCCGCCGCGACGCCTGCTCCTGCCGCCGCCGATCCGCTCGACGATCTCGACGCGCTGCTGAGCGAGCTTTCCGCCCCTGCGCCGGCGGCACCTGTCGCACCAGACACCTGGCTGGTGCACATCCGCCCCCATTCCGGCGCCATGACCAAGGGCAGCGAGCCGCTGCTGTGGCTGCGCGAACTGACCGATCTGGGCGGCACCTGCGAGCATGCCGACATTGCTGCGGTCCCCACCTTCGAGCGGCTCAAGGTCGAGGAGGGCTATCTCGGCTGGACCTTCCGCATGCCCGGCACCGTCGCGCGCGATGCGGTGGCGGAGATCTTCGATTTCGTCGGCGACGAAGTCGCGCTCGCCTATGACGGCGATCCGATGCCGCCGCCGCGCATTGCCGCCAGCGCACCTGCGCCGGCCACGCCCCACACCGAGGCGCCGCAGCCGATCCACAAGCCGGAAGCGAGCGCCGCGGCCGCACCGGTCCCGCCCGCCGCTGCCACAGCCGCCGCCGCAGCCCCCGCTGGCAGCGCCGCCACACAGTCTGTCCGCATCGACCTCAAGAAGCTCGACATGCTGATCGACGGTGTGGGCGAACTGGTGATCGCCCAGGCCATGCTCGCCCAGCGCCTCACCAACGAGAACCTCGCCCATATCGAGGAGCTGGCCCTGATCGACGGGCTGGTGCGCGACATCCAGGAACATGCCATGGCGTTCCGCGCCCAGCCGATCAGTTCGGTCTTCGGCCGCGTCCCGCGCCTGCTGCGCGAGCTTGGCGGATCGACCGGCAAGCACGTGAAGCTCGAGGTCGCGGGCGAGACCACCGAGCTCGACAAGACGGTAATCGAGCGCCTGTCCGAGCCGATGACCCACCTCATCCGCAACGCGGTCGACCACGGGATCGAGAGCCCCGAGGAACGCCGCGCGGCAGGCAAGGACCCCGAAGGCACCCTGACCCTGTCGGCCGAACAGAAGGCCGGGCGCATCATTATCCGCATCGCCGACGACGGGCGCGGGATCGACCGCGACCGGGTGCTGGCCAAGGCCATCTCACAAGGCCTCGTCGCCCCCGAAGCGCAGCTCACCGACGACGACATCAACCAGCTGATCTTCGCCCCCGGCTTCTCCACCGCCGCGCAGGTCTCGAACATTTCGGGCCGCGGCGTGGGCATGGATGTGGTCAAGCAGAACGTGAAGGAACTGGGCGGGCGCATCACCATCGAGAGCGTTCCCGGCAAGGGCACCACCTTCAGCCTCGCGCTGCCGCTGACGCTGGCGATTTCGGACGGGATGATCGTCCAGGTCGGCGACCAGTCGCTGGTGATCCCGCTGACCCACGTGATCGAGAGCCTCCGCCCTACCCCTGCCGACGTCAAGGGCATGGGCACCCGCGCGCAGATGCTCAACGCGCGCGGCAGCTTCGTGCCGATCGTGCCGCTGGGCGTGCTGACCGGCGCGGAAGGGGCCACCAGCAACCCCTGCGAGGGCGTGCTGGTGCTGGTCGAGACCGAGGGCCACGGCCGCGCCGCGCTTCTGGTCGATGCCATCGCCGACCAGCGCCAGTTCGTGATCAAGGCCTTGGATGCGCATTATCGCCAGATCGATAGCGTTGCGGGCGCGACGATCCTCGGCAATGGCAAGGTCGCGCTGATCGTCGATGTCGATTTCATCGCCAGCAACGCCGCGCGCCACCTGGTCAGCCATGTGCCGCTGGCGGCTGCGGCCTGACCATGCAGGGTTCGGTCGCTCCCTCCGACAGTCAGGCCATGGTCCCCGGTGTCAGCCCGGCGATCTATGGCGAGGCCGATTTCCGCCGCGTGGCGGCGCTGATCCACGCCGAGACCGGTATCGTCCTGTCCGAGCGCAAGAAGATGCTCGCCTATTCGCGGCTTGCCCCGCTCGTGCGTCGCAGCGGGCTGACGAGCTTCGGCGCGTTCCTCGACACGCTCGCGGGCGATCCGCGCACCATGACCGAGGTGGTCGCCGCGCTCACCACCAACCACACCTATTTCCACCGCGAACCGCATCATTTCGAGCATTTCGAGAGCGTTGTCCGCCCCGATCTGCTGGCCCGCGCGAACGCGGGCGCGGATGTGCGGATCTGGTCGGCGGGCTGTTCGACCGGTGAGGAGATCTGGACGCTGATGATGGTGCTGCTCGGTCCCGACCGGGCGGCGGGCCTCAAGCTGACGCGGGCCAAATTGATCGCGCTGGCCAGCGACATTTCGGTCAATGCGCTCGCGGGGGCGCGGGCGGCCAACTATCCGACGAGCGCGCTCGATGCCCTGCCCGAGGCGTTGCGCCGCGCCTGGTGCGTGGCAAGCAGCAACGCGAGCGAACCGCGTCTCGCGATCGCCCCGGAAGTGCAGGCGATGGTCCGCTTTCGCGAACTTAACCTGATGGGCGAATGGCCGATGAACCGTCCCTTCGACGTGATCTTCTGCCGCAACGTCATGATCTATTTCGACATTCCCACCAAGGAACGGCTGATCGAGCGCTTCGCGCGCCAGCTGGCCCCGGGCGGTCATCTTTATATCGGCCATTCCGAACGCGTCAGCGGGCCTGCCACCGCGCTGCTCGAACCGGTCGGGCCGACCATTTACCGGCGAAAGGGCCACGCATGACCATACGGGTCCTGATTGTCGACGATTCCCCGCTGATGCGCGCGCTGCTCCAGCACCGGCTGGCGCGCGAGAGCGACATGACCGTGATCGGCACCGCCGCCGATGCCGCCGAAGCGCGCGGGATGATCAAGGCGCTCAATCCCGATGTGGTGACGCTCGACATCGAGATGCCGGGGATGGACGGCCTCAGCTTCCTCGAGAAGATCATGCAGCTGCGCCCGACCCCGGTGATCCTTGTCTCGGGCGCGACCGAGGCCGGGGCGAGCGCCACCGCGCGCGGGCTGCAGCTGGGCGCGGTGGGATGCATCGCCAAGTCGCAGTTGCGGATGAACCCGGGCGAAGAGGACGACGGTGCGCTGCCCGACATGGTGCGCGAGGCGGCGCGGGTGCGCTTCATCCACACCCCCGCCCCGCCGCCGCCCCGCGCGCCTGCGCCCGAGCCTGCGAGCGCGCCTGCCGGGCTGCTCCCCGCGCTCCCGGATGTGATCGTCATCGGTGCCTCGACCGGCGGCGTGGAGGCGCTCCACACCGTGCTCGCGGGCTTTCCTGCCGATTGCCCGCCGACGCTGGTGGTCCAGCACATCAACGGCTGCTTTGCGGGCGCGATCGCGCAGTCCTTCGACCGTGCGGTTCGTCCGCGGGTGATGCTGGCGGAAAGCGACATGCCGCTGGAGCGGGGCATGGTGCTGCTGGCGCCGGGCAATGACCGCCATCTGCAGGTCGCCTCGGCCGGCATGCGGGGCCTGCGCTGCGTGCTGCGCGAGGGCGAGCCGGTCACCGGGCACCGCCCCAGCGTCGACCGGCTGTTCGCCTCGCTCGCCTCCACCCTCGGCGGCACGCGGGGGAGCCGCGGGCTCGGCATCCTGCTGACCGGCATGGGGCAGGACGGCGCCCAGGGCATGGCCCAGCTCGCCAGCATCGGTGCGCGCACGATTGCGCAGGACCAGGCGAGCTGCGTGGTGTTCGGCATGCCGCGCGCCGCGATCGAACTGGGCGCGGCGGGCGAGGTGCTGCCGCTGGACCGCATTGCGCCCGCCATCTTCACCCCGGCCCGGGCGACCGCGTCATGAGCGACATGACCCCCTTCCTCCAGCCGGCGGCCGCCGCCGAAATTCTGCGCGTCACCATCGTCCAGGGCGAGGCCAAGGCGAGCAGCGACCCGCGCGTCGAGATGAGCACCATCCTCGGTAGCTGCGTTGCCACCTGCATGTTCGATCCGGTCTCGCGGGTGGGCGGGATGAACCACTTCCTTCTTGCCGAGCCACCTAAGCATGTCCGCCATCAGGAATTCGACAGCGACTACGGCCTGTTCCTGATGGAGCTCCTGATCAACGAGATGCTCGGGATGGGCGCCATCAAGAGCCGGCTGCGGGCGCGGCTTTACGGGGGCGCGAACCTCAACCCCGATCTGTCGCCGATCGGCACCGCCAATGCCGCCTTCGCCCGCCAGTTCCTTGAACGCGAGAGAATCCCCTGCGTGTTCGAGGATCTCGAGGGCACCCAGGCGCGCCGCATCCAGTTCCGTCCCGCCAGCGGCCAGGTCCGCGCGCGCCTCGTGCCCTCTGACGTTGCCCCTACGGAGAAACCACTGGGGCGGCCGCAATCGGCGCTTGGGACGGTCGAGCTATTCTAGATTCAAACGGAGCCCATCATGCAAGCCAGCAACTCTGCCCCCATCCGTGTGCTCACGGTCGACGACAGTGCCTCCATGCGCGCGCTCCTCTTGGGCGCGCTCACCTCGCGCGGTTTTGCCGTGGAACAGTGCGAGGACGGTCAGGAGGCGCTCGAATGGCTCGCCTCGAACGAGGTCGACGTGATCATCACCGACATCAACATGCCGCGCCTCGACGGCTTCGGGCTGATCGAGAAGCTGCGCACCAGCGCGCTCCACGCCGAACGCCCGATCCTGGTGCTGACCACCGAAAGCTCCGACGAGAAGAAGCAGCGCGCCCGCAATGCCGGGGCGACCGGCTGGATCGTCAAGCCCTTCGACGCCGACAAGCTCACCGCGGCGCTGCGCCGCGTGATCCACTGACCCTGCCCGCCGGAAGAGGACCGCTCCCATGCGCCACGAACTCATCACCTTCGGCATCGCCAGCCAGCGCTTCGGCATCGACATCATGACCGTGCGCGAGATCCGCGCCTGGTCGCCCGTCACCCGCCTGCCGCGTGTGCCCGACTATGTCGCGGGCGTGGTCAACCTGCGCGGCGCGGTGCTGCCGGTGATCGACCTCGCCGCCCGCCTCGGCTGGACGCCGACCGAAGCGACCCCGCGCAACCCGATCATCGTCATCGAGCACGAGGGCCAGATGCGCGGGCTGATCGTCCACGACGTCGCCGACATCGTCTCGATCGAGGCCGGCACGCTCCAGCAGCCCGATGCGATGGGGCAGGAGAGCATCACGCATTTCCTCGAAGGTATCGCCCCGCTGGGCGACGATATGGTGATGGTGCTCGATCTGGCGCGGCTGATGGCCGACGAGCCGCTCGAACTGGCGGCCTGAACATGAGCCGCCCCCTTCACGCGCCTGCGCGAACATCCGCAGGCGCGCCCCATTCGCCCGCGCTGCTAGCCGGGATCGCGGGTCATCTGGCGACCTTTGCCGAGGATGCCGAGGCCTTCGGGATCGTGCTGTGCAGCGACTATGATGTCGCCACGCGCTATCTCGTCCAGCTTCAGCAGATCGACCGCCTCGCGCAGTCCTTGCGCGAGATGGCGAATGTGCTTTCCGCCGCCGACCCCGACGCCGCGGTCGCCGCGATCCGGTTGGGCGAGCTGCGCCTCGCGCTGGAGGCGATCGATGCGCGCTGAGCGGGCGCTGCTGGGGCTTCAGGCGACCGGCGTCGTGCTGGCGCTGGTCGCGGCGCTGGTGTGGCCGCGCCCCGGCCAGGCGGCGCTGCTGGTGCCGCTGAACGGCAGCGACGCGCGCGGCGTGATCGCCTGGGCGCAGCGCGAGGACGCACCGCTGCTCACACTCGACACATCCCGCGGGCGCGTGATCGCCCGCGTCGCCGACAATGCCGGCCTGCTGCGCGCGCTTGGCCACGGCATCCTGCCTATCGCCGCCCGCGTGCGCGGTTGCCAATCCGAGAGCGCGGGGTAGAAACATGGTTGAAGATGAACTCGGCACGTTGCGCGAAACCGGCATGCGGCTCATCGGTCTGGTCGCCGGCCTGATTGGTGGCACGCTGGTGATCTGGGCGATCCTTGCTGGTGCACTGCTGGTGGCTACGGCAGCCGCGACACTTGTTGCTGCGCCCCTGTGGTTTGCCAAGACCCGCCGCGCGGACCAGTCGGCGCGCCTCGCGATGGGGGTGACCTATCCGCTGCTTGCCGCGCTGCTGCTGGCGATGGCGAGCGGCACCGGCTGGATCATCGACATGCACATGGTGTTCTTCTCCTTTCTCGCCATGCTAGCCGCGCTCGCCGATTGGCGGGTGATCGTGATTGGCACCATCGTAACGGCGGTCCACCACCTCGCGCTCAATTTCATCGCCCCCGCGCTTGTCTTCGACAGCAACGGGGACATCCTGCGGGTGATGTTCCACGCCGTGATTCTGGTGATCGAGGCAGCGGTCCTGATCGCATTGTGCTGCAAGTTCGAGGCGCTTTTCGAGAATCTGGCCGACGTGCGCCGCGCCGAAGCTGCGCTCGAAGCGGAACGCGCGGCCGAGCGCGAGGCTATTGCGCAACAGCAGGAACAGGTACTGTCGGGCCTTTCAGGACGGCTCCAAGCCCTTGCTGCGGGCGATTTGTCGAGTCAACTCGTGGCCCCCTTCCCGGGCGAGTATGATCGTGCCCGCACCTTGCTGAACGGATCATGCGCCGAGTTGAACCAGCTGGTTGGCGCAGTGGCGCAAACGGCGGATCAGGTCGCGGCAGGCGCCCATGAATTGCGCATGGCCTCGGCCGACGTCGCGACGACGACCGAGCAGCAGACTGCTGCTATCGAGGGCGCCTCGCGCACTGCGGGCCAGCTGCTCGAAGACATCGAAGCGCAGGCGGGCCTCTGGGCCGAGACCCGCACGACCGCGCTCGACGCCAAGGCCGATGCCGATCGCGGCGCCGCAGAAATCACCGCCGCCGCCGAGGCCATCACGCGGATCGAGGCCTCCTCGGCAGAAATCGGCGAGATGATCGGCTTTATCGACACCATCGCCTTCCAGACCAACCTCTTGGCCTTGAACGCCGGCGTCGAGGCCGCGCGCGCGGGCGAGGCGGGCAAGGGCTTTGCGGTGGTCGCCGGCGAAGTGCGCGAGCTTGCCCAACGCTCGGCCGAATCGGCAACCGCGATCAAGGCGTTGGTCGCCAACTCCAAGGAAGAGGTCGCTGTCGGCGTGGCGCGGGTGCAGCAGCTTGTCACCCTGCTCGCCTCGCTGGTCGCGCGCTTCTCCGACATTGCCGGGAAGGTCGATCACATCGCACAAGGCTCGGAAGGGTCGCTCGAGGCGATCCGACGGATCAATGCCGCGATGGGCTTGCTCGACCGCGGGATGCAGCAAAACGCGGCGATGGCCGAACAGACCAGCGCCGCCTCGGTCGAACTGCTGCGCAGCGCCGAGGAGCTGAGCGGCCAGGTGTCGCGCTTCCGCCAGCCGGACAGCGCCGTCGCCCCCGCCGCCCTGCCGCTGAGCCGCGCCGCATGACCCGTTCCGCCATCCGCTTTCTTCGAAGATCGTTCCAGCCTACACCAAAGGAGCTTTGAAATGTCCGCCGATCCGTTGCAGGAGCGTCTCGATTATTACGGCCTCGCCGAGGTCCGCCAATCCACGCTCGCCGGTATCGGCCGGGCGCTGAAGCGCCGGCTCGACGGGGCGCTGGACGGTTTCTACAAGGTCATCGCATCGCGCAAGGAACTGTCGGACCATTTCGACAGCCCGCAGCAGATGGCCCGCGCCAAGGGGATGCAGGCCGAACACTGGCTGGCGGTGTTCCGCGACGGGGTGGACCGGCGCTTCTACGATCGCGCCACCCGCATCGGCAATGTCCACGCGCGGATCGGGCTCGAGCCCAAGTGGTATGTCGGCGCCTATGGCCTCGTGCTTGACGAACTGGTCACCGCGATCATCGCCCCGGGCTGGAAGGCCTGGCTTCCGTGGAAGCGTGCCCAGGCACGGCAAGTGGCGATCCTGATCAAGGTCGCATTGCTGGACATCGACCTTGCGCTCTCGGGCTATTTCCACAATTCCGAAGAGCGCGTGCGCACGCTGGTCAGCGACAAGCTAGGCTCCGCTCTGCGCGAGGTCGCCGCGGGCGATCTCACCGCGCGGATCGACGGGTTTCCGCCCGAATATGCCCAGGTCCAGCATGACTTCAACGCCGCGCTCGGCACGCTTGCCGCTACGCTCGGCAATGTGATGAGCGGGATGCAGGCGATGAACGCAGGGGCGACCGAGATCCGCTCGGCTGCCGACGACCTGTCGCGCCGCACCGAGGAACAGGCCGCCAATCTCGAGGAAACCGCTACCGCCATCGTCTCGATCAACGCCAGCGTCCAGGAAAGCGCCTCGATCAGCGCGAACGCGCGGCGCACCATCACCGACACCACCGCACGCGCCGCCGATGGCTCGCAGATCGTCAGCGAGGCGGTCGGTGCGATGCAGCAGATCGAAAGCTCCTCGCAGGAGATCAACTCGATCATCGCGGTGATCGAGAGCATTTCGTTCCAGACCAACCTGCTGGCCTTGAACGCGGGCGTCGAAGCCGCACGCGCGGGCGAGGCGGGCAAGGGCTTTGCCGTCGTCGCCAACGAAGTCCGCGCGCTCGCGCAGCGCTGCGCCGAGGCCGCCGACGAGGTCAAGGCGCTGATCTCGTCGAGCTCGGTGCAGGTCAGCCGCGGGGTCGATCTGGTCGGGCGCAGCGGCGATGCCTTCGCTGCGATCACCCGCGACATCACCACGCTGTCCGAAGCGATCCAGTCGATCGCCACCTCGGCCGCGGTCCAGGCGGAAAACCTCTCGCAGATCACCACCGTGGTGGGCGAGCTTGACCGCTCGACCCAGCAGAACGCGGCGATGGCGGAAGAATGCACCGCCGCGGCGACGTCCCTCACGCGCGAAGCGGGGCTGCTCGACAGCGCCTTGTCGCAGTTCACAGTGGGCGCGCGCGGCGGCTTTGCCCAGCCCGTCCTGCTCCCTCGCGCCGCCTGACGGGACTATTCGGCCGGCTGCGGCACGACCGCGGCATCTTCGGCGACGCGCGGGTCGGGCGCATCGGCGCCTGCCCGCGCGCCGCGCTGCAGCAGGAAGAACACCAGCGCCGCGCCCGCCAGAGGCAGGTAGAAGAAGATCAGCCGCCAGGTGCTCATCGCCGCCACCAGCACGCCGGCGGCAACGAAGGGGGCAAACAGCAGCAGGAACCCCGCCTCCGCCCCGCCCGCGCCGCCCGGGGTCGGCACCACCGAGCTGATCGACTGGACGAGGTATTGCAACAGCCAGTAGAGCGCCGGGTGCCATTCCTGGCCAAAGGCCGCGAGCACCAGGCCTGCAATCGAGAAGCGCGCCAGCCATTGCGCCAGCGCGAGCGCGAGATTGGCGAGCGCCATGCCCTTGCCGCGCCGCATCACCCCGAGCCAGTCCGTCACCACATGAGCACCGAAATCGCGGGCGCGGGCGAGGAGCGCCGCGGCGCGGGCGCGCGGCCCTTCGCCGAGCAGTCCGGCCCGCAGCGCCCCGACCAGTCCCGTGACCAGCGCGATCACGCCCAGCGCGATCCCTGCGATGAGCACCAGATCGGTCTCGATCTGCACCACCAGCCCCTGCTGCCGGCCGAGGAAATCGGCCAGCTGAAACCCGCTGAATGTGACGCACAGCGCCGCCAGCGAGGTCATCACCAGCGCATCCTCGGCCGTCTGGAGCGAGATCAGCGTCGCCGCGCGGCGTGCCGGCACGCCCTCGCCGAGAAGGAACAGCATCTTGATCGGCATCCCGCCCGCGGCGGAAGGCGTAATCGAGTTGGTGACCATCGTCCCGGTCACCACCTTCAGTCCCCCGCGAAAGCCGAGCCCGACGCCGAGGAACCGTCCCCACAGCGCGAAGCGCAGCGAGTTGGCGAGCATCGGCACGAAGGCGATTGCCGCCGCCAGCAGCAGCAGTCCCGGCGCGACCAGCCGGCCGGCAAGATCGATCCCGCCCAGTGACCAAACCAGCACCGCGACATTGGCCAGCGCCACCAGCGGCAGCACCGAGAGCGCGATCGTCAAGGTGCGGCGCGGCAGACGCTGCCACGGGGCTAGCGCGGGCTTGGAGGTTTCCGGATCGCTCAAGAGACGTTCAATGCCCGCTTCACGGGGCCGAGCCACGCCCCGCGCGCCATGCGGGCATCGCGCGCGGCAAGGGCTGCGGCATATTCGACATTGATGAGCTGTTCGAAGGTCTGCGGCCAGCGGTTGTGCGCCGCGGCGAGCGCCAGACTGCGCTGGCGGCGTCCGGCGTAATCATCGCGCCATACCTCGACCACCCCGCGCGCCATCGCCACCGGGTCGTCGACCGGGCCGAGGTAGCCGGTGCCGGGCGGCACGCGCTCGGGCATCGCGCCGCTCGCCACCCCCACCACCGGCAGACCGGAGGCCTGCGCCTCGAGCACCGAGATGCCGAAGGTCTCGTCGGCCATGCCGCTGACATAGATGTCGGAGGAAGCCAGCGCCCGGGCCAGCGCGGCGCGGTCGGTCTCGTAGCCAGGGAAGGCGATCGGCAAGCCCTTGGCCTCTTCCATCAGTACCTCGCGCAGCTTGCCGTCGCCCATCAGCACCATGCTCGCGCCCATCGCGCGCGGCAATTGCTTGAACATCTCGACCAGCACATAGGCGCGCTTCTCGTTGTCGAGCCGCCCGGCATAGATCAGCAGCGGGCCGCCATTGTCCGGCAGGCCCATCTCGGCGCGGAAACCCGGATCGCGGTGGCCGGGGGAGAAGATGTCGATATCGACCCCAAGGCCCAGCACCCCGGTGTTGTGATAGCCGAGCCCCCCCAGCATCCCGCGGGCTTCCTGATTGAGGGTGTAGACCCGGTCGAAGCGGTGGTAGGTCATCCACGCGTAGAAATAGGCGACATTGCGGAAAAAGCTTGCAGGATAGTGGCCCGAAAGGTCCTTCATCACGCGGTAAACCTGCGCGTTGGGGAAATCGGTCCGGTAGCCGGCGACCAGCGCAGTGTTGGGATAGCGCCGGCGGTGGCGGATCGCGATCCACGGCAGCACCCAGGGGCACAGGCTCTCGATGATGTCGGGCTGATATTCCTTCAGGAGCGCGAAGACCGCGTCATTGCGGTTGATCCAGCGGTAGTTGGGGCTGCCCCACACCAGCGGCGCGCCGACCTCGGCAAAGATCGTGCGACCCTCCACGGTGATGCGGTCTTCCGGGCCCGGCACGATCTGGAGCAGCCGGTGCTCGGTGTTCTCCTGAAAGAACTTCTTCTTTTCCTTGAGGTAGGTGGAGATGCCACCGCCACCGGTGGGCGACCAGCTCTGAGTCAGGTCGCAAATCAGCAGATCTTTCGCCATGCACACGCCTTTTTCGGCTCGGCCGCGGCGACCAGAGGGGAGCCATGAGCGTGGAGGGCGCAAAGCAGGCTCGGGCGCGCGGCAGGGTTGCGCACCATTGCCCGCAATGCATTTCGCCAGCGCGACAGTTTGCGGTCAGTTCGGTGGCGATATGCCGACCAGAACGTGACCAATATGCGTCATCCGTGTCAGATTACCGCGATTTCATGATCGCAGGCGCCGACGGAACCGGCGTGCCGGTGAGGATCGCGGTGCCCTCGTTCGCGAGGATCCCGACGACCTGTGTCCAGACCGCGACGTTCTGCCGCAGCTGGGCCGGATCGATCTTGTCGAGCGTGTCGTCAGGCGTGTGGTGGAGATCGAAATAGCGGGTGCCGTCCTGCTGCAGATCGACGAGCGCGCCCTTCTGGTCGCGCACGATATTGAGATCCGCGCCGCCGCCTGCGACGTCGGTGCCGGCCGAAACGCCGAAGCGGGCCACTGCGAGTGCAATCTTCTTGTGGAGCTCCGGGTTGGTGGTGCGGAAATTCGAATCGAACCGCCAGATGCGGTCCGCGCCGAAATCGCTTTCGAGGCCGACGGCGATGGGCTCGGCCAGATGCGCCTTGCTGTAGGCCTTGCTGCCCCACAGCCCGGTCTCCTCGGCGCCCGCGAACAGCACGCGAATGGTGCGCAAGGGCTGGCCAGCCTTGGCCACGTTCAGCGCCGCCCCGGCGATGATCGCGCAGCCCGCGCCGTCGTCGATCGCGCCCGTACCGAGCCACCAGCTGTCGAGGTGACACGCGAGCAGCACCGGCGGGAGCGCGGGATTGCGCCCGACAATTTCGCCCACGACGTTACCGCTCTGCGTCTCGCCGAGGAATTGCGGGGTCAGCACCAGCTTCATGGTGATCGGCTTGCCCTTGGCGCGGGCGAACATGCGCTCGAGGTTCGCCGCATCGGGATTGCTGAGCGCGCCCGCCGGAGTGGGCGTCACGCCTTCGGGGAAGCTGGTGCCACCAGTGTGAGGGTTGCGGTGATCGTCGGTGCCGACCGACTTGATGACGGTGGCAAGCGCCCCCTTCTTCGCCGCAATCCCCGCCGCGACCCAGCGCGTGGGGCCGGCAAAACCGTACTGGCTGCCATCCTGCGTGCGGGTCATGTCGTTGCTGACGAAGGCGATCCTGCCCTTGAGGCTGCCTTCGGGCGCGGCCTGCAATTCGGCGACGCTCGCGAACATCACCACTTCGGCGGTGATTCCTTCAGGGCCGGTCGAGGCCGTGTCGCCCAGCGGCGCGATGGCGAAGCTCTGCGGGAAGGGGCTGACGATCTCGGCCGTGCCCGGCTCGCCCGGCACCCAGGTGGGCATCATGTAGGGTTCGTCCGCGACGTTCTGGAAGCCCCTTTCCTTCAGCCATTGCACTGCCCACGCCCGCCCCCGCGCCTCGGCCTCGGTGCCCGCCTGACGCTGGCCGACTTCGGTGGTGATGCCCTCGACGAAATCCCAGGCATTGACGTCGCTCTTGAGTGCATTGTCCGCCACCTGCTCGAGGCTCGGGACCGGCGGCAGAGCGGGGGCCGGGGGCGTCTTGGCTTGAACAGGAAGGCTGAGCGAAAGCGCGGCGAGCGCGGTCATTGTGCGGTTCATGGCGCAAGGCTGTCTCTTATACACATCT
>NZ_LSKQ01000293.1 GCF_001557115.1 Erythrobacter sp. CCH5-A1
ATCACCCTCGCCGCCAGCGACACTCCCGCGAAGCGGGTTCGTGCTTCGACCCCATTGCGGACATTCATCCTGATCGGCATTCTGGGCATGAGCATGTGAAGTTCGGGGAATGTGACCAGTGAGCGAGCTCATCGAATACTGGCCCGGCGCGCTCATCATGTTTGGGCTCTTCTTTGGGCCGCTCATCGCGATCAAAAAGGCCCGAACCGATGCAGCAACGGCTACAATCGTCTGCGCCATAACCTGCGCCCTGTTCCTGGGGCTTTTCATACTCGGGGCCGGTCTGCAATCGCCCTTGGGATACTGGCCCTCGGGATTTTTTCTGGACGCCATCAAGATCGCTGCAACATTCGGGGGCGCGCTTGGACTTTGGATCCTGTTCGTGGTGCGACCGAGATCGTCTAATCGCTGAACGTCGGCCAAACCCGATGCGACCGAGCTGCGAGCGCTGGATAATTTGCTTTCCACCCCAGCTCGTGACCTAGCTGCCAAGTGCGAGGCGACCCAGAAGCGGACCAGCCCCTAACGACCCCATTGCGGCCGTTCCCGAAAACCAGCATAAATCCCTGATGATTATTGCCCATGCCTCTGGCCTCATCATTCTTCGATAACACGAAAACAGGCAACGCCAGTTAGAAGTTTCCTCTGTCCCAGCAATGTGTAGAGTTCATTAGATACAGCGATAGCCGACGTGATTAACTCGTCTGGAACCCACAAATGGGAGCCCCCTATTGCTGATCTTTTCATGACAATATTGCGCGTCTCTGCCAGAGTCTTTAGTCCCAGCATCTTGCGCCCATGTTTGTATTCTTTCGACGGGACATCGGTTTTCTGCCAATCGACGGCATCGGATATTGCCCGGCGAACGTTGATGGCATAATATGAAACCTCAAAGGGTGCCCCGTCGGAGCGAAGCACCTCTACCGCCCTGAATTCGTGAAGCCCGGGCTCCAGGCCATCAATGCAATCACGGAATGGCTGGCTAACCCCCCAGAAGGAGCAGAACCCAACCCAATCGGGAAGCGATTTTCGTGGCGTTTTCAGTCGTGCGCGTTTCGGCCAAAACTGATCGTCGATATCGATGGCCGCGCGGGTGGGACGAGCCGAAACATGAGCAAGACCGCGCTGTTCCAGAAGTTCGTAAGGTATCATTATTTCGGAGCATGATGGCTCCATGTCGAACTTGACGGTCGCTACCGTCGTGTTCTCACGCTCAAGAAGCCAGGCCATTTACTGCGTTCTCTCATTGGCCCGCATGGGGCGTTCTCGCTCCATAAGTTGACTCCGACTTGCGTTCCAGTCGCCACGACGATGGACAGAACGAGCGTTGTCGTGAATGTCAGCTTTCCACCCACTTTCGGCCATTCCGACCTCTCGGCCCTCGTCCCGAAAGCGGCCATCGTATGCGACGGTCCTCACCGGACGCTTACGG
>NZ_LSKQ01000294.1 GCF_001557115.1 Erythrobacter sp. CCH5-A1
GGCTCGGCGCGCTGGGGCTGACCGCCGCGGGCGCGCTGCTGTGGCGGCGCCGCAAGCCGAGACCGCCGCGCCTCGCCGCGCCGGCCGCAGGCGCAGGCGCCGCCGCCGCAGCGCCCCCTGCCGCGCAGGAGCCGCCGCGCCTCGACCTCGCGCTCGAGATCACCGCGGCGACCCGCAGCCTCATGATGTTCACGCTCGAATACCGCCTCACCATCGCCAACCGGTCGGAGCGCGCGGTGGGCGATCTCAACACCGCCACCGCGCTCGCCTGCGCGCGGGCGAGCGCGGTGGCGGGCGACGCAGCGGGCCCTTCGGCAGGCACGGCGCAGGCGCTGGCCTCGGTGGACCGCATCGGCCCCCACCAGGCGCGCAGCGTGACCGGCACGCTCCGGCTCCCGCTCTCCGCCATCGCCCCGCTGCGGCAGGGACAGACCCCGCTGTTCGTGCCGCTGGTCCATGTGACGCTGGAGGGCGAGAGCCTTGCGCCGCAGACCCGCACCTTCGTGGTCGGCACGCCGAGCGCCAGCGGCCGGGTCCACCCGATCGCGCTCGACGTGCGGCCGGGCGGCATCGCCGGGCTGGTGGCGCAGGCGGTGGCGATCCCGCCTGCCTCGGCCGCGGCCTGAGGCGCAGCGCGCGCGGCTGTTGGAGACACATGAGACACTGTCCAAGGCCGGAAAACTCCGCCTCGTTCGCCGCGCTTTCGCAAGGACGGGAAAGGGGCGCGTGCGCAGTCATGGCGGGGAACATGTCAACGCAGCGGCGTGTAGGAAAGCGTTGATTTTCCAACAGTCCCTCCCCGTCCTCCAAAGGATGGTGAAGTGGCATACGCCGCAGGCGGCTGACGGAGGGGTTCTTGCCTGCCGATTACCCCTCCGTCACCGCTGCGCAGTGCCACCTCCCCATTCGCGGGGCGACCGCGGAGGGACTTGCGCGGCTCGGCTCGCCCGGCTTCGCGCACCGCCCCGCGAATGGGGAGGTGGCACTGCGCAGCGGTGA
>NZ_LSKQ01000295.1 GCF_001557115.1 Erythrobacter sp. CCH5-A1
TGATCGGCCCGGCACCCGGCGCCAAGGTGATGGTGGCGACCCGGCCCGTGGATTTTCGGAAGGGAGCGGACTCGCTCGCGGCGCTGGTGGCGGCCGAGTATGGCGGCAAGCCTTACTCCGGCGTGATCTACGTGTTCCGCGCCAAGCGCGCCGACCGCATCAAGCTCATCTGGTGGGACGGAACGGGCCTGTGCCTGATGGCCAAGAGGCTCGAGCAAGGCGCGTTCCGATGGCCCCGGATCCAGGAGGGCGTGATGCGGCTGACCGCTGCCCAACTGGGTGCTTTGCTGGAGGGTCTCGACTGGCGCCGGGTGCATGGTGGACGCCGTCCGATCCCGCCCCAGATTGCTGCTTGACGGGGTGCGTGCGGACTGATTCAACTGGGTCATGCTCCTCGAAGCGGACCTTCCCGATGACGTCGATGCGCTGCGCGCGCTCGTCCTCGAACAGGCCCACGAGCTGGATCTTCTCAAGGTTTTCCGGGCCGAGA
>NZ_LSKQ01000003.1 GCF_001557115.1 Erythrobacter sp. CCH5-A1
GCTCGCCGACGGCGCCCCCACCCCGCACGAGCCCCCTGTGATCCGGCGGGAGGATTACCGGCCCTTCGCATGGCTGGTGCCGGCGACGCAGCTCGATTTCCGGCTGGGACTCGAAGCGACCCGCGTGACAGCGACCCTGACGGTCGAGCGCAATCCCGCCGCCGACGCATCGCCCGAGCTGCGCCTCAACGGCGACAGCCTTACGCCCGAGAGCGTCACCGTGGACGGCGCGCCCGCCGAGTGGCGAATGGACGGGCCCGACCTGATCGTCACCTTGCAGGGCGGCAAACACACGGTCGAGGTCGTCACCCAGATCGACCCCAGCGCCAACACCCAGCTGATGGGCCTCTACGCCTCTACGGGCATGCTCTGCACCCAGTGCGAATCGGAAGGCTTCCGCCGCATCACCTTCTTCCCCGACCGGCCCGATGTGCTCTCGACCTATGCCGTCAGGATGGAGGGGGACAAGGCCGCCTTCCCGATCCTGCTGTGCAACGGCAACCGCGTGGCCGCAGGCGAGAACGCCGATGGCACCCACTGGGCCGAGTGGCACGATCCCTGGCCAAAGCCCTCCTACCTCTTCGCGCTGGTCGCGGGCAACCTGGTGGCGAACTCCAAGCCCTTCACCACCCGCTCGGGCCGCCAGGTCGAGTGCAACGTCTGGGTGCGCAGGGAAGACCTCGAACGCACCGACCATGCGCTCGAAAGCCTGCACCGCTCGATGAAGTGGGACGAGGACGTGTTCGGCCGCGAATATGACCTCGATCTCTACAACATCGTTGCCGTCAGCGACTTCAACATGGGGGCGATGGAGAACAAGGGGCTCAACGTCTTCAACACGAAATACGTGCTGGCCGACCCCGACACCGCGACCGATGCCGATTTCGACGCGGTCGAGGGGGTGATCGCGCACGAATATTTCCACAACTGGTCGGGCAACCGCGTGACCTGCCGCGACTGGTTCCAGCTCTCGCTCAAGGAGGGCTTCACCGTGCTGCGCGACCAGCTGTTCTCGCAGGACATGCGTGGGCAAGCGGTCAAGCGGATAGAGGATGTGCGCATCCTGCGAGCCGCCCAGTTCCCAGAGGACGCGGGGCCGCTCGCCCACCCGATCCGCCCGGATTCCTACCGCGAGATCAGCAACTTCTACACCGCCACCGTCTACAACAAGGGCGCGGAAGTCATCCGCATGATGCGCTCGATGGTGGGCGAGGCGCGGTTCCGCGCCGGGTGCGACCTCTATTTCGACCGCCACGACGGGGAGGCGGCGACCTGCGAGGATTTCGTCAAGGCGATCGAGGACGGGGCGGGGATCGACCTCGGCAGCTTCCGCCGCTGGTATTCGCAGGCGGGCACGCCGCGCGTCGCGGTGTCGCAGGTGGTCGAGGGCGACACCCTCAAGCTCACCCTCAGGCAGACCGTCCCCGCCACCCCCGGCCAGCCCGACAAGCTGCCCATGCCGATCCCGCTTCGGGTCGCGGTCCACGCGCGCTCCGGCGCGCTGGGGGCCGAGCAGCTGGTGGTGCTGGAAGGCGAGGAGCAGACCTTCGACCTGCCGCTCGCCGGCCCCGATCCGGTGGTCTCGATAAACCGCGGCTTTACCGCCCCGGTTGTGATCGAACGCGATCTGGCCCGCGAGGACCTCGTATTCCTCGCCGCACATGACGACGATCCCTTCGCCCGCAGCGAGGCCTTGCAGGAGCTCGCCGTCGGGCATCTCGTCGCTGCCGCCAGCGGCGCGCTCTCGGCGGACGAGCAGGCCGCGGGCGAGGCGGCGATCATCGGCGCCTTCCGCTCGAGCCTCGCCGACAACGCGCTCGAGGACGCGATGCGCGGCGAATTGCTGGTGCTCCCCTCGGAAACCTACCTGTTCGAGGCGATGGCGACCGGCGAGCGCAAGGCCGATCCGGGTGCGATTCATGCCGCGCGCGAGGGGCTCAAGGCCGCGATTGGCACCGCGCTGGCGGGCGAGTTGCAGGCGCTTCATGCACGGGCCTCGGGCGTCGCGCTCGACGATCCGGCGGGGCGCGGGGCGCGCAAGGTCAAGACCATTGCCTTGGGCCTCATCGCCGCCGCCGACCCCGCGAAGGCGGCCGAGCTTGCCGCCGCGCAGTTCGACGCCGCCGACAACATGACCGACCGGCAGGGCGCGCTGATGGTGCTGTGCGGGCTCGACACCCCGGCGCGCGCGGAGAAGCTTGCGGCGTTCTACGAGCGCTACAGGGACAATGCGCTGGTGATCGACAAGTGGTTCACGCTTCAGGCCTTGTCGCTCCACCCCGATGTGATCGCGCATGTCCGCCAGCTTGCCGAACATCCCGACTTCACCCTCAGGAACCCCAATCGCGTGCGTTCGCTGCACATGGCCTTTGCGGGCAATCCCAAGGGCTTCCACAAGGCCGAAGGCGAGGGCTACCGGATGGTTGCCGACGTTATCCTCGCGCTCGATCCGATCAACCCGCAGACCGCGGCGCGCTTCGTCCCCTCGCTCGGGCGCTGGCGGCGGATCGAGCCGGGGCGGGCGGCGCTGATGAAGGCCGAGCTCGAGCGGATTCTGGCCGCGGGTAACCTCTCGCGCGACACCTTCGAGCAGGTCAGCCGCTCGCTGGAGGGCTGAGCGTGGCGGACTTCCAGATCGAGCGCCACGCGCTCCTCGAAGGCGTGCCGCACGGCTTCTTCGGCAGCGCGGGGGGCGCGCACCAGTTCGGCTTCGGCGGGCCGGGGGAGGGCGAGGCGGTGCGGATGCTGAGGCAGGCGGCGGCCGAGGCGATCCGACCCGGCGGCATCCTCGCCGCGCCGCATCAGGTGCATTCGCCCGATGTCGTGACGGTGACGGCAGGCTGGGACGATAGCGCGGAGGGCCGTCCGGTCGCCGATGCGGTGGTCACGGCGACGCCCGGCATCGTGCTCGGCATCGTCACCGCCGACTGCGGCCCGATCCTCTTCGCCGACCTGCGTGCGGGCGTGATCGGCGCTGCCCATGCGGGCTGGCGCGGGGCGGTGGAGGGCGTGCTCGAAAACACCATTGCCGCGATGGAGGCTCTCGGGGCCACCCGCGCCAACATCGCCGCCGTGCTCGGGCCGACCATCGCGCAGGCGAGCTACGAGGTCGATGCGCCCTTCCGTGAGCGCTTCCCCGCCGATACCGAGCGATTCTTCGCGCCCGCCCCCGAGCGCGAGGGTGCGGCGCGCTGGCGCTTTGACCTGCCCGGATTCATTACGGCGCGGCTTGCCGACGCGCAGATCGGGAAAATTGCGGATATTGGGCGGGATACATTCTCACACGTCGCGCGTTACCATTCGCACAGACGCTCCACGCAAGCGGGCGAGGCCAATTATGGTCGGCAGATCAGCATGATCGCGCTGCCCTGAACCGGCCTTGCATGGCAGCGAACGCGGCTTGACTAAAACACGGTTGGAATCTCGCCGGATTGCCGTTAATTGCCCCGCCCGAGTTTCAGGCAGGGTCCGCCACAAGCGGCATTCGGTGCTGAAGCAGGGACCAATCGACGGATCGGCTCAGGGGCCTTCGCGCCCCGCAATGCAACACCACGCCGCGCAGGCTCATTCCGGCGCGGCAAAACGAGCAGGGTAAGACGAAATGGCTACTGACACGGCCGCTACCACTGAAGTTTCTGCCGCAACCGACGAAGGCGTTCGCCGCCGCGACTGGATCCACATCGCCGCGCTCGGCACCGCGGGCGTGGGCGGGGCCAACATCCTGATCCCGCTGGTCAGCCAGATGGCGCCCTCGCAGGACGTGCTCGCCGCCAGCACCACCGACGTCGATGTCAGCGCGATCGCCGAAGGTCAGGCGATCAAGGCGGTGTTCCGCAAGCAGCCGCTGTTCGTCCGCCGCCTGACCGCTGCGGAAATCGAGGAAGCGAACAAGGTCGACGTGGGATCCCTGCGCGATCCGCAGACCCTGGCCGAGCGCACCAAGGAAGGTCACCCCGACCTCCTCGTCACCATGGGCGTCTGCACCCACCTGGGCTGCGTGCCGCTGGGCGCGGCCGAGGGCGAGAGCCGCGGCGATTTCGGCGGCTATTTCTGCCCTTGCCACGGTTCGCACTACGATACCGCCGCGCGCATCCGGAAGGGCCCGGCGCCGAAGAACCTGATGGTGCCCGAGTACACGTTCACTTCAGACACCGTCATCCGCGTCGGCTGAGCCTGCGTATCTGACCGCATAAGACAACCGCCATCTCTTTCATCGATCAAGCCGAGAGAACGCCATGAGTTTCGCCTGGGCCAAGCAATACGAACCGCAGTCCGCCTTCACCAAGTGGATTGACGAGAAGCTGCCGCTGCCGCGGCTCGTCTACAACGCGGTCGGGGCCGGATATCCGGTGCCGCGCAACCTCAACTACATGTGGAATTTCGGCGTGCTCGCCGGCTTCTTCCTGGTGGTCCAGATCGTCACCGGCGTGGTCCTCGCGATGCACTACGCGGCCAACGGCCTCGTCGCCTTCGCCACGGTCGAGCACATCATGCGCGACGTGAACTACGGCTGGATGCTGCGCTACGCCCACGCCAACGGGGCGAGCTTCTTCTTCATCGTGATCTACCTGCACATCTTCCGCGGGTTCTTCTATTCCTCCTACAAGGCCCCGCGCGAGATGATCTGGCTGCTGGGCGTGGTGATCTTCCTGCTGATGATGGCGACCGCCTTCATGGGCTACGTGCTGCCGTGGGGCCAGATGAGCTTCTGGGGCGCGCAGGTGATCACCGGCCTATTCGGCGCGATCCCGCTGGTCGGCGAGCCCATCCAGGTCTGGATCCTCGGCGGCTATGCGCCGGATAACGCCGCACTGAACCGCTTCTTCTCGCTGCACTTCCTGCTGCCCTTCGTGATCGCGGGCGTCGTGATCCTGCACATCTGGGCGCTGCACATCCCCGGCTCGTCGAACCCGACCGGTGTCGAAGTGAAGCAGGAATCGGACACCGTGCCGTTCCACCCCTACTACACCGCCAAGGACGGCTTCGGCCTCGGCGTGGCGCTGATCCTGTTCACCACCATGGTGTTCTTCCTGCCCAACGCGCTCGGTCACCCGGACAACTACATCGAAGCCAACCCGCTCTCGACCCCGGCGCACATCGTGCCCGAATGGTATTTCTGGCCGTTCTACGCGATCCTGCGCGCCTTTACCGGCGATCTCACCATCCCCTTCACTGGCATCGTGCTGGTGCAGGCGAAGCTCCTGGGCGTGATCGCGATGTTCGGCTCGATCCTGCTGTGGTTCGTCCTGCCCTGGCTCGACAAGAGCCCGGTGCGTTCGGGCCACTATCGCCCGCTGTTCCGCAAGTTCTTCTGGTTCGGCCTGATCCCGGCGATGGCGGTGCTGTTCTACTGCGGCGGTGCCCCGGCTGAGCAGCCCTATGTGCTGATCAGCCAGATCGCGACGGCATATTACTTCCTGCACTTCCTGGTGATCCTGCCGATCATCAGCCAGATCGAAGTGCCCAAGCCGCTGCCCTTCTCGATCACCGAAGCGGTGCTCGGCGGGACCAAGCCCGGCAGCACTTCGGGCGGCGGCACGATCGATCCTGAAAGCGTTGTCGAGGGCCTGCCCGGCACCGCCACCGACGGCTCCCTGCAACCGGCCGAGTGATCGGCCGGGCCAGCTCCCACGCAATCTGAACCGACAACAAGAAAGAGTTCGGACATGACTATTCGTCTCGGAGGCATCATCGCAGGCCTCGCCATCACCGCGGTGCTGCTGCTGTGGTCGCTGCTGCCCGGTGCCTATTCCTACGCCTTCGACCCGGCGCCCGAACAGCAGCCCTCGGCCGCGTTCTACGAGCACGGCCACGGCCCCGAGGGCGGCTTCGCCTTCGACGGTCCGTTCGGCAAGTGGGACATGGCCCAGCTGCAGCGCGGCTATCAGGTCTACAAGGAAGTCTGCAAGTCGTGCCACAGCCTCAAGTTCGTCGCCTTCCGTGACCTGCAGCAGCTCGGCTACACCGAAGCCGAAGTGCAGGCTGAAGCGGCGAGCTGGACGATCCCGTTCAAGGATCCGACGACCGGCGAAATGGCCGAGGCGCCGGGCAAGCCGACCGATTACTTCCCGCCGGTCTATTATGCCGGTCAGGGCGTGCCGCCCGATCTTTCGCTGATCACCAAGGCGCGTCACGACGGGTCGAACTACGTCTACGACCTGATGCTCGGCTATGGTGAGCCCGATCCGGCGAAGGCCGCCAAGGTCGGCTTCGAGGTGCCCGACGGTCTCTACTTCAACAAGCACTTCCCCAACGTGAACATTGCCATGCCCGCGCCGCTCAGCGACGGTCAGGTGACCTACGCCGACGGATCGCCCAACACCACCAAGGACATGGCCAAGGACGTTGCGGCCTTCCTGACCTGGACCGCCGAGCCCAAGCTCATCGAGCGGCGCCAGACCGGCTGGTTCGTGGTCGGCTTCCTGCTGTTCGCGACCATGCTGGCCTTCCTCAGCTACAAGCAGATCTGGGCCGGCCTAAAGCCGAAGAAGAAGTAAGCCTCGGCCGAAGATACGTTAGGCAGCGCCCCGTCATCCCTTGCGGATGGCGGGGCGCTCTGCTTTGAGGGAGGCGAAAGGGGCCAAGCCGACATGACTGCACCGCATCTCTCGCCGCAAGAGCTCAAGGCGCTCGTGCGCACCGTGCCGGACTTCCCGCATCCGGGCATCCAGTTCCGCGACATCACCACGCTGATCGGCCACCATCAGGGCATGGCCGCGAGCGTCCACCACCTCGCGGCGGCGGCCGGTGCGGCAGGCGCGCACAAGATCGCCGGGATGGAAGCGCGCGGCTTCATCTTCGGCGCGGCGGTCGCGGTGCAGCTCGGTGTCGGCTTCGTGCCGGTGAGGAAGCCCGGCAAGCTCCCGATCGACACCATCGGCATCGACTACGCGCTCGAATACGGCACCGACCGGCTCGAGATGGACCCGGGGGCGATCGAACCCGGTCAGGAAGTCGTGATTGTCGACGACCTCATCGCCACCGGCGGCACCGCGCTCGCTTCGGCCGAGCTGCTGCGCATGGCGGGCGCGGTGGTGCGCCACGCGCTGTTCGTGATCGACCTGCCCGACCTCGGCGGGGCCGAGCGGCTGCGGCAGGCGGGCATAACCGTCTCCGCGCTGATGGAGTTCGAGGGCGACTGACCCCTCCCGCCGGACGGCAGGGGTCCGGTTTTGGTTGTGTTGTCAAGGACCCCTCGGCTAAGCCGGAGGGCAGGCGCTGCGTTCGCGCGCCCGTGACCCGAAGGACCCGAGACGCCGCCGATGGCTATCGCCATGACGCTTCTGACGCTGGCCCTGCTTCCCTTCCTTGCGGCGCTCGCCATCGCGACGCTGCACGGCGCGCCGCGATTGGTGCATTCGGGGATTGCGGGGGGTGCGAGCGCGGGCGGTCTTGCGCTGCTGGCGAGCCTTGCCGCACCCGCGCTGCGTGGCGAGCCGCCTTTCGCGCGCTGGGAGTGGGTACCCGCGCTGAGTCTCGATCTGACGCTGATGGTCGATCCGCTGGGCTGGATGTTCGGCCTCTTGATCCTCGGCATCGGCCTCCTCGTGGTGATCTTCGCTCACAGCTACCTCTACGCGGGCGAGGACACGGGGCGGTTCTTTGCCAGCCTGATGCTGTTCCAGGGCGCGATGCTGGGGATCGTGATCGCGGGCAATGTCCTGCTGCTGCTGGTATTCTGGGAGCTGACGAGCCTCGCCTCCTTCCTGCTGATCGGCTTCTGGCAGCACAAGGCGGAAGCGCGGCAGGGCGCGCGCATGGCGCTGGCGGTGACGGGGGGCGGGGGCCTTGCGCTGATCGGGGGGATGCTGCTGCTCGGGCTGATCGCGGGAAGCTTCGACCTCGCCACGATCCTCGCGCGCGGCGACATGGTGCGCGCTGCGCCGCTTTATCCGCTGATGTTGGTGCTGATCCTAATCGGCTGCTTCACCAAGTCGGCGCAGTTCCCGTTCCACTTCTGGCTCCCCCACGCGATGGCCGCGCCGACGCCGGTGAGCGCCTATCTCCACTCGGCGACGATGGTGAAGGCGGGCGTGTTTCTTCTGGCGCGGCTGTGGCCGGTGCTGGCGGGGACCGAACTTTACACCGTCACCGTCACCACGGTCGGCCTCGTGACAATGATCCTCGGTGCCACTGTGGCGCTGTTCCGGCACGATCTGAAGAGCATCCTTGCCTATTCGACCATCTCGCAATTGGGGATGCTGGTGATGCTGCTGGGCTTCAGCCTCGAGGCTGCGGCGCTGGCAGCGGTACTCCACATCCTCAACCACGCCGCCTTCAAGGCCGCGCTGTTCATGAGCGCAGGCATCGTCGAGCACGAAACCGGCACGCGCGACATCCGCCGCCTGGGCGGGCTTGCCAAGGCGATGCCGGTCACCGCGCTGGTCGCCACGCTGGCAGCGGCATCGATGGCCGGCCTGCCGCCGCTCGGTGGGTTCATCTCCAAGGAAGCGATGCTCTACCAGACCCCCAAGCTGGCGCTGTTCGGCATCGCATGGCTGCTGCCGCTGCTGGCGACGGTCGGTGCCACCTTCTCGGTCGCCTATTCGCTGCGCTTTGCCATCCACCTCTTCGCCGGAAAGCCGCGCGAGGCAGAGCCCTTCGCCTGCGCGCATGATCCCTCGCCCGCGATGTGGGGCGCCCCGGCGCTGCTGACCGTCGTCGCGGTGCTGCTCGGCCTTGCGCCGATGCTGCTCGCCGCGCCGCTGGTGAGCGCGGTCACCGGCGCGGTCACCGGCGCGGTCACCGGCAGCGCGCCTCCGCAAGTGGAGCTGGGCCTGTGGCACGGGGTCAACCTTGCGCTGATCCTCAGCATCGCCGCGGTGGCGGGCGGGGCGGTGCTGCTGTGGCGGCACGCGGGCCTCCTCGCGCTGTGGGAGCGCGCCGCGCTGCCCGATGCCAAGCGCATGTTCGAAACCACGCTTGCCTTCGCCGACCGCTGGACCCGCAAGGCCATGGTCGCCGTCCACACACCCTCGCTCCAGCGCATGCTGCTGGCGAGCTTTGCCGTGACGATCATGCTGGTGATCGAGGGCGCGCTGAGCGGCGGCGGCGCGCTGACCGGCGCGCGTCCGGGCCTGCCCGCAAGCTTCCCCGCCATCGCCGCCTGGGCGCTGCTGATCGCGGCCACGTTGGCGGTGGCGCTGGGATCGCACCACCGCCTGCGATCCCTGTTCCATGTCAGCGTCATCGGCCTGGTCGTCTGCCTCGCCTTCGCCGTGCTCTCCGCGCCTGATCTGGCGCTGACTCAGATTTCGGTCGAAGCGGTGACGGTGCTGCTGATGCTGCTCGCGCTCAACCTGCTGCCCAAGCGCCCGCCCACGCTCTCTTCGCTTCCCCGCAAGACCCGCGATGCCGCCATCGCCGTCACGGGCGGCGCGCTGGTGGGCGCGATTGCCTGGGCGATGCTGACCCGCGATCCCGGGCCGAGCATCGCCGCCTATCACCTCGCCAATGCCAAATCGGGGGGCGGGGGGACCAATGTCGTGAACGTCATCCTCGTCGATTTCCGCGCTTACGATACCCTGGGAGAGATCATCGTGCTGGGCATTGCCGGGCTCGGCATCTTCGCGCTGCTCGACACCGCCAAGCGCGGCGCGGCGGGTGCGCGCCTGCGGGCGTGGCGCGCGGACATGTCGCATTCGCCCGAGCGCCACCCGATGATGCTGGTCGCCGCGAGCCGGATCATCCTGCCGCTGACGCTGGCGGCGGGGATATACCTCTTCCTGCGCGGCCACAACCAGCCGGGCGGCGGGTTCATTGCCGCGCTGGTGGTGGCCATCGCCTTCCTCGTCCAGTATCTCGCCGCCGGCTTCGACTGGTCGGATGCGAGGAAGCCCTTCGGCGAGCACCAGCTGATCGGCTGGGGCGTGCTCACCGCGATGGCGACCGGACTCGGCGCGATGGTGCTGGGCGCGCCCTTCCTCACCAGCTGGTTCGATTATTTCAGCCTGCCGCTGATCGGCAAGTTCGAGCTCGCCAGCGCGATGCTGTTCGACACCGGTGTGTTCCTGACCGTGCTCGGCGCGGTGATGCTGGCCCTGCAGGAGCTGAGCCACATCGCACAAGCCGCCGCCCGCGCTGCCGGGGAGGATCACGCATGAGCTACGAATTCCTCGTCGCCACGGCGATCGGCGTGCTGGTTGCGGGCGGCATCTACCTCGCTCTGCGCGCGCGCACCTTTCAGGTGGTGCTCGGCCTGACGCTGATCTCCTACGCGGTCAACCTGTTCCTGTTCGCTTCCGGACGGCTTGTGCAAGGCCGCCCGCCGATCTGGGACAAGGCCGTGGCCGACTACACCGACCCGATCCCGCAGGCGTTGGTGCTGACCGCCATCGTCATCACCTTCGGCATGACCGCCTTCGTCGTGATCCTGAGCTTGCGCAGCTTCCTCGAGACCGGCAGCGACCATGTCGATGGCGACCGGGTGCCGTGCGATGCTCAGGACGGATTGGCGGACGCTCTCGCGGATGGGGAGGGCGCGCAGCCGTGACCCTCGCCGATCATCTGCCGATCCTGCCGGTCGCGATCCCCGCGCTTGCCGCGCCTGTCGCGCTGCTGGTGATGCGCCGCCGCCGGGCGCTGGCAGTCAGCATCGGCTTTGCCGCCTGCCTCGCCCAGTTCGCTACGGCGCTGCTCCTGATGGTGCATGCGAGCGACGGGGCGATCCTCGTCTACGCGCTCGGCGATTGGCCCGCGCCTTTCGGGATCGTCCTGGTGGCCGACCGGCTCGCCGCGCTGATGCTGGTGCTGACCGCGACCCTCGCGCCGATCGCGCTGCTGCATGCGGTGGTGACCCGCGCGGATCGCAAGGGCTGGCATTTCCACCCGCTGTTCCAGTTCCAGCTGATGGGTTTGAATGGCGCCTTCCTGACCGGCGACCTGTTCAACCTCTTCGTGTTCTTCGAGGTGCTGCTGATCGCCTCCTACGGGCTGATGCTCCACGGGCAGGGCCCCGCGCGGCTGAAGGCGGGGGTGCAATATGTGGTGGTGAACCTCGTCGGCTCGGCGCTGTTCCTGATCGCGCTGGGGATGCTCTATGCGCTCACGGGCACGCTCAACATGGCGGACATGGGCCTGCGCGTGCGCGCGGTCGCACCCGAGGATCAGGGCCTGCTGCGGATCGCGGGCCTGCTGCTGGCGAGCGTCTTTGCGTTGAAAGCGGCGATCGTGCCGCTCCACCTCTGGCTGCCCCGCACCTACGCCGCCGCAACCCCGGCGGTGGCGGCGCTGTTCGCGATCCTGACCAAGGTCGGGGTCTATTCGCTGATCCGGGTGGTGCCGCAGGTGTTCGGCGAGGGTGCGGGGGCGGCGGAGTGGGTGCCCGCGCCGTGGCTTCTCCCTGCCGCGCTGGTGAGTGCCTGTGTCGGCTTTGCCGGGGTCTTCACCGCGCGCAGCCTCTCCGAGCAGGCCGCCTATGCCGTGATCGGATCGACCGGCACCTTGCTGATTGCGGTCGCCGGGTGGAGCGCGGCGAGCCTTGGCGCCGCGCTCTACTACCTGCCCCATTCCACCTTCACCACCGCGGCGCTGTTCCTTGTGGCCGATGTGGTCGCCCGGCGGCGCGGGAGTTTCGGTGATGCCGCGAGCCCCGGCCCTGCCTTCGCGGGGCGCGGGGGCGCGGCGCTCTTGTTCATGGTGGCCGCCATCGCTGCGACCGGCCTCCCGCCGCTCTCGGGCTTCATCGGCAAGCTGCTGATCCTGCAATCGGTGGCGGCGCTGCCGAACTGGGGCTGGGCCTGGAGCGTCATCCTCGGCACCACCTTCATCGGCGTGATCGGCTTTGCGCGCACCGGCAGCGCGTTGTTCTGGAAGACCGCCGAAGGCTGCGAGACTGTGCCTGCCCCCGAGACCCGTCTCGATCTCGTCGCGCCCGCGCTGGCGCTCGCCGCCTTGGCCGCGCTGGCGATCGGCGCTGGCTGGGCGAGTGCCTATGCCGAGGCTGCCGCCGCGCAGGTGCTTGCGCCCGACCTGAGTGCCGCGGCAGTGCTGGCGGAGCGCGCGCGATGATCCGCCGCCTGCTCCCGCATCCGGGCCTCACCGCCCTGCTGGTCACGATGTGGATGGTGATGGTCAATGACCTCACCTTCGGCACGCTGTTCCTCGCGCTTGTCGTCGGGGTGCTGGTGCCGATTTTCACCGCCCCGTGGTGGCCCGGTCGGCCGCGGGTGCGGTTTTTGCCCGCGCTTGGCTATGCAGCGCTGGTGCTGTGGGACATCGTGGTCGCCAATTTCCAGGTCGCCGCGATCATCCTGTTCCGGCGCACCTGCGACCTGCGCCCGGCGTGGCTGACGATCCCGCTCGAACTTGCCACCCCCGAGGCGATTACCGTCTTCGCGGGCACGATCAGCCTGACGCCCGGCACGGTCTCGGCGGACGTGTCCGCCTGCGGCAG
The DNA here is from genome assembly GCF_001557115.1 of Erythrobacter sp. CCH5-A1. Taxonomy (GTDB): domain Bacteria; phylum Pseudomonadota; class Alphaproteobacteria; order Sphingomonadales; family Sphingomonadaceae; genus Erythrobacter. Next base: position 12,395 of record NZ_LSKQ01000003.1, read on the forward strand.
GTTCCTCCTCGTCCACGCGCTCCACGCCCCCGATCCGGCTGCCGAGATCGCCAAGGTCAAGATGCGTTACGAGACGCGGCTCAAGGAGATCTTCCCATGATGGCAGGGTTGCTCGAGGGGGCGCTCGCCTTCGGCTTCGCGGCGCTGGGAGTGGCGCTGGCGCTGAACCTGTGGCGGTTGGTCCGCGGTCCGGGAGTCGCCGACCGCATGCTCGCGCTCGACACCATGGTGATCAACGTGATCGGACTGGTCGTGCTCGCCGGGATCGAAGAGGGCAGCGACACCGCGTTCGAGGCAGCGCTGCTGCTGGCGATGGTGGGCTTTGTCGGCACCGTCGCCTACGCCAAGTTCCTGCTGCGCGGGGACATCATCGAATGAGCGGGGCGGTGCCTTTGGCCGAGCTGCTCGCCGCCGCGCTGATCGTGCTGGGCAGCGGCTTCGCGCTGGTCGGCAGCTGGGGGCTGGCGCGCCTGCCCTCGCTGATGGAGCGGCTCCACGGGCCGACCAAGGCGAGTACGCTGGGGATGGGGGCGATGCTGGTCGCCTCGGTGGTGTGGTTCCAGCTGGGCAAGGGGGAGTGGACCACCCACGAGCTGCTGATCCCGATGTTCCTGTTCATCACCGCGCCGATCAGCGCCAACATGATCGCCAAGGTCCACCTCCACCGCCTGCGCACCGGCGAGCCGAGCGAGCCCGCAGGACCGGCGGGCGCGCCCCCCCTCCCCCCGGGCCGCACCGACTGGGCGACCCACGAAGCCCCGCACGAAGGCACGCCGGGCGATTTTGCGGGGGACTGAGGGAGGGCTGGAGCGGGTAGCGGGAATCGAACCCGCATAGCCAGCTTGGAAGGCTGGAGCTTTACCACTAAGCTATACCCGCTCGAGGGTAGGCAGCGCCCATGCCATTGATGGCGCGGCCGCGTCAATATCGGCGATGGGCTGACGGGCGGTTTCAGCCGCTGACCGCGAGATTGTCGATCAGCCGGGTCCCGCCGATCCGCGCGGCCACCAGCAGGCGGGCGGGTGCGGGGCCGAGCGCCTCGAGCGGCGCGAGCGATGCAGCGTCGGCCAGAGTCGCGTAGTCGATGCTGGCAAAGCCCGCCGCGAGAAGCTCCGCTTCGAGAGCCCCCAGCGCCTCGGTCACACCGGTCCCGCCCGTGATCGCCGCCGCTGCGGCCCGCATCGCGCGTGGCAGCGCCGCCGCCGCTGCGCGCTGCTCGGGCGAGAGATAGCGGTTGCGGCTCGACATCGCCAGGCCGTCCGCCTCGCGCACGGTGGGCACGCCGATGATCGCGTCCACGTGGGGGCGGGTCAGGTCGAGATCGCGTGCCATCACCCGGATCACGGCGAGCTGCTGAAAATCCTTCTCGCCGAAGAAGGCCATGTCGGGGGCAACCTGGTTGAACAGCTTCAAGACCACGGTCGCCACGCCGTCGAAGTGCCCGGGACGTGCCGCGCCGCACAAGCCCTCGCTTACCCCGGCGACACTCACGCTGGTGGCAAAGCCGTCAGGGTACATGGCATCGACCGTCGGCGCCCACAGCAGTGCGACGCCCTCGGCCTCGAGCATCGCGGCATCGGCGGCGAGCTGGCGCGGGTAGGCATCGAGGTCCTCGTTCGGGCCGAACTGCTTCGGATTGACGAAGATCGAGGCGACCACATGGTCCGCCTCGGCCCGCGCGCGGCGCACCAGCGTGAGGTGGCCTTCATGCAGCGCGCCCATCGTCGGCACCAGCGCGATCGTCGCATTTCCGACCCGCAACTGTGCCAAAGCGGTTCTCAACATTCCCAAGCTATTGACCGTTTGCACCGTCAGGCCTCCAAGGATACATGAAAGTCGCGCCCTAGCGGGCCAACCTGTCCCATATCAAGCCGCCGGGCGCACCGGCGATCCGAGCATTCGCCGACTGCAACCGAGAGACCCGCCATGCCGCCCGCCGCGCGCGCCGACATTCCCGGAACCACAGCAACCGGTACCCAGCTCCTGCGCAAGGGTCAGGCGCACCGGATCGTGTTCGCCAACGAGAAGGGCGGGACAGGCAAATCGACGACGGCGGTGCACGTTGCAGTGGCGCTGTCCTATCTCGGGGCCCGCGTCGCATCGATCGATCTCGATCCGCGCCAGCGCACCATGCACCGCTATGTCGAGAACCGGTTGGGCACCCTCGAAAAGCGCGGGTTGACCCTGCCGACCCCGGCCTGCGAGGTCTTTCGCGGCAACGGCACCGGCGATCTGCTGGGGATGATCCGCCGGCTCGAGGCGAGCTGCGACTTCCTCGTCATCGACAATCCCGGACGCGACGATCCCTATGCCCGCATCGCGGTCGAGTATGCCGACACGCTGGTGACGCCGATGAACGACAGTTTCGTCGATTTCGATCTCATCGGCCAGGTCGATGCCGAGACCTTCAAGGTCAAGAAGCTGTCCTTCTTCGCCGAGCTGATCTGGGAGGCGCGGATGAAGCGCAGCCGGATGACGATCGAGCAGCAGCGGCCCGAGATGGACTGGGTGGTTGTCAGGAACCGCACCGGGCATGTCGAAGCGAAGAACCAGGCGCGCCTGCACAAGGCGCTCGGCGAGATGTCGAAGCGCGTCGGTTTCCGCGTGACGCAGGGCCTGTCCGAACGCGTGATCTATCGTGAGCTGTTCCCCTCGGGCCTGACGCTGCTCGACAAGGGGCACCTCGGCGAGCTTGGCACCAGCCATCTTGTCGCGCGGCAGGAGTTGCGCGCGCTGGTCAAGGCGCTGCGCCTGCCCGAATTCACCCGCGAGCAGGGGGCGCTGGAGCTGGCATGAAGTATCTGCTGTTCATCGCGGTCGCCTGCGTGTTCTGCCGCTGGGCGATCGGCAAGTGGCCATGGGAACTGCTGCGCACCGCACCGACCCGCAGCCAGGCGGTGTTCCGGGCGCGCAAGCTGCTCGGGGTCGAGGCCGGGGCCGGGCGCGAGGAGATCATCGCCGCGCATCGCCGTCTCACCACCCTTGTCCACCCCGACAAGGGCGGCACCACGGCCGCGATGCAGGAAGCCAATGCGGCGCGCGATCTGCTGCTCGACGAATTGCCCGATCCCCACGCCGACGCGTAGCGCAGACCGCTTGTTCACGGCATCGCGGGATTGACACAATCGCGCGGCAAGGGCTTTCGTGACGATGTTCAAACCGCGGCGAAGGCGGGGGCAAGCGAGCCGCTGTGCAAGGCACGGGAGCGAAACCCTTGTCATCGGGGTGAGCCCCTGCTCCGCCCGCGTGCGCACCCCAGGCCAAGCACCCTCCAGGAGGACGTCCCGATCATGCAATACCAGTTCCACCCCACTATCTTGCGCGAATACGACATCCGCGGGGTGATCGGCGAAACCCTTGGAGCGGATGATGCGCGCGCGATCGGCCGGGCCTTCGGGACGCTTTTGCGCGAGGCGGGGGGCAAGACCGTGGCGGTGGGCTATGACGGGCGGGTCAGCTCGCCGATGCTCGAGCACGCATTGGTCGAAGGGCTGACCGCGAGCGGGTGCGACGTGGTGCGCATCGGCATGGGCGCGACACCGATGCTCTATTACGCGGAAGCCTCAGATGAACAGGTGGATGGCGGCATTCAGATAACTGGCAGCCACAATCCCCCCAATTACAATGGCTTCAAGATGGTATTTCTGGGGCGCCCGTTCTTCGGCGCCGATATCCAGAAGCTCGGGAAACTGGCAGCAGACGGGGCGTTCGCCAGCGGCACCGGGAGCGTGACCACGCGCGACATCCTTGGCGAGTATGTCGAGCGCCTGCTCGAAGGCCTCGCCGGTATCGAACCGGCCAAACTCGAAACCCTGCGCGTCGGCTGGGATGCGGGCAATGGCGCTGCCGGCCCCGCGCTCGAAGCGCTCGCGGCGCGGCTGCCGGGGGAACACCACTTGCTCTTTACCGAAGTTGACGGACATTTTCCCAACCACCATCCTGATCCGACTGTCGAGGCGAACCTGACCGATCTTCGCGCGCTCGTCGCCGAGAAGAACCTCGATTTCGGAGTGGCTTTCGACGGGGATGGCGACCGGATCGGGGCGATCGACGGCATGGGCCGCGTGATCTGGGGCGACCAGCTGCTGATGATCTATGCCGAAGACGTGCTGCAAACCCGCCCCGGCGCGACGGTGATCGCCGATGTGAAGGCGAGCCGCGCGCTGTTCGACCATGTCGCCAATCTCGGCGGCGAGCCGCTGATGTGGAAGACCGGCCACTCGCTCATCAAATCCAAAATGAAGGAGACTGGCGCGCCGCTGGCGGGCGAAATGAGCGGCCACGTGTTCTTCGCCGACGAATACTATGGCTTCGACGACGCGCTCTACGCGGGTGTGCGGCTGCTCGCGGCGGCGGCACGCCTCGGCAAGTCGGTGACCGAGCTGCGCGGCGCCATCCCGCCGATGCTCAACACCCCGGAAATGCGTTTTCAGGTCGACGAGACCCGCAAGTTCGCCGCCATGGCCGAAATCGCCGAACGGCTGACCACCAGTCCCGGCCCCGAGGTCGAGAGCGTCAACGCCACTGACGGCGTGCGGGTCAACACCGCCGACGGCTGGTGGCTGCTGCGCGCCTCGAACACGCAGGACGTGCTGGTCGCCCGCGCCGAGAGCGACAGCGAGGCGGGCCTCGAACGCCTGCTTGCCCAGATCGATGCGCAGCTGGCCGCATCGGGGCTGGAGCGCGGCGAGAGCGTGGCGCACTAAGGCACCATTCCGCCCGCAATTCCAATTGCCTACGACGCCGCTCGCGCTATGAGAGCGGGAATGCTCGTGGGGATTGATCTTGGCACCACCAACAGCGCCGTCGCGCTGTGGCGCGATGGTGCGCCGCAGCTTGTGCCCAATGCCCTGGGGCGCGAGCTGACCCCCTCTGCGGTCAGCCTGGCCAAGGGCGGTGAGACCTGGGTGGGACAGGCCGCGCTCGACCGGATGGCGACCCACCCGGCCGATACCGTCACCAGTTTCAAGCGGATGATGGGCACCGCTTCCACCGTGACGCTCGCAGGAACGACGCTGACGCCGGAGGATCTCTCGGCGATGGTGCTGCGCAGTCTCGCCGATGATGTCGAGGCGGCGACCGGCACCCGGCCGACCGAGGCGGTGATCACTGTCCCTGCCTATTTCAACGAACGCCAGCGCCGCGCCACGCGCCGCGCAGGCGAGATCGCGGGGCTCGACGTCCGCCGCCTGATCAACGAGCCGACCGCCGCCGCGCTCGCCTTCGGCCTTGCCGACAAGGGCGACCGCGAGCCTTTCCTCGTCTTCGACCTAGGCGGGGGCACCTTTGACGTCTCGATCGTCGAGATGTTCGAAGGCATCGTCGAGGTGCGCGCCTCGGCGGGCGACAACCGGCTGGGGGGCGACGATTTCGACGAGGTGATGGTCAGGCTGGTCGAGCCGCTGCTGCCGGCCGACGCGCTCGCCCGCATCCCCGCAGACCGCCGCCGCGCGCTGCTCAGCCTCGCGGCCGAGCGCACCCGGCGCGCGCTCACCACCTCGGAAGAAGCCGATTTCACCGTGGTCGCGGACGACACCCCGCTCACCGCGCGCATCACCGGCGAGGGCTTCGAGCAGGCCGCCGCAGGCCTCGTCAAGCGCCTGCGCGATCCCGTCATCCGCGCGCTGCGTGACAGCCATATAGACGTGAAGAGCCTGTCGGATATCGTGCTTGTCGGCGGCGCCACCCGCATGCCGGTGGTGAGGAAGGCGCTGACCCGGATGTTCGGGCGCTTTCCCAATTCAACCGTCCACCCCGATCACGCGGTTGCACTGGGCGCTGCGATCCAGGCCGGGCTCCTGTCGGGCGGGGACGGGCTCGAGGAAATCCGCATCACCGATGTCGCGCCCTTCACCTTGGGCGTCAGCACCTCGACCCGCGACGCGCACGGGCGCTTTCACGACGACATCTTCGCGCCGATCATCGAGCGCAACACCCCCGTGCCGGTCAGCCGGATGGAGCGGTTCCAGACGCTCGGCGACAACCAGAAGCAGGTGACCTTCGCGATCTATCAGGGCGAAGCGCGCGACGTGAAGAAGAACGTCAAGCTGGGCGAACTGACCGTCCCCGTCCCCCCGCGCCCGGCCGGCGAGGTGGGGGTGGAAGTGCGCTTCACCTATGACACCAGCGGTCTGCTCGATGTCGATGTCGCCGTGCCGATGACGGGGCTGACCCGCAATCTGGTGATCGTCGACGAGGAGGACCGCCGCTCCAAGAAGGACATCGCCGAAAGCCGCAAGCGGCTCGAGAAGCTCAAGGTCCACCCGCGCGACGAGGCCGAGAACGTCGCCCTGCTGGCGCGCGCCGAGCGGGCCTATGAGGGCTTCACCGGTCCGGTGCGCGATGTGATCGGGCAGGGGCTGACCGACTTCCAGGGCGCACTCGACAAGCAGGACCCGCGCATCATTGCCGATGCGCGCGAAGGGTTGACGCAGCTGCTCGACCAGATCGACGCGCAATCGCCGTTGTGACTGCCGCAAGATGACCCGCCGGTCCTTTCCGTGGAGCCGCCTCGGGATCGACCCGACCAGCGACAAGGCCGCGATCCGCAGGGCTTATGCCGATGTGCTGCGGTCGATCAATCCGGACGAGGACATCGCCGGTTTCGCCGACCTGCGCCGCGCGCGCGATCAGGCCTTGTGGCTGGCGGAACAGGGCGAACGCGCGGAACTACGCGCCGAAGAGGACGAGGGCGAGCTCTACGGTCTCGGCGGGCTCGACGATGATGGCGATGATGCCGGCCTCAGCTGGGATGACGATGCGGACGAGGATGGCTTCTGGGATATCGCCCCCGCCTTCACCCCCGGCGATCGCCCTGCGCCCACGGTGCCGCCCGAACTCACCCCCGAACTCACTGAAGCCCAGCAGCGCGCGCAGGAGGCGTGGGAACAGCTGCTCTGGGTCCTCTATCCCGGCGGCGAGCCGAGCGAGACCGCGGTCAGCCACAGGGAGTACGAGATAGGCCTCACCGCGCTCGGCGTGCTGACCGCCCGCGCCGAGGAAGCGGACCTAGAGGAACACGATGCGCTCGACGGCGCGCTCGCCGATCTCTTCGCGCGCACCTGGCCGCGCTCGGCGCCCTTCGTGGAACCTGCCAACGAGGCATTCCGCTGGCTCGACGAATCCGGCAGTCTCGAGGAGCGCCCCGCGCTGCGCTTCCTCAACCAGCGGTTGAAGGGGATGCGCTTCCACGACAAGGTGCAGCAGCCCGATCACCCGCTCAACAAGGCCTGGACCGAATTGTCGCGCCCGGGCCGTGCGGGGATGATGGACCGGCTGCGGGTCAACCGGCTCGACATCCACAAGCTGCTGCTCGGCATCCGCGAGCGCTATCCCGAACTCGAGAGCTATCTCGATCCCCAGCGCGTCGCTTCGTGGGAAGGCGCGGGCGCTGGGAGTGCGGAGGGCGTTTCAGGCGCCGGCCGGGGCCTCGCCGGATCGGTGCTGTTCGTGATCCTGTTCTTTGCGCTGATCCGCGCGATGGTGGCGCTGGGGGGAACAGACAGCGATACGCCTTCGGATCGCTCCCTGCCGCCGCCGGTCGCCGTCGTCAGCCCCAGCGCGGCCGAGATCGACGCTTCAGTCAAAGACGTGTTCGGCGCGGGCACCGACATGGCCAAGGTGCGCGAAGCCGATCCCGTATTCGCAGATCAGTTCGCGCTTGCGATCAGGAACGCGGGCACGTCAGGCGAGGCCAATGCCTTCGTCCGGAACAAGGCATTGCAGGCCAGCGAAATCGCCAAGTTCGGCGACTTGGTCAGGCTTGCCGAGCTTAAACGCATCTGGCTGTCGGCCGCGATGAAGTCGCCAGCCCAGTGCAAGAACGTGCAATCCGGCGATTTCACCTCTATCCCGCTGGTGCTGGACAAGCCGCAGGCGATCCGGGAGCGGGAACTTCTCGAGAAGCTGCTCTGGGCCAAGTTGCTGTCGCACCGCGCCACAAACCGGGCCAGCAGTTTCAGTATCCCCGGCTGGGCGATCGAGAAGATGATCAAGAAAAGCGGCCTCGGGATCGACGAGTTGACCGCCGCGCTCAAGGATCCCGATCACCCCAAGCGCTGCCTCGTCGATCTGACGCTGGCCGAGGTGATCCTTGAAGAGCCGGGCCGGGTCTCGGCCGACGTGCTGCGCGCGCTGTGAGCGGCAGTCTGGCGCGGGCGGAGCGGCTGCTGCACAATCCTTGCCGATCCATGAGGGGACACCAGCCGATGATTCGCACCGCATTCGCCGCCGCCGCCAGCCTCGCCGCGCTGGCTCTCGCGCCCCAGCCTGTGGCCGCCCGGAACGCCCAGGACGATGTCGCCGCGCAGCCTGCGGGTGAGGGCGATCCGATGCAGGCGGCGATGGACCAGCTCGGCGCGATGTTCCCGGTCGAACCGCTCACCCCCGAACAGCAGGCGCGCCTGCCGCAGGCCACCCGCATCATCACCCGCATGATCCCGGAAGGCACGCTGGGCGAGATGATGGGCGGCATGTTCGACAGGCTGCTCGGCCCGATGCTGTCGGCGACCGATGCACCCGCCTATCCCGTCGTCGAGAAGGGCCTCGGCATCAGCCTCGCCGTTATCAATCTTACCGAGGAACAGGCCGCCGAAATCGCCGTCCTGCTCGACCCCGCCTATGCCGAGAGGCATACCCGCGAGGTGGCGGTGATGCCCGTCGTCATGCGCGACATGATGACGCTGATGGAGCCGCCGATGCGCAAGGCCATGTCGGAGCTTTACGCGGTCCACTTCTCGCAAAAGGAGCTCGATGACATCGAGACCTTCTTCCAGACCGAGAGCGGCGCGGCCTATGCGCGCAAGAGCTTCGCCATGTCGAGCGATCCGCGCATCGTCGCTGCGTCGATGGAGGCCATGCCGCAGATCATGGGCGCCTTCGCGGAGATGGAGAAGAAGATGGCCGCAGCCAGCGCCGATCTCCCGCCCAAACGCAGCTTTGCCGAGCTGTCGGCGTCCGAGAAGGCCAGAATCGCCAAGCTGACGGGATATACCGTCAAGGAAATCGAGCAGATGGCGGCCGAGAACCGCAGCGAAGCCGAAGGCGCGATCGACTAGTCGCGGCCAAGGCTTGTGGCGGCGCGGGGCAGCGTCCACATGGGGCGCGTGAC
>NZ_LSKQ01000030.1 GCF_001557115.1 Erythrobacter sp. CCH5-A1
GGGTATCGCCCCGGCGGGCTGTCGCTGGAGGTGCTGGTGGGGCATCTCGCGGCGCTCGGTCTGGAAGCGGAGTTGCGCCCGCAGGAGATCGCGCGGATTGGCTCGCAGGACATCGGTTTCGCCGAGTGGCAGGCGCTCCACGCGGCCTGTGCGAGCGCGATGGACGATCCCGCCGTCGACGCGGTGATCATCACCCACGGCACCGATACGGCCGAGGAGACCGGCTTCCTGCTCGACCTGACGCTGCCCACGAAGAAGCCCGTGATCCTCGTCGGCGCGATGCGTCCCGCTGATGCCGTCGGCGCGGACGGGATGCGGAATTTTGCCAATGCGGTGAAGGTCGCGAGCGACCCCGCGGCGGCGGGGCGGGGGGTGATGCTGGTGATGGGCGACGCGGTGCTCGCCGTGCGCGACGCCCGCAAATCCGCGACCAGCGCCATCGACGCCTTCCGCACCTTCCCGAGGGGGCCGCTCGCCCGCGTCACCCCTTCGAGCCTCGACTGGTTCGGCCCCGCGCACCGCTTGGGCGAGAGCGCGCGCTATCCCTTCCCGGCAGAGCTGCCGCGCGTCGCGATCCTCACCGCGGGGGCGGGGATGGACGAGAGGCCGGTCGAAGCGCTGCTCGGCATCGGCGCGAGGGGGATCGTGCTGGCGGGGATGGGGCAGGGCAATGCGCCGAAGGTGGTGCTGGAGGCCCTCGCCCGCGCGGCGGCTTCGGGCGTGCCGGTGGTCCGCGCCTCGCGGGTCGACGAGGGGCTGGTCGACCGCAATGTCGAGGTGGAGGACGACGCCCTCGGGCTGGTCGCCGCGCGGGCGCTCGGCCCGGCCAAGGCGCGGGTGCTGCTGATGGTGCTGGTGGCGAACGGGGTGACGGATGCCGCGGCGGTGCAGGCAGCGTTTGACGGGTGAGAGACTGAGGGCGGCTTTCGTCTTTTTTCTGCAACGAGCGGCAATTCGGCTATCGACCCCATTGCTGCCGTTCCAGGGCACGGCTACTTTGCGCCTGTGATCCGCACTTTGCCCCTACTGGTTCTGTCCCTTGCCTTGGGAGCCTGTGATGACGCTTGCACCGATGAAGTCATAACCCGCCTTGCTTCGCCAGATGGGAGGCGCGAAGCGGTGATGTTTCAACGCGACTGCGGCGCGACCAGCGGATACTCGACGCAAATCTCGGTCGTGGAAGTCGGACAAGCGCCGGAAGGTGGAGGCAATACGTTCCGAGCGGATGACAATCATGGAGCCGCAAAAGTCGGAGATTGGGGCGGCTCATGGGCCGAAATCAAGTGGCTTGCTTCAGACCGCCTACTCGTCCGGTATGCCGATAAGTCCCGGATCTTTGAACAGGACGATACGGTTGCTGGCGTATCGATCAGCTACGAAACCGTCGCGATGTAAGTGGCAACTTCCCACCCACTTCCCGCCATTCGCGCGTCGCAATTTGATCGCCGAAAGCGGCCATTCGGTTTCTTGCACTGAACGCCTCTTATCCCGTCACCCCGTGCTTGACACGGGGCTTGGCTGCCTTTGCTTCTGACTCCGAGGAAGAAAAGCCCAGCCCCGTGTCAAGCACGGGGTGACGATGGAGGGGAGGGCTAATCCTTTCCCTCACCCCTCGAAGCCCCCCCTCACCCCCAGGGCGTGACGAGATATTTTTCGCCGGTCTTCATCTGGCGGTAGTCGGTGATTGCGGGCTTTTCGAGCATCCCTTCCAGCGTCACCTTGGCCTTGTAATGCGAGGCGAAGGTGGTGGTGAGGCCTGCCTGCACGCGGCTGCGCATCCGCACCACGGTTTCCATCCCCGCGCGGGCGAGGAAGGGGGTCAGCAGCCAGCCGGCGATGCTCCACTGGAGGCCGTAGGACGGCGTCAGCACCGTCGGCGACAGGTCGAGCCGCCCGTAGATGTACATCTTTTTCTGCTGGTTCGAACCATAGCGCGAGAACTCGCTCATCTGGCTCACCGCGATCTGCTCCATCGCCTTCAAGACGCCATCGCTCGCCTGCCCGCCGCCAATCGGATCGAAGCCGAGGAAGGCGCCGGTCTCGGCGATCGCGGCGCGCAGGTCGGCCATGTAGGTGGGGGCGGAGCTGTCGACCACATGGGTCGCGCCCTGTTCCTTCAGCATGGCGACGTGCTCGGGCTTGCGGACGATGTTGACCAGCTTCATCCCGTCCTCGATGCAGATGCGGTTGAGCATCTGGCCGAGGTTGGAAGCCGCCGCGAGGTGGACGATGGCCGAGTGGCCCTCCATCTTGGCGGTCTCGACGAAGCCCAGCGCGGTCATCGGGTTGACGAAGCTCGAGGCGCCGACTTCGGAGGAGTGCTCGCCCAGGGGCAGGCACATCATGGCGTCGGCGATGGCATACTGGCTGAAGGCATGGCCCGGCACGCAGGCGACGCGCTGGCCGATCAGGGCCTGCGCCATCTCGCTCTCGCCCGCCGCGATCACGGTGCCCGCGCCCTCGTTGCCCGCCGGGAGCCGCTGCCCGTGGCGCGCCTTGTTGCCGGTGAGGAAGGGCTCGGGCATGGTGGCGACGACCTTGCCGGGGGCGTATTCGGCGGTCTCGAAATCGGCCGCGCTGGTGAGGATTGCGAGATCGCTCGGGTTGATCGGCGCGGCTTCCATCTTGACCAGCACCTGATTGCCAGTGGGCGCAGGGAACTGGCTTTCGACGACTTCGAGCGTCAGCTTGCCGTCGGCGGTGAGGGTGGTGAAGAGCTGCTTTCCGGTGGTCATGGCGATCGTCTCCCTTGGTTGCTGGCGGGCCTAGGGTTTCTGGTTGCGCTTCGCAACCGTTGGCGAGGACCCACCCCGCTGCGACTAGGCCGCTGCGCGACCAAGTCTCGCTCCCCTCCCGCTTGCGGGAGGGGCCGGGGGTGGGCCTGTTTCAGGGATAGGTCGCCTCGACGAAGTAGAGCCCGTGCGGCGGGGCGTTGAGGCCCAGCGCCCCGCGATCCCGCGCCGCCAGCGCCTCGGCGATGCGGCTTTCGGGCCAGGTGCCCGCGCCGACCAGCTTGAGGCAGCCGACCATCGAGCGCACCTGATGGTGGAGGAAGCTGCGCGCGGCGGCGTGGATGTGGATTTCCTCGCCGACTCGTTCGACCCGCAGCTCGTCCAGCGACTTCACCGGATCGGCCGCCTGGCAATGGACCGAGCGGAAGGTGGTGAAGTCATGCCGGCCCACCAGCGCTTGCGCCGCGCGGTGCATCGCGTCTGCATCGAGTGGCTGGGGCACATGCCACGCCTTGTCCCTCAGCAAGGTGAGCGGCGCGCGGCGGTTGGCGATCCTGTAGAGGTAGCGCCGCCCGGTGCAGGAAAAGCGCGCGTGCCAGTCGTCGGGCACCACCTCGCAATGGGTGACCGCGACCGGATCGGGGCGAAGCTGGGCGTTCACCGCCGCCATCAGCCGGAACGGGTCGAAGGGTTTTTCCACGTCGACATGAGAGCGCATCGCCATCGCGTGCACCCCCGCATCGGTGCGCCCCGCGGAGTGCATGACGACGCTCTCGCCCGTGATCCGCCCGAGCGCATCCTCGACCGCTTGCTGCACGCTCGGCCCGTGGCTCTGGCGTTGCAGGCCAAAGAAGGGCGTGCCGTCGAATTCGAGAGTGAGGGCGAAGCGGGTCATTGCATCACCTCGTCATTGCGAGGAGCCGGAGGCGACGAAGCAATCCATGAACTGCCCTCGCCACCAGATGCGACGGTCGTCCATGGATGGCTTCGCTGCGCTCGCCAGGACGATCATTGGAGCACCGTCCCCGCAGCCACTGCCCGCCCGCGCAGAAACTCCTCGCGTTCGAGCACCGGCTTGCCCGCGCGCTGAAGCCGCAAGGGCCGGATCGCGGCCTTTCCGCAGGCGATGGTGAGTTCGTCGTCCAGCACCATTCCGAGAGCGCCCGCCCCCTCGACCACCTCGGCGAGCAGCAGCTTCACCCGCTCCCCCTCCAGCTCGAACCAGGCACCCGGAAAGGGGGCGAGGCCGCGCACCAGCCGCTCGATCGCTGCGGCGTCCTGCGACCAGTCGATCTTGCCCTCCGCCTTGTCGATCTTGGGCGCATAGATCGCCGCGCCATCGTCCTGCGGCTCGGGCGGGAAGGCGGCGAGATTGGTCAGCACCTCCACCATCGCCGCCGCGCCCACCGCGCCAAGCTCGCCAAACAGCTCGCCCGTCGTCTTGCGCCCGACCGGCACCGTCACCTTGTGGAGCATCGGCCCGGTATCGAGCCCCGCTTCCATCTGCATGATGGTGACGCCCGTCTCGGCGTCGCCCGCCATCACCGCGCGGTGGATCGGCGCCGCCCCGCGCCAGCGCGGCAGCAGCGAGGCGTGGATGTTGAGGCAGCCGTGCTTCGGCGCGTCGAGCACCGGCTTCGGCAGGATCAGGCCATAGGCCGCGACCACTGCCACATCTGCGCTCAATGCCGCGAATTCCGCCTGGGCCTCCGCCCCCCGCAGCGAGACGGGCGAGCGAACCGGAGCCCCCAGCCGCTCCGCCTCGACCTGGACCGGGGAGGGCATCAGCTTCTTCCCCCGTCCCGCCGGGCGCGGGGGCTGGGTGTAGACGCACACCACCTCATGCCCCGCCTCATGCAGCGCACGCAGGGCCGGAACCGCGAATTCCGGCGTTCCCATGAAGATGATGCGCATAAGCTTTGCGGGGCACCTTTGTGAAGCGAAGCGCAGCCCCTATCTGGGACCCCATGGCATCGCAAGAGATCGAGGCACTGAGCGCCGCGCTCGCCCGCCTGCCGGGGCTCGGCCCCCGCAGCGCGCGGCGGGCGGTGTTGTGGCTGGTCAAGCACCGTGAGTCTGCGCTGCCCGCCCTGCTCGAGGCGCTCGCGGGCGTCGCCGAGACGCTGGTCGAGTGCGGCATCTGCGGCAATGTCGACACCCGCGACCCCTGCGCCATCTGCGCCGACCCGCGCCGCGATGCGCGCGCGCTGTGCGTGGTGGAGGAGGTCTCCGACGTCTGGGCGCTGGACCGCGCACGGCTGTTCCCCGGCCGCTATCACGTGCTCGGCGGCAGGCTCTCCGCATTGGACGGCATCGGGCCGGAGGACTTGGGCATCGCCAGCCTGCTCGCCCGCGTGGCAGACGGCGGGATCGACGAGGTGGTGCTCGCGATGAACGCCACATTGGAAGGTCAGACCACCGCCCACTACCTCGCCGAAAGGCTCGAGGCCTTCCCGCTGCGCGTCACCCAGCTGGCCCATGGCCTCCCCGTGGGCGGCGAGCTCGATTATCTCGATGAGGGCACGCTGGCGCAGGCCTTGCGGGCGCGGCGGCCGGTGGGATGAACCGCACGCAACGCTTCTTCACATGGCTGCTAGGCCCCGGGGTCGAGCGCGAATCGCGCGAGTGGAAGTACGAATGCGGCCAGTGCTGACATGGCGAGAGCGTGTGGGACAAGGGCGGCATCCGCTACAAGGCGAGCGGCGAGAAGTCCTATGTCGGCCGATGCCCCGCCTGCGGCCACGTCGGCAAGCGTTGGCTGCGCCGATCACCCTGATCGCAGCGTTGCGCTTGCCGGAAAGCGGCGCGGCCCCTATCTTGCGCGCATTATGGCTATCCGCGAAATCCTCGAAGTGCCGGACCCCCGGCTCAAGACCATCTCGACCCCGGTCGAACCCCACGAGTTCGGCCCCGAGCTGAACAGCCTCGTCGAAGACATGTTCGAGACGATGTACGACGCCCCCGGCATTGGTCTGGCCGCGATCCAGGTCGGCGTGCCCAAGCGGGTGCTGGTGATCGACCTCCAGCCCGACGATCCCGACGCCGAGCCGGTCGAATGCACCAGCCACGGCGGCCACAAGCACACGCACCCCGCGACCAAAAAGGAACCGCGCGTCTTCATCAACCCCGTGATCCTCGACCCGGCCAAGGAGCTGTCGACCTATCAGGAAGGCTGCCTCTCGGTCCCCGAGATCTACGCCGACGTCGATCGCCCCGCGACCTGCACCGTCCGCTATCAGGATCTCGAGGGCAACACCCACGAGGAGCACCTCGAGGGCCTGCTGGCGACCTGCCTGCAGCACGAGATGGACCACCTGGAAGGCATCCTCTTCATCGACCACCTCAGCCGCCTGAAGCGCGCGATGGTGCTGAAGAAGCTCGAGAAGATCCGGCGGGCGGCGTAGCGCGATGACCGGCGCGTGGCTCGAATGGCTCGGCGCCGCTTCGCTTATGCTGCTGATCGTGGCGGTACTTTGGCTGGTTGGCGGATTTCTTGCAGACTCGCTTCGGACGAGCGAGGCGACTTCGCCAGACCCGCCCGCGACTCGAAAATCACTGATCAGAGGTGCCGTTGTCGAGGGCGCGATCCTGTTTTTTTGGGCCTATGTCTTGTCGGGCGAACTGCGCGATGCCGAGGGCAGGTCAATCTTCATCGGGCTATTGTCGTTCGGCATCGCAATGCAGACGTACCTGATCTTCCGCAAGTTGATCGAAGCCTTCAGGCTCGGCTCCGCGGGAATAGCGCCGCCCCAGGCTTGATCCGGGGCCCCGCTTTCTTGTTGGAAATTCCTGCGCAGCCCTAGCGTTCTCCATTCGTTCCGTGTAGGCTTGCCGCATGGACCCTGCGATTCTCTCGATCATTGCTCTGCTTGCCGGCGCTGCGCTCGGCTGGTTCTTCGCCTCGCGCCCGCTGGCGGATTTGCGCGCGCGGCTCGCGGCGACCGAGGCGGCGGGGGCCGAGGGGGAGGCGAAATTCGCCCGCGCCATTGCCGAACTGGGCGAGGCACGGATTGAGGTCGCCGGGCTGAAGGAGCGCGCCGCGCAGGCCGATGGCCTGCTCGCGCGGCTCGATAGCGTGCAGGCCGACCGTGCGGCGCTGGCCGAAAAGCTGGCGGCGCTGGAGAGCGCCGCGGCCGAACGCGAAAAAGCCTTTGCCGAACAGAAATCCGCGCTGCTCGCCGCGCAGGACTCGCTCAGGAAGGAGTTCGAGAACGCCGGCAGCCGGGTGCTCGAACAGGCGCAGAAGGCGTTCCTCGAACGGGCCGATGCGCGCTTTCAGGAAAGCGAGAAGACTAGTGCCGAGCGCCTCAAATCGCTGCTTGCCCCAGTGGACCAGCGGCTGCGCAGCTATGAAGAGCAAGTCCAGCTGCTCGAGAAGCAGCGGGTTGACGCATTCGGGCAGTTGCTTGGCCAGATCGATGCGTTGCGCGTGGGGCAGGAAGCGGTCCGGGTCGAGGCCCTGCGGCTCGGAAACTCGCTGCGCAACGCCCCGAAGGCGCGCGGGCGCTGGGGTGAGCAGCAATTGCAGAATGTGCTCGAACAGTGCGGACTGACCGAGCACACCGATTTCGTCACCGAGCATTCGATTGACACGGATGATGGTCGGCTGCGGCCGGACGCGATCGTGCGGATCCCCGGCAACAAGCAATTGGTTATCGACGCCAAGGTTTCCCTCAACGCCTATCAGGATGCCTTCGAGGCGGAGGACGAAGAAGCCCGCAAGGCCTATCTCGACGCGCATTCCGCCTCGATGCGCAACCACATCCAGACACTCGGAACGAAGAGCTACCAGTCGCAGTTCGACAACGCGCCGGATTACGTGATCATGTTCGTGCCGGGCGAGCATTTCATTGCCGCAGCGCTTGAGCACGATTCGACGCTCTGGGACTTCGCATTCAAGAACAAAGTACTTCTCGCGAGCCCGACGAACCTCGTCGCGATTGCGCGAACCATCGCCCAGGTTTGGCAACAAGAAGGGCTCGCGCGCGAGGCCCGCGAGATCGGCAAGCTCGCCGCGACCCTGTATGACAGTCTGGCTAAGACGCAGGACGACCTCATGAAGACTGGCGTGCACCTTGGTCGGGCCGTCAATTCGTTCAACGATTTCGCGCGCACTTATGAGGGCAACGTCATGAGCAGAGCGCGGCGGCTGACAGAAAAGCACATCCAGATCGGCAAGCGCGAAATCAGCGATGAGGTGCCCCTCGTCGAAGTTTCGCCCCGATTCTCGAAGGCCGATGCCGAGGATGTTGTAGCGCTCGAAGCGCCTGATATGGAAGGCGAAAGCGAAAAGCGCGACGCGGCGGAGTAGGGCGAATGGGTGACGGCGCACAGGGCTGGCAGCTGGCGCAGATCAACATCGGCAAGCTGATCGCGCCCGTGGGCGATCCCCGCGTGCAGCCCTTCTTCGACGCACTCGACAAGGTGAACGCCATCGCCGATGCCTCGCCCGGCTTTGTCTGGCGGCTGCAATCAGAGAGCGGCACCGCCACCGATATCGAAGTTGCCCCGGACCCGCTGCTGATCGTCAACATGTCGGTCTGGGAGGACGCGACAAGCCTGTTCGATTTCGTCTACCGATCGGCCCACACGCCGGAAATGGCGCGGCGGCGCGAATATTTTCACCGTTTCGAGAGCACCTATCAGGCCCTGTGGTGGGTGCCCGAAGGCCACCGCCCGAGCATCGACGAGGGCCTCTCGCGTCTGTGGATGCTCGACCGCTACGGCCCGACCCCGCAGGCCTTCACCTTCAAGGCGCGCTTTCCCCACTCGGGCGAGGGGACGCCGCCGGTCGACATGAAGCCCGATCCCTGGTGCATCGGCAACGCGTGAGGTGGCGATGAAGCCCGGCCTTGCAGCACCGGTGCTTGCCGCAATCGCCCTGCTGGCGGGTTGCGGTGCGGATCCGGCGTCCGAACCGGCGCCATCCCCCTTGGCGTCACCGGGCGGGGAGGGGGGCACTGCCACGGTACCGACACCTGAAGCCGCCGCCTCTGTCGTTCCGGTCCTCAATGCGAAGGGTTACCCCCCGCGCGACGATTGTTCCGCCCTGCCCGGCTGGACCGAGTTCCGCGCGAAGCTGCAAACCGCCGTCAAGCAGCGCGATGCCGATGCGCTGGCAGCGCTGAGCGATCCCGGGATCGAGCTCGATTACGGCGGCGGCGCGGGCGTTAGGGAATTGCGGCGGCGGCTCGATGACCAGGAATACAAGCTGTGGGACGAGATCGACGCGCTGCTCCCGCTCGGCTGCGGGTTCAAGGAAGGGAATGCCTTCCTTCCCTGGGTGTTCTGGAACGATCCGGACAACGCCGATCCCTACACGGCGATGCTGGTGCTGGGCAGCGCAGTTCCGGCCCGCACCAAGCCGGAGGCGTCGGCCCCGGTAATCGGGACGCTCGACTGGGCCTTTGTCGATTTCGCTGATGACGCCGATCCGGCTGCGAACTTCACCCGGGTGAAGCTGCCCGGCGGCGCCATTGGATATGTTGAGAGCCGCAAGCTGCGCAGCCTTATCGACTATCGCCTGATCGCGGAGCGCGGCAAGCAGGGCTGGCGGATCACCGCGCTGATCGCGGGCGATTAGTCGCCCAACGCCGCCAGCACTTCGTAAGCCAGCACCGCGCCCGCCACGGCGGCATTCAAGGAATCCGCGCGGCCCTTCATGGGCATGGTGACGCGCAGGTCGCAGGCCATCTCGTAGTCTTCGGGCAGCCCTTGCGATTCGTTGCCCACAAGAATGAAGCAAGGCGCGGCATAGGGCGCCCCGCGATAGGGCACGGCGTCGCGGAGCGAGGCGGCGACCAGCTGGCCCTCTCCCGCCCGCAGCCATCCGACAAAATCCTCCCACCGCGCCTGCGCCAGCCCCACGGTGAAGACCGCGCCCATGCTGGCGCGCACGGCTTCGGCGCTGAAGGGATCGGCGCAGTCGTCGATCAGGATCAGACCGCCTGCGCCGACCGCGTCGCAAGTGCGCAGCATCGTGCCGAGGTTGCCCGGATCGCGCAATGCCTGCGCGGCGAGCCAGATCGGCGCCGCATTGCGGTCGAGCGTCGCCAGCCCCGTGTCCCACTCGTCGAACACCCCTGCGACGGCTTGCGCGTTCTCCTTGCCAGTGATCTTGGAGAGGATGTCCGGTGTGGTCGCGATCACCTCGCCGCCTGCCGCCATGACGTCGGCCTCAAGCCGCGCCAGCAGCGGATGTTCGCGCCCTTCGGCCATCACCAGCGTTTGCGGCACGCGGCCCGAGGCGCGCGCGTCCTCGAGCAGGCGCAACCCCTCGACCAGGAACTGCCCTGCGCGCTTCCTGTGCTTCTTGTCGCGCAAGGAGCGCAGGTATTTGACCGTCGGATTGGAAAAGCCGGTGATGTGCTTGCGCATGGCGAGCCGCCTAGGCCAACGCGGGCGCTGGCACTAGTCCTCGCCGAAGCCGTCGGCGATCAGCGCGATCAGTTCGGCGAGCACCGCGTCGGCATTCTCACCTTCCACCGCCACTTCGACCGTATCGCCCTTGGCCGCGCCGAGCATCATCAGCCCGAGGATCGAGCCGCCCGCCGCGCTGTGCGGGGCTTTCGAAACCGTCACCTTGACCCCATCGGGCAGCGCGGCGACCGCGCCGACGAACTTCGCGCTCGCCCGGGCGTGCAGGCCCCGGCGGTTGACGATGGTGACGCTCTGCCGTGCTTCCCCCACGCGCTTCGTCCCTAGGCCTTGGCCCGCGCCGGGGGAGCGGCGTCCGCGCCCAGCAATTCGCTGGCGATGGTGATGTAGTTGCGCCCCGCCATCTGCGCGGCGTGGACCGCGGCGGTGACGTCCATCGCCTTGCGCGCGCCCGCCAGGCGGATCAGCATCGGCAGGTTGATTCCCGCGATCACCTCGACGTGCCCGGCATCGAGCAGCGAGATCGCGAGGTTCGACGGCGTGCCGCCGAACAGGTCTGTGAGGATGATGACGCCCTTGCCGGTGTCGACCTGCTGGATCGCGTCGGCGATGTCGGCGCGGCGCTGCTCCATATCGTCATTGGGGCCGATGCACACCGTTCGAATCGCGTCCTGCGGGCCGACGACGTGCTCCATCGCCTCGACGAATTGGTCCGCGAGGCGGCCGTGGGTTACCAGGATCAAGCCGATCATGTGCGAAAATGGGTCCGTTAACTGCCCGCCCGTGGCAGGGCCTTACGCGTTTCTACCTTAACCGGCAATGTGTGTTGCATTGCGGGGTCTGCTGCCGAGCAACCCCTATCGCCGGTCGCCTTCCAAGGCATCGGCTGCGCGCGAGCCCAGGTTGCGGTGCCGCACAGTGGGCGAAAATCCCGCGCCGCGCAAGGCCTCGGCCATGGTCTCGGCGGTATAGACCGAGCGATGTCTCCCGCCGGTACAGCCGAAGGCGATGTGGACATAGGGCTTGCCTTGCGCGGCATAGCGCGGGAGCAGCAGCAGGAGGAGGTCGCGGATGCGGGCGAAGGCCTCGGCAAAGGCGGGATCTTTCTCGATATGCGCGCCCACGGCGGCGTCCTGTCCGGTCTGCTCCTTCAGGCCCGGCACCCAGTGCGGATTGTCGAGGAAGCGCATGTCGAACACGAGGTCGGCGAGCGGGGGCATCCCGCGGGCAAAGCCGAAGCTCGAAATGGTGAGGGTGAGCGCAGCCTCGGCCTCGGACGGGGCGAAAAGCTCTCGCATCCGGGTCTGCAGGTCGTTGCTGCTCATCGCCGAGGTGTCGATCAGCACCTCGGCCCAGCGCCGCAATGGCTCGAGCAGTTCGCGCTCGGCGGCGATGCCTTCGAGGACCGGGCGGCCATCGGCCATCGGGTGGCGGCGGCGGGTCTCGTTGAAGCGGCGTTCGAGCTCGCCGCCCGCGCAGTCGAGGAACAGCGAAGTGAGCGCGAGGTCGGGGCGCGCGCTCAGGTCTTTCACCAGCGCGATGATGTCTGCGGGCACGAAGCCGCGGGTGCGCGAATCGAAGCCGATCGCGAGCGGGCCGCGGGTCTCGTCGGCCATTGTGACAAGGCGCTTGAGCATCCGCACGGGGAAGTTGTCGATGGTTTCCCAGCCAAGGTCTTCCAGAACGTCGAGCGCGGTCGATTTGCCCGCCCCGGCCAGCCCGGTGACCAGCAGCAGCTGGCGCTTGTCGGAGGCCTCGGGGGCGGTCGGATCTGCGGTGGCGGTCATCGCGTGCAGTCTGGCGTCTCGGCGCGGCAAAGGGAAGAGCCTGAGAACGCGAGGCCGTGCAGCCGCAGCGCCCAGAGCGCGCGCGCGGCGGGGACGATGGTGCCGGGATCGAAGGCAAGCACGGGAACCGCGATCCCGGCGATCACGCGCGTCGGCAGCGGGGTTTCGGGCAGGCGAGCGGGGGGCGGGCCGCCGAGGGCGAGGATCAGCGCGACCGGGGCGGGCGGAGCGAGTTCGAGGCGCACCAGACCCACGCCGCGCACCTCGATCAGTCCGGCGATATTGGGCGGGGGGCTGGCGATCAGCCGGTCGCCATCGGCTGCGATCGTCACCGCGTCATCGCCGATCAGCCCCGCATTTTGCTCGATCAGCGCCAGTGCGAGGCTCGATTTGCCGCTGCCCGGCGGGCCTTCGATCAGCAGCGCCCGGCCTTCGACCACGACCGCGCTCGCCTGATGGACCAGCGCGGTCATGGCGCGCCGGGCAGGGTCAGGCGCAGGCAGGCGCCGCTGGCGCCGTCGGAGCGGGCGTCGGCGATCAGCGAGCCGTCGTGCGCTTCGGCAATGGCGCGCCCGATCGCGAGGCCGAGGCCGGAGTGGTTGCCGAAGCTCTCGCCCTCGGGCCGGTCGGAATGGAAACGCCGGAACACCGCCTCGCGCGCTTCGGCGGGAATGCCGGGGCCCTCGTCGGTGACTTCGGTGACGACCATCCGCCCCGCCGGGCGCAGGGTGACGCGCACCGTGCCGCCCTCGGGCGAGAAGGACACCGCGTTGTCGATCAGGTTCTCGGCCACGCGTTCGAGCTGGGTCGGCACGCCCATCACCCGGAGGCGCGCGCCCGGCGGCACCCGCGCGTCGAGTTCGAGCCGGCGCCCGCCGTTCATCCCCCGGTTCTCGCGGCTGGCGATGAGGTTGGCGAAGAGTTCGGCGAGGTCGACACGTTCCAGCGTAGCGCGGCTGATCTCGGCATCGACCCGGCTGGCGGCGGAGATTTCGGTGACGAGGCGGTCGATCCGGCGCACATCGTGGGCGGCGATCTGGGTGAGTTCGGCGCGCAGTGCGGGGTCTTCGACGCGCGGCAGGGTGTCGATCGCATTGCGCAAGGAGGCGAGCGGGTTCTTGATCTCGTGCGCGACGTCGGCGGCGAAGCTGTCGACCGCGTCGATGCGGCCGCGCAGGGCGGCAGTCATGTCCGAGACCGCGCGGGCGAGGAGGCCGATCTCGTCGCTCCTCTGCGGCAGGCGCGGCACCTCGACCTCGCGGTCCCGCCCCTGTTTCACGCGCACGGCAGCGCGCGCGAGCAGGCGCAGCGGCGTGACGATGGTGCGCGCGAGGAACAGCGAGAGTGTGGCCGAGGCTGCCATAACCAGCAGCATCGCGAGGAACAGCGTGGTGCGCGCGGCGCGCACGCTTTCGGTGATGTCGACCGCGTTCCGCACCGTCAGCAGCGTTGCGCCCTGGAGTCCCACGGGGACAGCCGCGGTGATGACGGGGGTGCCGTCCTGCCAATCGTAGAGCCTGACCTGCGACAGCCCCAATTCGCGCGCGCGGGCGAGTTCGGGCCAGGCATTGGCCTGCTGCGCGTCGGGCTCGACATAGTCCTGCACCGGCTCGGCCGAAACGATGGTGTCGACCGTGCGGTCGAGCCAGACCGAGAAGCGCTGCTCCCAGTCGTCGTCCGAGGTGTCGTTGAAGCGGAAGGCGGGTTCGGCGAGCGCGAAGCTGTCGGCGGTGAGCTGGCCCTTGGCATCGAAGGTGCGCAGCCGCATGCGCTGCTCCTTGCCGATCTGCACCAGCAGCGCCTCCTGCCGCTCGCGGCTCGCGCCTGCCAGCGCCTCGGCGGTGATCTGCGCCTCGATCCGGGCGAGCTTGAAGCGCTCGTTGATGAGCTGGGTGCGGTAGCTGTCGAGATAGAACAGCCCGCCGCCCAGGATCAGCAGGGGGAGGATGTTCACCGCCAGAATCCGCCCCGTCAGCGCAAAGCGGCCGGTGGCGCTCAGCTGCTCGCTGCCTCCGTTGCCGGAGGAGCCCTTGCGGTCAGCCATCGGTGAAGCTGTAGCCAGCGCCGTAGAGCGTATCGATTGCATCGAAGCCCTGATCGACGAGCTTGAACTTGCGGCGCATCCGCTTGATGTGGCTGTCGACCGTGCGGTCGTCGACGAAGACGTCGTCGGGGTAGGCCGCGTCCATCAGCTGGTTGCGGCTCTTGATCACCCCGGGGCGGATCGCGAGCGCCTCGAGGATCAGAAATTCGGTCACGGTGAGGCTGACCGCCTGCCCGTCCCACGTTACCTGATGGCGCGCCGGGTCCATGAACAGCCGCCCGCGGGTGAGCGTGGCGGGCGCGGGATCGGGCGAGGCAGCCGGCGCGGTGTCGGTGCCCGGCGGCTCGGCCCTGCGCAGGATCGCGCGGATGCGGGCGATCAGCAGGCGCAGGGAGAAGGGCTTGGCGATGTAATCGTCCGCCCCCAGTTCGAGCCCCGCCTCCTCGTCGCTCTCGTCATCCTTGCTGGTGAGGAAGATGACAGGGAGAGCGGAATTCTCGCGCAGCCGGCGCAGCAGCTCCATCCCGTCCATCTTGGGCATCTTGATGTCGAAGACGGCCAAGTCGGGCGGATTGTCGAGCAGCGCCTTCAGCGCGGTCTCGCCGTCGGTGTAGAGCCGGGTCGCAAAGCCTTCGGCCTGCAATGCGATCGAGACCGTGGTGAGGATGTTGCGGTCATCGTCGACCAGCGCGATCTGAAGCTTGCGCGCTTCGCCGCCCGCCTGTTCGGGCGGCAGGCCGGCAGCATCGGCGGCGTCCCTGTCCCTCGCCATTATCCGTGGATATCCCGCGCGTTCATGACCCATGGGTAGCGCCATCGCGGCGAGGCTGCAACGCCTCTGCCGCCGGTCGCGAAAGCCGCGCTTTGGCGCTTGTCACAATTGCTATGCCGCACCCGGTTTGACGCTCGCGCCCTGCCGATTTATGGCGCTGGTCAGGGATCGGACAAGTTGGTGCAGCGGCGCTACGCCCGATGTTGCATACGTATGCGCAAGTGCTACGGGGTGTGACACGGCGCGCGGGGATTCGCTGGCGGCAACCGGCCGGGCCCCTTCGCCAATGCATGATCCCGCCCCAAGGCTAACACGCCCAGGAGACGTAAGTTGACCCCGCTCGCAACCCCGCTGGCCGCCCAGAACCTCGCCACCCGTGCGGTGATCCATCCCAACCTCGGCACCTCGGCGCTGGTCGAGCATGCGCTGAAGAAGGGCGAGGGGCAGCTGACCAAACACGGCGCGCTACTGGTCGATACCGGCCGCTTCACCGGCCGCAGCGTCAAGGACAAGTACATCGTCCGCGACGCCGGGACCCAGAACACGATCAACTGGGGCCCGATCAACCAGCCGATGAGCGAGGAACACTTCGCCGCGCTGAAGGCCGATTTCCTCAAGGAACTCGAAGGGCAGGACGAGCTGTATGTGGCCGACCTGTTCGGCGGCTCGCAGCCCGAATACCGGGTGAACGTGCGCGTCATCAACCAGCTGGCCTGGCACAACCTGTTCATCCGCACCTTGCTGGTGCGCCCGACGGCAGAAGAGCTGGCGGAATTCGTCCCCGAATACACGATCATCAACCTGCCGAGCTTCAAGGCCGATCCCGAGCGCCACGGCTGCCGCAGCGATACGGTGATCGCGGTGAGCTTCACCGAGAAGCTGATCCTGATCGGCAACACCGAATATTCGGGCGAGATGAAGAAGGGCGTGTTCGGCCTGCTCAACTACCTCCTGCCCGCGCAGGGCGTGATGCCGATGCACTGCTCGGCCAATATCGGCGCGGACGGGAAGAGCGCGATCTTCTTCGGCCTCTCGGGCACCGGCAAGACGACCCTGTCGGCTGACGCCAGCCGCACCCTGATCGGCGATGACGAGCACGGCTGGTCGGACACCGCGGTCTTCAACTTCGAAGGCGGCTGCTACGCCAAGATGATCAACCTCTCGGCCGAAGGGGAGCCCGAGATCTACGCCACGACGAAGATGTTCGGCACGATCCTCGAGAACGTGACGATGGACCCGGCGACGCGCGAACTGGATTTCACCGACGGCAGCAAGACCGAGAACACCCGCGGCGCCTATCCCATCGAGTTCATCCCGAACACATCCGAGAAGAATCTCGGCCCGGCGCCGTCGAACGTAATCATGCTCACCGCCGATGCCTTCGGCGTGCTCCCCCCGATCGCGCGGCTGACCGCCGACCAGGCGATGTATTACTTCCTCAGCGGCTACACTGCCAAGGTCGCCGGGACCGAGATCGGCGTGACCGAGCCCGAGGCGACCTTCAGCACCTGCTTCGGCGCCGCCTTCATGCCGCGCCACCCGAGCGTCTACGGCAACCTCCTCAAGGAGCGCATCGCCAAGGGCAACGTCCAGTGCTGGCTGGTCAACACCGGCTGGACCGGCGGCAAGTACGGCACCGGCCACCGCATGCCGATCAAGGCGACCCGCGCGCTCTTGAACGCGGTGCTCGACGGCAAGATGGATGAGGTCGAGTTCCGGCGCGATCCCAATTTCGGCTTCGAAGTGCCGGTCCACGTGCCTGTGCTGGCCGAAGCCGGGATCGACCAGACGATCCTCGACCCGCGCAGCACCTGGGCCGACGGGGCCGAATATGACGCGACCGCAAGGAAGCTGGTGCAGCTGTTCATCGACAACTTCGCCCAGTTCGAAGCCCATGTCGACGAAGGCGTGCGCCAGGCCGCGCCCGCGCGGAGCACTGTCGCCGCTTGAGCCGTTCACGAGTTGGAGAGGGGGGCCCCGCCCGGCGCAAGACCGGTAGCGGGGCCTTTTACTTTGAAATGCCGCACACCTGCGCCACACTCGGCCCGACTCGCATAGTAGGAGGGACCCCATGAGCATTCTCGACGGCATTCTGAAGAACATCGGCAGCGCACCGGACGATGTGGTGAACCTCGCCGCCAAGATCGGGATCGACCCCGCGATGGCCGAACAGGCGATCGCCGCGCTCGGCAAGACCCATCAACTCGATGGCGACACCGTCACGCTGGCGGCCGAGAAGACCGGCCTTTCGCCCGACATCCTCAACCAGGTCGTCGCCGCGATCGGGGGCGAGGGCTCGCTCACCCACTTCGCCTCGATGCTAGACATGGACAAGGACGGCAACCCGCTCGACGACCTGTCTCTTATACACATCTGACGCT
>NZ_LSKQ01000296.1 GCF_001557115.1 Erythrobacter sp. CCH5-A1
ACCTCAAGCTGCAGATCGCCAAGCTGAAGCGCGAGCAGTATGGCCCCAGCGCCGAACGCAGCCGCCGCCTGCTCGATCAGATGGAGCTGCAACTCGAAGAGCTCGAGGCCGACGCTGCCGAAGACGATCTGATCGCTGAGGAAGCGGCAGCCAAGACCACCACGATCACCGCCTTCGAGCGCAAGCGCCCCGCAAGGAAGCCGTTCCCCGATCATCTGCCGCGCGAGCGTGTGGTCGTGCCCGCGCCCTGTTCCTGCCCGGCCTGCGGCGGGGACCGCCTTTCGAAGCTCGGCGAAGACGTCACCGAGACGCTCGAGGTGATCCCGCGATCGTGGAAGGTGATCCAGACGGTGCGCGAGAAGTTCTCGTGCCGGGACTGCGAGAAGATCGCGCAGGCACCAGCGCCGTTCCACGTCGTGCCGCGCGGTTGGGCGGGCCCCAGCTTTCTCGCGATGCTATTGTTCGAGAAGTATGGACAGCACCAACCCCTCAACCGCCAGGCCGAGCGGTTCGCCCGCGATGGCGTGCCGCTCAGCGTCTCGACCCTTGCCGATCAGGTTGGCGCCGCTGCCCATGCGCTGACGCCGCTCTACAAGCTGATCGAAGCGCACGTCCTCGCTGCAACCCGGATCCACGGTGACGATACTACCGTGCCGGTCATGGCCAGAGGCAAGACCGATACAGCACGATTATGGGTCTACGTGCGCGACGATCGTCCCTTTGCCGGCACCGATCCACCGGCGGCGCTGTTCCACTACTCGCGCGACCGACGCGGCGAGCATCCGCAGACCCATCTCGCGGCATGGCTACGCTTATGGCGAGGTGAGCATAACTCGAGTAATCGCGAGGTATCGATAATGTGAAGGAACGCGGCCAGATTGGCTGACGTCTGCGGTTTCCGGCCAACATTCCTTCGCATTATTCAGAGCGTGTCGAGCCAGGCGAGTACGCTTGTATCGCGCTTCCAGGATGGCTTGCCGCCGGGTGTGGTCGGAACGGCAACCTGTTCCAATGCCTTCCGTTTCGTTTCCAGATTGGCCCTCGCATAGTGGTTGGTCGTGTCGAGGCTCACATGGCCGAGCCAACTGCGGATGACCGTGACGTCGACGCCCGCCGAGATGAGGTGCACGGCGGTGGCGTGCCGGAAGGCGTGCGGCGTCACATGCTTGGTACGCAGCGTCGGCGTGGTTTCTGCCGCAGCCCTCACGTAGGCGGCAAGCTTGAACCGGACACCCGAGGCACTGAGCGGTTCGCCATAACGGTTGACGAACAGCCTCTGGTCCGGCGCCCGTGGCTGTCGCTCGAGCAGCTTACTCAGCAGCAGGACCGTTTCCGGCCAGAGCGGGCAGATGCGTTCCTTTCGGCCCTTGCCGGTCAGGCGCACGCAGCTCGGGCTTTCGAACCGGATCGCTTCGGGGCACAGATCGAGCGCTTCCTGTATTCGTGCGCCGCTGTTGTAGAGGAACGAGAGCAGCGCATGGTCGCGCATACCCTCGATCGTAGAACGGTCGGGCTGAGCGAGGATCGCCGTCACTTCCGCCGGATCGAGGTAGCAGGGCTCCGATACCGGCGCGCGCTTGATCGGGATGTTGAGGATTTCGACGCATTGCGCGATCGATGGGGGATACTTGGTGGCCACGAAGTGGAAGAAGCTGCGGATCGCGGCAAGTCGGCAGTTGCGCGTGCCGATCGTGCCGCCGCGGTCGTGTTCGGCATGGCTCAGGAACGCGGCGACCTCGCTGGCGGTCAGATCGGCCAGCGTGATCACCGCCACCTTCTTTCCAGCACGCTGCGCGACGAACCGCAGGTACAGCCGCCAGGTATCGCGGTATGATCGAACCGTATGGATGGACGCGTTGCGCTGCTCGACCAGCCATTCGTAGAAGAACGCGCGCAGCAGGCTCGGGAACGGGTCGGTCTTGCTCATGGCTGCGCCTCCTGCCCCAGGCTGAGGCATTGTGCGCCCACCGCTCGGAACCGCTCGTTGGCGTGGTGCAGCAACTCCTGCGTGACCGTGATGTAGACCAGCGTGGAGTTGATATCCCGATGGCCGAGGTAGGTCGCAAGGAACGGCAAGCGCTCCTGCGGGTTGATGCCGGCGCGATACCATTCGAGGATGCGGTTCACGACCATCGAGTGGCGCAGGTCATGCAGGCGCGGTCCGGTGACGCCGCGCGGCGGCTTCAGCCCGGCCCGGCGGATGACGTCGACCAGCAGCCAGGCGACGGCCTGGGACGAGTATCGGGCACTGCCCTGCTCGTGCCAGAACAGTCCGGAGCGCGGCTCTTGCGATGCTCCGGCCCGCCGCCGGGCATCGATATAGGCCCGAAGTTCGACCATTACGCTGTTGGACAGAGGCAGGATTCTGGTCTTGAAGAACTTGGTCTGCCGCACCGTGATCGTGCCGTTATCCAGGTCGACATCGCCAAGATCGAGACGGGCTACCTCGCCGCACCGCAGCCCCGCGCAATAGGCCATCATGAGCATGGTATGGATGCTCAACGGGCGAAGCGGCGCTCGCGGGGAGGGATAGGTTCGGGCAATATCGAGCATCCGCCGGACATCGGCGGGGGAGTAGATGTGGGGCTTGCGGTACTGCTTCGCCACTTGCTTGATCGGCCGTGAGTCCGGACGACGCGGCGGGATCGACGGGTCCCGGTGCCGGAGGATTTTCGCCAGGACGCGCTTCAGCCTCTCGCATTCGGCGGGATGGTTGGCAGTCGACTTGGCGCTTGCCCAGTGTTCGAGCATCACACCTATCGGTTCATCTTGCAGGACCGGGTTCAGTTGCAGGAACCTGTCGAACCGGACAAGCCATACGGGCTGCGCGGTGTATTTGTAGCCGCGGCTCCGCATCAGATCGACGTGCTCGGCCATCATTGCGCCCAGGACGCTGCCGAACGGTTTGGGCTGATACAACGCGGCAAGGGCCTGGTTCGGATCGGGCGACGCCAAGGCGCGCCACACGGGCATGCACTGCTTGATATTGCATGCATCGCGCAGGTCGCCGACGGGATTGCGTTCGATCGCTCCGATTTCCAGAAGATGATCGAGGAACCGGTCGATGATGCGGGTGCGGTGCAGCCGCGTCGTCGCAGCCCATCGGGTTGACGACGCCTGAAGCCAGGCCACCAGCACGTCCTGGTCGAGTTCGGCGTGGCGCTCGACCTCGTCCTGGAAGCTGTTGAGCGCCTGCTTGTACACGGTGCGGGTCTTCGGTCTGCGCAGATCAAGGTCGGCCACATAGCGCTCGACCAACTGCCGCTCGGGATCGGGCCAGATCGTCATGACCGCACCTCCCGTCCCGGCACGCAGAGCGCGATATCCCTGAGGTCCTCGGTGGCCAGTTTGAGGTAGGGAGCGGTGGACTCGGCCGAACGGTGTCCGAGCATGTCTCCGATGATTTTCTGCGGCACCGCGGAGCGCAGCATTTCGACTGCGCGCGCATGGCGGAAGATGTGCGGACCACTCTTGCCTGGCGGCTCGACCCCGGCGTCATGAAGCCGCCGCCGCACCGCGCTGGCCAACTTCCCGAGCTTGCGATAGGGCGCGCGCGTGCGGATGAAGACTTCCCGGGCGTCGGTCTCGGGCCGTCCGGCGCGCAGATAGGCGAGCACCGCTTCGCCTACCGGCGCCATCAGGGGCAGGTACGAACAGGCCCGGGTCTTGGTGTGTCTGATGCGGATCGCTTCCGCGCGCCAGTCGATGTCTTCGATCCGCAGGTTGCGGATCTCGCTGGACCTCAGGCCATAAGTTGCGAGCAGTTGTAGGATCGCATGGTCCCGCAGCCCAATAGGCGTTTTGTCCTGCCCTGCAACTCGCAGGACAGCAGCGATCTGGTCCCGCTCAAGGATCGAGGGCACCCCCTCGTAGGCGTAAAGCAATGGGGCGATTACGTGCGGCGACAAGTCGATCGCGGTGCGACCCGTGCGGTGCAGATAGCGGAGGATCGAGCGAAGCCGCTCCGCGACATCCTTCACTGATTTGCGCGTCTGGTGGGGGGTGCGCGTTTCCATGTAACGGTCGATGTCGCCGACGGCCATTTCCATCAGGCTGTCGACGCCGCATCGATCAAGCTGCCAGGCGAGGAAGTTCCGGCCCTCCCACATCAATGCGTAGATACTGGGCTCCGCAAGGCCCCGTTCCTCGCGCAGCCAGGTCTCGTATTCGTCGCAGATCGCAAAGCGCAGCGCATCTGCTGCACAGGTTGCTTTCGGCGCGGGCGGCCACTGGCCCTGTGCAAGCCGCAGCAATGCGTGGATTCCAGAGCGCGGAATGGAGTGCCAGTACGGCCCCGGCGACCGACCATGGCGTTTGCGGAACATCGCGATCGCATGGTGTAGCTAGTGCGCCACCTGCGCCTCGGTCACCTCGTTGATCGGGATGCGCCGCAGGGCAAGATAGTCGAGGAACACGCGTGCATAGGCGCAGTAGTTCCCGGCCACCACCGGGCTGTATCGTTGGCTGATCAGTGCGACTTTGAGTTCGGCGATCAGTTCGCAATCGGTATTCGGCATCGAAGGCTCCTCTGCTGGTCAAACGACCGCAGAGGTTTGTCGTGAAATAATGCGAAGCAAAGACCATCAGATAACGGCGGAATTCTGCGGATTTCAGACGCTAAAGCCGCGTTCCTTCACATTATCGATACCTCGCGATTATCCGGCATCCTGCAGGCCGATGCCTATGGCGGTTACAACGACCTCTATCGCGAAGGCCGCGACCCCGGTCCTGTGCTGGAAGCGGGCTGCTTCGCCCATGCGCGCCGTAAGTTCTTTGAGCTGGCCGATGTCGTAAGCTTGGCCCGCAAGAAGAGCCGTGGCCAGCGCAGCAGCATGATCTATCCGATCGCGCTCGAAGCCGTGCAGCGTCTCGATGCACTGTTCGACATCGAGCGCGGCATCAATGGCAAGAGCCCGGCCGAGCGGCTCGCGGTTCGTCAGGAACTCAGCGCGCCGCTGATGACCGAGCTCCACACATGGCTCACGGCGCAGGTCAGCAAGCTCTCGCGCGGCCATGATCTGACCAAAGCCTGCTTCTATATGCTCAAGCGCTGGGACGCGTTTACCCGCTTCCTCGACGACGGCCAGATCTGCCTCACCAACAACGCCGCCGAGCGCGCTCTTCGCTGCATCCCCCTCGGCCGCAAGGCATGGCTGTTCTGCGGCTCCGACCGCGGCGGTCAGCGCGCCGCCATCATCTACACCCTGATTCAGACCGCCAAGCTCAACAATATCGATCCGCAGGCTTGGCTCGCCGATGTCCTCGCACGCATCGCCGATCACCCGGCAACCAAGCTCGACAAGCTCCTGCCGTGGAATTGGGCGCCGCGCTCAGACGCGATCGCCGCGTAACTCGCCCCACGCACCGGTCGGGATCACCCCGCGGCCTTCACCGGACGGATACCTTGCACTTCTCGTTCCCGAACAGGAAGTGATTGCGAGTTTTCCCCTTCGATTTGAGCGTTGAGACCTAAAGAAAGAGCCCCAGTATAATCGCACCCCACATGCCAAGTATGAATGTTGCTGCGATGCGCACTACGGGTAGCTTGCCATTGTACGGAGGATAAGGTCGCTCGATTAGAGGCTCACTCTTCCGGAACTCATACCAGCGAAGTGTTTCACCCGATGGCGTACCCGGCGTGTATGGGCTATCCGATGTACCAAGAGGGTTATGCGGCGCTGAATGATCGTGAATTGACATATTCTGAGCCTTTCGAAGGCATCATATCACGACGGTGA
>NZ_LSKQ01000297.1 GCF_001557115.1 Erythrobacter sp. CCH5-A1
GGGCTGGGCTGCGGGGGCCGCGGGCTGGGTCTGCGCCGCGGCCAGCGCGGGCATGCCGGCAAGGATCGAGCCGCAGGCGAGCAGGCTCGCCAGCCGCAGCGGCGCGCGTGCGGGGGCGGCAGTGCAGTTGACCGGCGCCAGGCCCGTTTCGCTCAATCGGTTCATGCAGCTAAAATCCCGTTCTCAACCCTGTGCACCGCATCGTCTGAAAAAGACGCCGCGGCGACCTGCCAGCTCCATCCACGCTCCCCGCAGCGTGGCCCTTCAGTCCTCGCGTGGACGCCTCTGCCCCATGTGACATTCGCAATCAAGCCGCGCGGCCCTGCAGCGCGCGCCTATCCACCGCCCGCCTCAGCTGCCGAAGATCGGGAGCGAGATAATGTCATTCACCGTCACCACCGCCATCAACATCAGCACCAGCGCGATTCCGGTGCGATAGGCCCACTCGGTCGCCTGCGGCCCTACCGGCTTCCGGCGGATTGCCTCGGCCGCGTAGAACATCAGGTGCCCGCCATCGAGCGCGGGGATTGGCAAGAAGTTGATGAATGCCAAATTAAGCGAAATGAGCGCGGCAAAGTGGATGAAGGCCGCCGCGCCCAGGCTCAGCTGCTCGCCCGAATACTTGGCGATCTTGAGCGGCCCGCCCAGTTCCTTGACCGAACGCTCGCCGGTGACGATCTGGCGGATGCCGGTGATCATCATGGCCGTGATGTCCCAGCTTTGCTGGACGCCCAACGGGATCGCCTCGAGGACGCTCACCTTTTCAATCTCGTAACGCCCGTCCGCAGGCGCGATGCCGATCAGGCCTTCGGTGCTGACATTGCCGAATTCGTCGCGGCGCTGGCTGCGCGCGGTGGTCAGGACAAGGTCGATCTCCCTGCCATCGCGCCGCACAGTGAAGACCATCCGCTTGCCCGGATGGAGCGCGACCCGGGTCTTGAGGTCGGTGAAATCGCGGATCGCCTGCCCGTCGATTTCGACGATCACGTCACCGATCTGCATGCCCGCAGCCTGCGCCACGCTGCCTTCGGCGAAGGCCCCGATGGTGCGCGAATCCTCCTCGCCCACGATCACCGGCTTGCCGATGATGGCGAAGAAACCCGCGAAGATGGCAATTGCGAGCAGCAGATTGGTGACCGGCCCCGCGGCCACGATCAGCGCCCGCTTCCACAGCGCGGCGGCCTGAAAGCTGCCCTCCTCGACCGGCGCATGGGGATCGGGGACGCTAGCGGGGTTCATGTCGCCCCGGAACTGGACATAGCCGCCCAAGGGTAGCGCCGAGAGCTTCCAACGCGTTCCGCGCCTGTCGGTGAAGCCCATGAGCTCCTTGCCGAAGCCGACCGAAAACGCCTCGGCCTGCACACCGAACCAGCGGCCGACCAGATAGTGGCCGAGCTCATGCAAGGTCACCAGCGGCCCCAGCACCAGCAGGAAGCCGAGCACATACATCCAGAAAGGGGGGCTTTCAAACAAGGGCTTGGGTCTCCAGCAGGGCCTGTGCCTGCATCCTTGCGGATTGGTCCACGGCGAGCACCTCTTCAAGGGTCGCGGGGCGCGGGGCGTCGTTGCTGCGCATCAGGGTCTCCTCGACCAATGCGGCAATCCGGGTGAACCTGATCTGACCGGCGAGGAAAGCGGCGACCGCGACTTCGTTCGCCGCATTGAGGATCGCGGGCGCGGAGCCTCCGGCGCGGATCGCCTCACGCGCGAGGCGGGTGGCGGGGAAGCGTTCCTCATCCGGCGCGTGGAAGGTCAGTTCGCCAATCGCAGCGAGATCGAGCGCCTCAAGCGGCGTCTCCATCCGCTGCGGCCAGGCGAGGCACGAGGCAATGGGCACGCGCATGTCCGAAGGGCCAAGCTGCGCCAGCGTCGAACGGTCGCGAAATTCGACCATCGAGTGGATCACGCTCTGCGGATGCACCACGATCCCGAGCTTCTCGAGACCCACGGGGAAGAGGTGATAGGCCTCGATATATTCGAGCCCCTTGTTCATCATCGTCGCGGAATCGACGCTGATCTTGGCGCCCATCGACCAGTTGGGGTGAGCGACGGCCTCGGCCGGGGTCGCGGCCTCGAGCTGCGCCTGCGTCCATGTCCGCAGCGGGCCCCCGCTGGCGGTAAGGGTGATCTTCGCCACATCCTCGATGCGGTTTCCGGCGAGGCATTGGAAGATCGCGTTATGCTCGGAATCGGTCGGCAGCAGCGTGGCGCCGTTGCGCGTCACCGCCTCCACCAGCACCTCGCCCGCCGAGACCAGCGCTTCCTTGTTGGCGAGCGCAATGGTGCCGCCCCGCTCTACCGCCGCCATGACCGGCGCAAGGCCCGCGCAGCCGACAATCGCCGCGACCGTCATGTCGACGGGCCGCGCCGCCGCCTCGACCAGCGCCTGCCGCCCGCCCGCCGCTTCGATGCCGCTGCTGCCCAATGCCTCGCGCAGTTCCGGCAGGCAGCTCTCGTCACCCACCACGGCGAGCTTCGCGCCAAACTCCACCGCCAAAGCGGCGAGCTCTGCCGCGCTGCACTGCGCGGTCAGCGCTTCGACCTCCCAGCCATCCCGATTGCGCCGCACCAGATCGAGGGTCGATGCCCCGATCGATCCGGTCGCGCCGAGCAGGGTGAGCGTGCGCTTCATGCCGCAAACAACAGCCACAGGATCCGCGCCTGTTCGATCACGAACAGGGTAAAGAACACGGAAATGAACCCGTCGAGCCGGTCGAACAGCCCGCCGTGCCCCGGGATCAGCGCCCCTGAATCCTTCACCCCCGCGCGGCGCTTCATCCAGCTCTCGAAAAAGTCGCCCGCCTGCGCAAGGATCGCGATGACCAGCCCGCTCAGCACCGCCCCCACCAGCGCCACCGTCGGGGCGCCAGGAATGAGGGCACCCGGCCCGATGTCGATCACTTCCGCCGCGATGCCGACCAGCCCGGCGAGGAGCGCCCCGCCCGCCAGCCCCGCCCAAGTCTTGGCCGGACTGATCTTGGGCGCAATCCTCGGCCCGCCGATGGCCCTTCCGGCAAAATAGGCCCCCACATCGACCGCGATCACCGGAAGCAGGAAGCCGATCAGCACGCCAATCGGGTCATAGCCGGCAAAGTCGGGATCGAGCGGCAGTACCTGCCGTCCGTTCCTTACCGCCATCATCGCATAGGCTGCGCCGCCGACATAGATCACGCCGGCAAAGAACCACAGCGTCTCGGCGACGCCCGACAGGCCGAAACGCTCGATCAGCTTGTTCCATTCCCAGATCACCCCGCCCGCCAGCAGCACCACGAAGGCGGTCCAGAACCAGCCCCCCAGCCAAAGCGCGCCGCCCGCAAGCACCAGCATCACGATAGCGCTCGCGAAGCGCACCGGCAGGTCCGACACGCCCGCGCGCGTGTCCCTCACCCGTGCCGCATCACCGTCCGCCATAGCGCCGCTCCCTCCGCGCAAAGTCACTCAGCGCCTGCGTCAGGTGCGCAGGCTCGAAATCGGGCCACAGCGTATCGACGAAAAGCATTTCCGCATAGGCCGCCTGCCACAGCAGGAAATTCGACAGGCGGATTTCCCCGCTGGTGCGGATCAGGAGGTCGAGCGGCGGCAGGTCGGCGGTGTCGAGATGGGCCGCGATGCTCTCGATCGTCACCTCGCCCGCGTCGGCCGCCTTGGCCGCCGCGCGCGCGATCTCGTGCTGGCCGCCGTAATTGAGCGCCACCGCCAGCGTCTGGTTCCCGTTCGCGGTCTGCGCGAGAGCATCTTCCAGCATCGCGACGATATCGGGGGCAAGGCTCTGCCAGTCGCCGATGATCTTCAGCTTGACTTTATTAGCGACGAACTCGGGCAGGTCCGATTTGATGAACCGCCGCATCAGGTTCATCAGATCGTCGACCTCGTCCTCGGAACGCTTCCAGTTTTCGGACGAGAAGGCATAGAGCGTCAGGCACTCGAGCCCCGTCGGCTCCAGCGCGCGCACCAGCCGCCGCACCGCCTCGACCCCGCGCTGGTGGCCGACCGCGCGCGGCAGGCCCCGCTTCTTCGCCCAGCGGCCATTGCCATCCATGATGATGGCGACATGTCTGGCGCGCGACTGGTCCAATCCGTTCCCCACAATCCTGCCCGCCTTACTGGGTCAGGATTTCCTGTTCCTTCTTGGCCGCCGCCTCGTCCGTCTCCTTGACGTATTGGTCGGTCAGCTTCTGGACCTGGTCTTCCGACCGCTTGCGCTCGTCCTCGGAGATTTCCTTCTTCTTTTCGTCGGTCTTGAGGCTTTCCATCGCGTCACGCCGCACGTTGCGGATCGCGATCTTGGCCTTCTCGGCATATTGGCCCGCGAGCTTGGCGAGCTCCTTGCGGCGCTCCTGCGTAAGATCGGGGATCGGCAGGCGCAGGGTCTGGCCGTCGATGATCGGATTGAGGCCGAGATTGGCGTAGGCAATCGCCTTCTCGACCGCGTGCATGTTCGCCTTGTCCCACACCTGCACCGAGAGCATCCGCGGCTCGGGCGCCGAGACGGTGGCGACCTGCTGGAGTGGCATCATCGAGCCGTAGACCTCGACCTGCACCGGATCGAGCAGCGTGGTGTTGGCGCGGCCGGTACGCAGGCCCTGAAGATCGCTCTTGAGCGATTCCACCGCGCCCTTCATCCGGCGCTCGACATCGGCCTTGTCAAATTGCGGCATGACTGGGTTCCTCTGGTTCTACTTGTCTTGGACGATGGTCTGGACCCCCTCGCCCGCCAGCACGCGGGCAAGGTTGCCCTTCTCGCGGATCGAGAAGACCACGATCGGAATCTTGTTGTCGCGGCACAGCGCCACGGCGGAGGCGTCCATCACCTTGAGGTTGTCTGCAAGGACGCGGTCGTAAGTGACGGTTTCGAAACGCACGGCATCCGGGTTGTGCTTGGGGTCGCTGTCATAGACACCGTCGACACTGGTGCCCTTGAGCAGCGCATCGCACTTCATTTCCGCAGCCCTCAGCGCCGCGCCGCTGTCGGTGGTGAAATAGGGCGCACCGACGCCCGCGGCGAAGATCACCACGCGGCCCTTTTCCAGATGGCGCTCGGCGCGGCGGCGGATCACCGGCTCGCACACCTTGTCCATCTCGATCGCCGACTGCACGCGGGTCTGGACGCCGAGCTGTTCGAGGGCGTTCTGCATGGCGAGCGCGTTCATCACGGTCGCCAGCATACCCATGTAATCGGCCTGCGCGCGGTCCATCCCCTTGGCCGCGCCCGCCATCCCGCGGAAGATGTTGCCGCCGCCGATCACGAGGCAGATCTCGAGCCCGGTCTCCTTCGCCGCCTTCACTTCCTTTGCAAGCTCGGCAACAAATTCGGGGTCGATCCCGAACTGCTGGTTCCCCATCAAGACCTCGCCCGAGAGCTTGAGGAGGACGCGCTTGATGGTGGGGAGAGACATGAGGCCTCGGGGCTCCTGCTAAAATCGGGTGGGGGGCACTTAACGGGACAAGCGCCAAATCGCAAAGGGTAAGCGCGCCGCCTACCCACGGAAACGGCCGCCGCAGCATGTCGCTGCGGCGGCCGCCTTTTGTGTCCGAAGCCGGATCAGCCCTTCAGCGTCGCCGCCACTTCCGCGGCGAAATCGACTTCTTCCTTCTCGATGCCTTCGCCGAGCTGGAAGCGCACGTAGTCGACCAGCTTGATCGACTTGCCCGCGTCCTTGGCAGCCTTGGCGATGTATTCTTCCACGGTCGCCTTGCCGTCCTTGACGAAGATCTGGCTGAGCAGCGCGTTTTCCTTGGCGAACTTCTTCACCGCGCCTTCGACCATCTTGGCCTGCACGTCGGCGGGCTTGCCGCTTTCGGCGGCCTTTTCGGCGGCGATCTTGCGCTCGCGCTCGATCACGTCGGCGTCGAGCCCGTCAGCGTCCAGCGCCTGCGGGAACATCGCCGCGGCGTGCTGGGCGATGTCCTTGCCCAGCGCGTTCAGCGTGTCGGCGTCGGCATCCGATTCCAGCGCGACGAGCACGCCGATCTTGCCCAGGCCGTCGGCCGCCGCGTTGTGGATGTAGGGCACGACCGCGCCCTGCGTCACCGCGACCTGCTTGATGCGGCGGATCTGCTGGTTCTCGCCGATGGTGGCGACGTTCTCGGTCAGCTTGTCGCCCACGGTGCCGCCGCCCGGATAGGCCGCCGCCTTGAGGGCTTCGACGTCGCTGGTGCCGGTCTCGAGCGCGGCCGCGGTGGCGTTGCGCACGAAGGTCTGGAACTGGTCGTTCTTGGCGACGAAGTCGGTTTCCGAGTTGATCTCGACCGCCACGCCCTTGGTGCCCTGGACGAGCACGCCGACAAGGCCTTCAGCGGCCGTGCGGCTCGACTTCTTCTGGGCGGTGGCGAGGCCCTTTGCGCGCAGCGCGTCAACCGCAGCCTCGATGTCGCCGCCCGCTTCGGTCAGCGCCTTCTTGGCGTCCATCATGCCAGCGCCGGTGCGCTCGCGCAGCTTCTTCACGTCGGCGACGGAAATATCGGCCATGGAGAATTCCTTTGTATGTGTTCTGAGGCGCCGGGCACCCGCGGTGAGTGTCCGGCGCGCTAGAGGGGGATTGTGACGGGCGATTGACGGATCAACCGCTCGTGCAGAAAGATCAGGCTTCAGCGTCTTCCGCGGCAGGCTCTTCGACCACCACGTCTTCGGCCGGGGGCTCGGCCATCGCGCCGAAATCGCTCGACACGTCGGCCTGGAACTTGCCCTTGCCGGCGAGCGCGGCTTCGCCGATCGCCTGGCAGTAGAGGCGCACCGCGCGGCTGGCGTCATCGTTGCCCGGCACCGGGAAGGCGATGCCGTTGGGATCGACGTTGGTGTCGAGGATCGCGATAACCGGAATGCCGAGGACGCCGGCTTCCTTGATGGCGAGGTCTTCCTTGTTGGCGTCGATCACGAACATCACGTCGGGAATGCCGCCCATGTCGCGGATCCCGCCCAAGGACATTTCCAGCTTCTCGCGCTCACGGGTGAGCTGGAGCACTTCCTTCTTGGTGAAGCCCGAGGTGTCGCCCGAGAGCATCTCCTCGAGGCTCTTGAGGCGACGGATCGAACCCGAGATGGTCTTCCAGTTGGTGAGCATGCCGCCCAGCCAGCGATGGTTGACGAAGTGCTGGCCCGACATGCGCGCGGCTTCCGCGATCGGCTCCTGCGCCTGGCGCTTGGTGCCGACGAACAGCACCTTGCCGCCCGAACGCACGGTCTGCTCGACGAAGTCGAGCGCGCGCGCAAAAAGCGGCACGGTCTGCGACAGGTCGATGATGTGAACCCCGTTGCGCGCGCCGAAGATGTACGGCTTCATGCGCGGGTTCCAGCGGTGGGTCTGGTGGCCGAAGTGAGCGCCGGCCTCGATCAATGCTTGCATGGTGACGACGGGAGCCGCCATAGGTATTTCCTTTCCGGTTGTTCCTCTGGAAGGCTGGAACCGCGCTTGCGGAGATCCCGCGAGCGGCACCGGTATGAGCGCCTTCCATGTGAATTTGCCTCGATAATGGCCGAATGCCTTTGTCGGAGCGAGCGGCCCCTTAACCGTGTGGCCTCGCAAAATCCAGTCCCCAATCGCCGCCTACGGAAAAAACCTCACCGGATCGGTCACGATTGCACTTGACTCGGGGGAACAGTTGGAGAACAAAGCGACAGAACAAATGTGGAACCTTCGGACATAAGGGCAAACCCTCATGCTTTCTCTCGCCATCACCGCCCTCTTCACCCTCACCGGCCTGATCGCCGCTGCCACCGTCGCCCATTGCCTGGTCGAAGCGCGCAAGGCCTATGTGCGGCTGATGCGCGAAGGCGAGATCATGCGCGCGGGCTTTGCGCTGCAGGCTGCGGCGGTCGAGATGGCTCTGCGGCCCGCACCGCGCCGCACGGTGGCTATGCGGCGGACGGGTCTGCCGGCTGGCCTGCCGCATCCGCGGCCTGCTTTCGCCGCCTAATCCGGGCATATTTGACAAGGCCGTAGGGCATCAGCGCGAGATAGACGATGCTGATCGCCGCGAGCGTCCACCAAGGCTCGAGCAGCAGGGCGGCAAAGGCAAGACCGGTGAAGGCGATCAGCGGCAGACGGATCGACCGGCGCGGACGCAGCGAGGCCCAGCTCAGCGTCGGCAGGTTGGAGATCATCAGCCCTGCGATCAGCGTCAGCCAGGCGGCCATGAACACCGGCTCGCGAAAGCCCGCATAGCCGGTCTCGAGCCACAGGTAGAACGGCGTGAAGGCGAGCCCTGCCCCGACCGGCGCCGGAACGCCAGTGAGGAAACCGGCGGACTTGTGCGGCTGGTCGTCGACATCGATGCGCGCGTTGAAGCGCGCGAGCCGCAGCGCACAGCAGATCGCGAAGGCGAGCGCGGCGAACCAGCCGAAGCGCTCCCAACTCTGGAGCGACCACAGGAACAAAATCAG
This sequence comes from Erythrobacter sp. CCH5-A1, assembly GCF_001557115.1. Lineage (GTDB taxonomy): Bacteria > Pseudomonadota > Alphaproteobacteria > Sphingomonadales > Sphingomonadaceae > Erythrobacter. The sequence goes on from NZ_LSKQ01000297.1 coordinate 8,381, forward strand.
CGCGGGCGCCACGCCGAAGGACAGCGAATCCGCAAGGCTGTCGAGCTCGGCGCCAAAGCGCGACTGGGCGTTGAGCAGCCGGGCGATGCGCCCGTCGATCCCGTCGAGCACGCCTGCCAGCACCACCAGCCCGATCGCAAAGGCCCAATGCCCGTCGATCGCGAAACGGATGCCCGTCAGCCCCGAACACAGCGCCGCCGCCGTCACGGCGTTGGGGAGCATCGCCCGCAAGGAAAGGCCGCTGCCATCGCCTGCCGCGCGGGCATCCTCGTCCTCGGCGGCCTTGGGGCCGAGCCGCGCCGGCAGGTAGCGCGCGCCCGGAAGCTTGCGCGCAGGCCGCTTCGTGCGCGAGCCGGGCGTGGTCATTGCGAGATGCCTTCGATGAGGCCGCGCTCGCCGATTTCGGCCAGCACCGTCTCGCCCGCGATCACGCTCTGTCCGATCATGACCTTGGGGTCGGTCCCGGCGGGCAGATAGACATCGACCCGGCTGCCGAAGCGGATCAGCCCGACACGCTGGCCCTTGGCAAGAATGTCGCCGGGCTTGACGAAGGGCACGATACGCCGCGCCACCAGCCCCGCGATTTGGGTGAAACCGATGCGCAACCCGTCGTTGCGTTCGACCAGCAGGTGCTGGCGCTCGTTCTCCTCGCTCGCCTTGTCGAGCTCGGCGCTGACGAAGCGGCCGGGGATGTAAACCACGCGTCGAACCGTCCCGCCCACCGGCGTGCGGTTGATGTGGACATTGAAGACACTCATGAAGATCGACACCCGCGTCACCGCTCCGGCAGGTAGGCCCGGATGGCCCGAGCCGTCGTCGATCTGGAGCTCGAGCGGGGGTTCGACCTCGCGGATCAGGCTGACGATTCCGTCAGCAGGCGAAAGGATCACATTGTCCGCCTGCGGCACGACGCGTTCGGGATCGCGGAAGAAGGCGAAAATGCCGGCCGATGCCAGCAGCAAGGGCCAGCCGAGCAGCTCCCAGTCGAGCGCGAGCAGGAAGAACAGCGCAGCGCCTGCAGCGATCAGCCCGAACTTGCGCCCTTCCGGGTGGATCGCGGGCCAGTCCCAGCCCGCCTCGCCGCGGCCCATGTTATCGAGGATTTCGCCTGCCATGGCTCACGCTTCTAGGGAGGGCTTGCGCTCCCCGCAAGGAAGGTCTCCCGCTCAGCCGACCTTGCGTACGAACACGCAGCCGGCAGAGTAGCCCGCGCCGAACGAGCAGATCAGCCCGGTGTCGCCAGCGGCAAGTTCTTCATTATGCTTGTGAAAGGCGATGATCGAGCCCGCGCTCGAGGTGTTCCCGTAGGTGTCGAGCACGGTCGGGCTCTCGTCCTCGGACGCCTCGTGGCCCAGCACGCGCTGCGCGATCAGGCGGTTCATGCCTGCGTTCGCCTGATGCAGCCAAAGGCGCCTCAGGCCCTCCGGCGCGATGCCGAGCCGCTGCGCCTCGTCGATGATCATCTGCGCGACCATCGGCACCACTTCCTTGAAAACCTTGCGCCCTTCCTGGACGAACAGCTTGTCGGGGGCGCCTTCGCCTTCGGGCGCGGCGCGGTTGAGGAAGCCGAAATTGTTGCGGATGTTGTTGGAGAACACCGTCTTCAGCTTGGTACCGAGGATCTCCCAGTGCTGCGCGGGGGCGATCGCGGCGTCTTCCACCAGCACTGCGGTCGCCACGTCGCCGAAGATGAAGTGGCTGTCACGGTCGCGCCAGTTCAGGTGGCCCGAGGTGATCTCCGGGCTGACCACAAGCACCGAGCGTGCGTTGCCGGCGCGGATGTAATCGGCTGCGGTCTGGATGCCGAAAGTGGCCGACGAGCAGGCGACGTTCATGTCGAAGCCGAAGCCCTCGATGCCGAGCGCCTGCTGGATCTCGATCGCCATCGCCGGATAGGCGCGCTGCATGTTGGAGGCGGCGCACAGCACCGCGTCGACATCCTGCGGCGCGCGGCCGGCACGGTCCAGCGCCTGGCGCGCGGCGGCGACGCCGATTTCGGCCATGACCGAGATCTCGTCGTTCGCGCGCTCGGGCAGGCGCGGGCACATCACCTCGGGATCGAGGATCGCCGCCTTGCTCATCACGTGGCGCGCCTTGATCCCGCTCGCCTTTTCGATGAACTCGACCGAGGAATAGGCGAGCGGCTCGGCATCGGGGTTCGCCGCGTTGTGCCGGTCCACGAAGGCGTTGAAGCTGGCGACCAGCTCTTCGTTGGTGATGCTTTCGGAGGGCGTGAACAGGCCGGTGGCGGAGATGACCGGGAGGCCGGTGGGTTCGGCGCTGAGCGCGGGGGTCTGTTGCGATTCCTGCATGGATCTCTCTTGGATGCCCAATTCGTGAGGGGCGCGCGGCATTACGCCGCCACTCGGCCGGCTGCAAGGCCCCGTCGACCTTGTCGGCATGGCGCAGTCCTCCGCAGTGTCAAGATCGTGTCACGAACACAAGCCACTGCACAATGCGCCGGGTGGTGCCTTGCCACCCCCACGGGTGGAGCATCCTTGCGCGTGACTTGCGAATTGCTGTGCGATGCCGCCGCACTGGCGGCCGACGGCTCGCTGCCCGCGCGCCACGTGATGGCGTTCCGCGCGCAAGGCACGCCCGCCCTGATCGCCAATGCCGCCTGCGAGGTCATGCTGCTGCGGCACGGCGCCGTGCGGCTGCCGGTGACGATCGACGACGGCACCCGCGGGCGCACCTATGTCTCGAGCCCGCACAGCACCTATGTCCTCTATCCGCGCGACGAGATCGGACTGATGGGCCTCGGCGGTGTGCGCTACGCGGCCGAGGGCGTGCTGGGGCTGATCGGGGGGCTCATGCGCGTCAGCCGCCTCAACCGCGCGGTGCATCTCGACAACTGGCTGCTCTCGACCAACCTCCACGGCAGCTGGCAGGGCGATGGACTGGCGCAGATGCGCAGCCATCTTGTGGAGCGCTATCCCGATCACTTCATCGTGATCCGTTCAGTGGACGAATGGACCTGTCCGGCGCTGCTGGAGAGGGTGCACGCCGATGGCTGGACGCTGCTGCCCGCCCGGCAAGTGTGGGTGACCGACGATCTTGCGCGCGACTGGCGTCCGCGCAGCCACACCAAGGCCGACGCGCGAGCGCTGCGGCGATCGGGGCTGGCGCTGGAGCGCCCTGTGCGGATCGACCCCGCCGATGCGGCGCGGATCGCCGATCTCTACCACCAGCTCTACGTGACGCGCTATTCGGCGATCAATCCGCGCTTCACGCCTGCATACATCATGATGAGCGCCGAGACCGGCCTGCTCACCTATTCGCTGCTGCGCGATCCTGCGGGCGAGGTGATGGCCTTTGCCGCCCTGTCGTGCGCGGGCGGGGTCGGGACGGTGCCGCTGATGGGCTATGACACCGCGCGGCCGCAGGCGGAGGCGCTCTACCGGATCGCCAGCCACTGTGCGACCGAGCTCGCGCTGGAGCGGGGCCTCAGGTTCCACGGTTCGGCCGGCGCCTCGCAGTTCAAGCGCAATCGGGGCGCGCGCGGGATCATCGAATACATGGCGGTCGACGGTCGGCATCTGTCCGCCCCGCGCCGGACCGCGCTGGCGCTGTTGGCCGCCGGGCTCAACCGCTTCATGGTGCCGATGCTGGAGAGCCGGGGCTGGTGAGCCCGTGCCAGCGGGCGGGAAGCGGATCTATCCGCTTGCCGGCAGGGCCTCGTCCAGCACCTCGCGCAGCAGCGGATTGGGGAAGGTGCGCGGCGTGGTGACGGCGTGGAATTCCTCCGTCAGCCCGGGCAACTGGGCGAGCTCGTAGAGCGCGCCGTTCGCGAGCTCGTCCCGCACCACGATCGGCGGGATCACCGCGACCCCGGCGTCCGATCGCGCGAGCAGCCGCAGCATCGCCATGTCGTCGGCCTCGGCCGCGATGCGCGGCACGATCCCGAGCGTTTCGACCAGCGCGTCGAACCCGGCACGAAGGGCAGTCTCCGGGGTGGGCAGGATCAGCGGCGCCTGCGCGAGCAGCGCCGGCAGGCCCCGCGCGGCGAGCGCGAGTCGCGAGCGCGCGCCCACCACACTGACGGGCTGCTCGGCCAGCCGCCGGACGAGATAGGGGCTCGCCGCGTCGCGCGCGGGCGCCTGGTTGGTGAGCAGCACATCGATCCTCAGCGCATCGAGCGCGCGCAGCAGGCTCGCCTGCGTGCCCGAGCGCAGCACCACCTCGACATCGTCGCGCCGCAGCAGCGGGGCAAGGAACCCCATCTGGAAATTGCGCGACAGGGTGGCGAGCGCGCCGATGCGCAGGACCTTCCTCTGCCCGCCCACCGCGCGGAACGTGGCGGCAAGCTGTTCGGAGGCGCGGAAGATCTGCTCGGCATAGTCCAATGCGATCCGCCCCGCTTCGGTCAGAACCAGATTGCGCCCGCGTCGCTCGAAGAGGTCGTGGCCGAGATCGGTCTCCAGTGCCTTGATCTGGGTCGAGACCGCGCTCTGCGAGATGTTGAGCGCCTTGGCCGCGGCCGTCAGCGTGCCTTCTCGCGCGACCGCACGGAACAGGCGCAAGTGGTGCAGGTTGAGCGTGGCGATGGGCGTGACTCCGGCTTATCGTTCACATGAACAGAATGATTGCGGACAAAATATGAATTTTTCTTAAGTCCGTCCACCCTCTATCCGCTGCAGCAACCCCATTGCCGACGGAGTGCTGCCTCATGCCCGACGCCATCACCGAAACCATGGTTGCCCCGCTGGCGCTTCTGCCGGTCATCCTGCTGGCTGCGGCGCGCCCGGGCAAGCGTCCCGGCAGCCTGCCGCTGCTCGCAGAGCTTGCCGCCTTCGCCGCCTTCGGCTTGACGCTGGTGGGCCTCGCCCAGAACGTGCTGGGCACATACACCGGCATCGCCGTTCTCGAGGCCCCCTTCACCCTCGCCCTGCGCGCCGATCTGGTCGCGGCGAGCCTTGCCGCGCTGGTCGGCTTCATCGGCTGGATCGTGATGCGCTACAGCCGCACCTACCTCGACGGCGAGGCGCGCGAGGGGGCGTTCCACGGGTTGATGCTTACCGCGCTCGCGGCAGTGCTGGTGTTCGTCCAGGCGGGCACGCTGCCGACGCTCATCCTCGCAACCGTCGCGGTCGGCCTTGCCCTGCGCAAGCTGCTGCTGTTCTACTCCGACCGCCCCGAGGCCCAGCGCGCCGCGACCAAGTTCGCCTATGTCTGGCACGGGGGTGACGTGCTGCTCGCCGTCGCCGCGGGGCTGCTGTTCAGTCGCTTCGGCACGCTCGATCTCGCTGCGCTCCCCGTGGCGGCGACCACCGACGGCCTTGGCCTCGTCGGCACGCTCGGCGTCGCTGCGATCGTCGCGGCAGCGGCCCTCAAGACCGCCGCCTTCCCGCTCCACGGCTGGCTCACCGAAGTGATGGAGGCCCCCACCCCCGTCTCGGCGCTGCTCCACGCCGGGATCATCAATTCGGGCGGGGTGCTGCTGATCACCGCGGCTGCCCTCGTCCAGCAGAGCACGGGCGCGATGGCCGCGCTGGTCATGATCGGCGGCTTTACCGCGCTGTTCGGCGCCGCCGTGATGCTCACCCAGAGCGCGATCAAGACCGCGCTTGCCTGGTCGACCGTCTCGCAGATGGGCTTCATGCTGCTGCAATGCGGCCTCGGCCTGTGGACCCTGGCGCTGCTGCACATTGTCGCCCACTCGCTTTACAAGGCGCACGCCTTTCTCTCCTCCGGCACGGCGGTGAGCGAGGTGTCGAACATCCGCCGCCCCGGCCCGGTCGCGGTGCCGAGCGTGCCCGCGGTGCTCAAGAGCTTCGCCCTCGCGCTTGTCATCTTCGCCGCAATTGCCGCCAGCTTCACTTTTGCTTTCGGTCCCAAGACCCCGCAGGCGCTGGCGCTGGGGGCGATCCTGATCTTCGGAGTGGCCTACCTCGTCGCGCAGGGGCTTGCCGACCGCGCGCCGACTCAGCTGACCAAGCGCACCGCCGCCGCCGCTCTGGCAGCCGCGATCGGCTACTTCAGCTTCCAGACCCTCGCGCAGACCATCTGGGGTCCGGTGCTCCCCGCGGCCCCGATGCCGGGCGAGCTCGAATGGGCGCTGCTGGTGGTCGCGGTGGCAAGCTTCGGCCTTGTAGCCTTCGCACAGGCGCTGTTCCCTCTGTGGGCGCACCACCCCGCCACCGCCGGCCTCAGGGTCCACCTCGCCAACGGCCTCTATCTCAACGCCCTGCTCGACCGCGCGATTGGCGGCTTCCGTACCACTACGACCCGCTGACGCCAGCACCATCGGAGACAACGCCATGCTGATGAACCACGCCGACATCGCCCCGGCCCGCTTCTCGGCGGTGCTCGAGGCTGCCGAGGCCGCCGGCCGCGCCATCCCGCCCGCCTTCCCGCTCGATGCGACCGTGGCGGTCAACCCCTTCCTCGGCCAGACCCGCGAAGACCTCGCCACTGCCGCCGCGCGGCTGGCGCGGGTCGCCGGGGTCCGCGTGACCCGCACCGGGGCCGACTATTGCGACGCCATCGCCAGCGGAGCGATCACCGAGGCGGATCTGGGCGAGGCGCTCGCCGCCTCGCGCTCGCCGCTCAAGCCTGCCGACACCGCGATGCTGCGCCACGCCGCGGCGCGCATCGATGCCGGTCCCGCCCCGCGGCCTCTGCCCACCGTCGCCGATCTTGCCGCCGAGGCGACCGGGATCGATTGGCCCGCGCTGATCGACAAGTGCATCGGACTTTGGGCTGCGGGCCACTTCGACCGCGGCCAGGCCCTGTGGTCGCCCGCGCCCGGCGCTGAGACCTTCACCGCATGGCGCGGCTGGGCAATGCACGATCTCACCCCCGAGATCGCCGGTCTCGCGGGCTTCTGCGCCCATGTCGCCTGCGCTCCCGACACCACCGAACGCGCGATCCTCTCGGCCGCCGAGACCCTCGGCATCACCGACGCCGCCGCGCCGACCGCCTTCCACCGCCTGGCGATGAGCCTCGGCGGCTGGGCGCAGCATGCGCGCTGGCTGCTGTGGCAGGCCGAGCTTGAAGGCGGCACCGACCGCACGCTGATGGACCTCCTCGCGATCCGCCTGATCTGGGACGAGGCGCTGCTGGTCCAGACCCCCGCCATCGCCGAAAAGTGGGCCGCGACCGTCGCCGCCCACGCCGCCCCGCTCGCGCCGAGCGAGGAGGACGTCGCGCTCGCGATCCTGCAGGACGCGGCCGACCGCGGCCACCAGCGCCGCCTCGCCGGCGCGCTCGCCAAAGACCTTGGGGGCGCAGCTCCGGCGGGCGACACACGTCCCTTCCTCCAGGCCGCCTTCTGCATCGACGTGCGTTCCGAGGTGTTCCGCCGCGCTCTCGAAAGCGTCGACCCGAAGGTCGCCACCATCGGCTTTGCCGGCTTCTTCGGCCTGCCGCTGGCGCACCACGCCCACGGTTCGGACATTCTCGAGGCGCGGCTGCCGGTGCTGCTCAATCCGGCCGTCCACACCACCAGCGCTGGCGACCTGGCCAAGGATCAGGCCGACCGCATCGCTGCCCGCACGGCGCGCGCCTGGGGCCGGTTCCGGCAGGCAGCGGTCTCCTCCTTCGCCTTCGTCGAGGCGATGGGGCCGGTCTATGCGGTCAAGCTGGTCAGGTCGGCGCTGGGCGTCACCGCCAAGCCCAAGCCCGAGCCCGCCCCCGAAGTCATCGGCGGCATGAGCGCCGAGGCCAAGGCTGACACCGGTGCCGCGGTGCTGAAGGCGATGAGTCTCACCAAGGGCCACGGCGAAATCGTGCTGCTGCTCGGCCACGGCGGCAACGTCACCAACAACCCGCATGAGAGCGCCTATCACTGCGGCGCCTGCGGGGGCTACACCGGCGAAGTCTCGGCCCGCCTGCTGGCGATCCTGCTCAACGATCCCGAGACCCGCGCGGGGCTGGCGTCGAGGGGCGTCGAGGTCGCCGAGGATACGCTGTTCGTCGCCGGACTGCACGACACCACCACCGACGCGATCACGATCTACGACGACGGCCTCCCCGCCGCCCGCAGCGGCGATCTCGCCAAGGTCCGCGGATGGCTGGCGCAGGCAGCGAAGATCGCCCGCGCCGAACGCGCGCTGCGGATGCCCGGCGCGAGCGGCGAAAGCCTGCCCGCGCGGGCGCAGAACTGGGCCGAAATCCGCCCCGAATGGGGCCTTGCCGGATGCGCCGCCTTCATCGCCGCCCCGCGCACGGCGACCGCTGGCCGCGACCTCGGGGGCCGCGCCTTCCTCCACTCCTACGACTGGCAGGCGGACGAAGGCTTCGGCACGCTCGAACTCATCATCACCGCGCCGGTAGTGGTCGCCAGCTGGATCAGCCTCCAGTATTACGGCTCGTCGGTCGCGCCCGAGATGTTCGGCGGCGGCAACAAGCTCATCCACAATGTCGTCGGCGGGATCGGGGTGATTGAGGGCAATGGCGGCCGCTTGCGCCCCGGCCTCCCGTGGCAGGCGGTCCACGATGGCGACCGCCTGCAGCACGAACCGCTGCGCCTCAGCGTGATGATCGAGGCCCCGCGCGAGGCAATGCTGGCCGTCCTCGACAAGCACCCGGAGGTGCGCGCGCTGTTCGACAATGGCTGGCTGCACCTTTTCGCGTTACGGGCCGGCAAGGTCACCGCACGCTACCTGCCGGGCCTCAGCTGGACCGATACCGCGTCGACCGTCGCTGCGGCTGCCTGAGGCAGAAAGAATTCAGGCGGCGCGGGAATAAAGGGCGGGGCCGATCCGTTCGGACAGGCAGGAAACCAACTGCCGCGAAGGGATGCCTCGCCGATGTCCGCACACCTTGCCGATCCCCCGCTCCCCTTCGACCGGGCGAACGCGACCCATTACCTGCGCGCGCAATTGCGGCGCGAAAGGGTGACGGCTGGAGCGGCAAGGCGCGGCGACGGGTCTGCTGCGATTGGGATCGAGGCGCTGTCCTCACTCGAGGGGCTGCCGTGGTTGGCACCCACGGGAAGCGGCCCAGCAGCAGTGCCCTCCCGTCGCAGTCCGGCGGTATTGAGGCAGGTCGGGCTGATGCTCCATGTCGGTCTGGCTGCAACACTGGCGCTGCTCGGCGCCGCGGCTTGGCAGACCTCGGACGCCCCGCCCGCGCCGACTGTCGCCGCCGTGCAGCAGCCCCGTCTTCCGCAAGCCATCGTGCCCGCGGCTCCCGATCCTGCTGTCGGGATCGCGCAACCCGATACCGCAGTAAGCCTTGACTAGGCCCCGCAGGCTCCGCTTGCCCCGGCGGCCCGTCCCGGACGCGAGGTGGACGCTGAAAAGCCGGTGGCAGCCGCAAACTCCAGCGCCCGCCCGACGCCCGCGGTCACGCGCATCGTGCCGGCGCCCGCAGTTGTCCCTGCCGCGGCAAGCATCCTCGTCCCGCCCCCGCCGCCTGTCGCCGACAGCCCGGTCACTAGCGCTACCCTCAGGCAGTATCGGTCGGCCATGGACGACTGCCGCGACGCCATCCGTACCATCATCCGCCTGGGTGACCGCCAGAAGCCCGGCCGCGACGGCTCGCCGGCGGAACTGGCAAGCTACCGCCTGAGGCAGCAGAACGCCGAGGCGGCGAAGACCTACCGGACCTATCTCGACACGCTGGCGCGCTCGGTGCGCGGCACGAACTCCGAAACCCTGACGCGCCAGTCACTCGAACGGGCACGCCAGACGCGCGGCTATCTCGACACGATGCTGGCGGATTCGAAAGCGGCGCTGCGCTGAGCCGGGCGGCGAAAGGGGGGTGTGGTGGACAGGGCTGGATTCGAACCAGCGTACGCTTGCACGGGCAGATTTACAGTCTGCTGCCTTTAACCACTCGGCCACCTGTCCACACAGTCCCTTGCCTTGAAGGGGGCCATCTCGAAGCGCGATGAGCGCTGAAATTGCGCGAGTCCCCGGGGGGCCCCGCTGCCGAGAGGCGCCCCTTTGGCGAAGCGGTGCTTGCCTGTCAATGCCCCTGCTGGCAGGGGGCGCGTTTGGAATGCCTCAGCCGGGAAACAACATGAGCAAAGGTGAGAAAAAGCGCGCGCTGCGCGGGCGTGCGGGCCGGATGAAGGGTGGGCGCGGCTCGGGCCGGGCGTCAAGCGGTCAGGTGCGCCTGTGGGGCCGCCATGCGGTCGAGGCGGCCTTGAAGAACCCCGAGCGCCAGCACCGCAAGCTGTGGGCCACGCCCGAAGGGCTCGAAAGCCTCGACGGCGAGCTGCCGCCCGATTTTCCGATCGAGCACGCCCAGGCCGCCGACCTCGCCCGGTTGGTGGCCAAGGACGCGCCGCATCAGGGCCTGGTGCTCGAATGCGCCCCGCTCGAGGACGTGTTCCTCGACGAGGTGGCCTTGGGAGAGGCCGAGCGGCCGATCGTGGTGCTCGACCAGGTCACCGATCCGCACAACGTGGGCGCGATCCTGCGATCGGCAGCGGCCTTCGGCGCGGCGGCGATCGTCACGCAGGACCGCCACGCCCCGCCCGAAGGCGGCGTGCTGGCGAAGGCCGCCTCGGGGGCGCTGGAGACCGTACCCTGGGTGCGCGTGGTCAACCTCGCCCGCGCGCTCGAGGAGCTGGCCGAAGCGGGTTACTGGCGCATCGGGCTTGCCGGCGAAGCGCAAGCCGTGCTCGCCGACATCCTCCCCACCGGCCCGGTCGCGATCGTGCTCGGCGCGGAGGGCGAAGGACTCAGGCACAATATCGCCGCGCATTGCGACGTGCTCGCCAAGCTGCCGATCTCCTCGGCGATCGAAAGCCTCAATGTCTCGAACGCCGGCGCGATTGCGCTTTATGCGGTGGCCTCGCGCGGGTAGAAGCGTGGCCGAGAGGGGGAAATTCATATGACACTATTCTCGCACATCCGGCTCCGGGCCGCCGCGCTGCTGACCGGCTTCGCGCTGGTGCTCAGCGGCTGCTTCATGACGCCGGGCAAGTTCACCTCCGAGCTCGCGATCACCGGGCCGGACAGTTTCACCTTCACCTATGAGGGCGAGATCTTCTTCCTCGGCCTGTCCAAGCTGGCGCAGATGGATGCGGGGAAAGAGGAATTCACCCCGAACGAATGCTACAATGACGAGACCTTCGAGCCGCGAGAATGCTCGGAAGAGGAGCTCGCCGCCCAGCGCGCCGAGTGGGATGCTGGCGCGGCCGAGCGGGCCGAGCAGGCCAAGAAGCAGGCCCAGCAGATGGCCGCGCTCATGGGCGGGATCGACCCCAGCGACCCCAAGGCGGCAGACGAGCTCGTCAAGATCCTCCAGCGCCAGAAGGGCTGGGAGCGCGTGGTCCACAAGGGCGACGGGGTGTTCGATGTAAGCTACCGGATCACCGGCACGACGGGGCACGACTTCCTGTTCCCGCTGATCGAGGGCTTTCCCGCCACCAATCCCTTCGTGCAGGTCTATTTGCGCAAGGGCGGGCAGGTGCGGATCAACGCACCCGGCTTTGCGGCGCAGAACAGCGATACCGCCGGCCTCGGCGGGCTGATGGGCGCAGGGTCCTTTGCCGGGCTGGCCGCGATGGGCGCGGCCGAGGAAGCGGCCAAGAACGGCGAGGACCCGGCCACCATCCCGGGCGTGCCCCAGATCGACGGCACCTTCACCGTGCGCGCCGCGCCGGGGATGCGCATCCTTGCCAACAACACCGACGAAGGCCCGGTCGCCGGGACTGCGGGCGAGGCGCTGGTGTGGCGGATCTCTCCGCGCACCGCGCAAGCGCCGACCGCGCTGATCGCCGCCGGCGCTCGCTGAGCGGAACCGCGACCGCCAAGGAAAAACCCCGCCAGCGATGCCGCTGGCGGGGTTTTTCCATGCCCCTGTCGTAGTCGGCGCGCGGTCTTAGTTGACCGCGTCCTTCAGCCCCTTGCCCGCCTTGAACTTGGGCTGGTTGGAGGCCTTGATCTTCATCGGCTCGCCGGTGCGCGGGTTGCGCCCCGTCGAGGCCTTGCGCTTGGCGACCGAGAAGGTGCCGAAGCCGACCAGCCGCACCTCGTCACCGCCCGAGAGCGCTTTGGTGATGGCATCGAACACGCTTTCGACCGCGCTCGATGCATCGTTCTTCGAAAGACCGCTCGCGTTGGCAACTTCGCTGATCAGGTCGTTCTTGTTCATCTGGGAACCCCCTCGCTTCAGGATTTCGTCGTGTCTGTGAATCGCACTTGTCGAAAGCCCGCAAATTGAGACTTTTTTGCGAACCCTGTCAAAGCCTATCGGCCTCGACCGGCATCGATCGCGCAAACACGGCAAGAATGCCGCGCCAAACCGCAGTTTGACGCGCGTTCAGCCCCGTTTTGCAGACTTCCGGGAAAATGCGACCCTGCGGCGAATCACCGCAGTTGGCCGCCTTCTAGCGGCTCAATGCGCGGTTGGCACCTCTCCCGATGCGCCCGATGGCGCGGAAGTGGAGACACCCGGCTGGCTGGCGAGATCGTCCGCCTCGGTCCATTCGATCGCCTCGATCGGCTCCACCAGCGCGCGAGCGAGCACCTCGTCGACGTGGGAGACGGCAACGATCTCCAGCCCCTCGCGCGCATTGGCGGGGATTTCGGCGAGGTCCTTGACGTTCTCCTCGGGGATGAGGACGGTCTTGATGCCCCCGCGCAGCGCCGCCAGCAGCTTTTCCTTGAGGCCGCCGATCGCCAGCACCCTGCCACGCAGCGTCACCTCGCCGGTCATCGCCACGTCGGGGCGCACCGCGATGCCGGTCAGCGTCGAGACGATCGATGTGACCATCCCGATCCCGGCGCTCGGCCCGTCCTTGGGCACCGCGCCTTCGGGGAGGTGGATGTGGACGTTCTTGCGATTGAAGACAGAGGGCTTGATCCCGTAGGCGGGGCTGCGCGCCTTGACGAAGCTGAAGGCCGCAGCGACGCTCTCGTTCATCACCTGCCCCAGTTTGCCGGTGGTCTTGATCTCGCCCTTGCCCGGGGTGGTGACGCTTTCGATGGTCAGCAGTTCGCCGCCGACCGAGGTCCAGGCAAGGCCCGTGACCGCGCCGACCTGCGGCTCGGCTTCCGAAACGCCGTGCTTGAAGCGCCGCACGCCGGAGAAGTCGCCGAGATTCTCGGGCGTGATGGTAACACTGGCCGTCTTGCCTTCGAGAATCTGGCGCAAGCTCTTGCGCGCCAGCTTGGCCACCTCGCGCTCGAGCGTGCGCACCCCGGCTTCGCGGGTGTAATAGCGGATCAGATCGCGCAGCGCCTCCTGCGTCAGGGTGAACTCACCCTTCTTCAATCCGTGCGCCTTGACCTGCTTTTCGACCAGGTGCCGCTCGGCGATCTCGACCTTCTCGTCCTCGGTGTAGCCTTCCAAGCGGATGATCTCCATCCGGTCGAGCAGCGGCTGCGGCAGATCGAGACTGTTTGCGGTGCACACGAACATGATGTCGCTGAGGTCGAGGTCCAGTTCCAGATAGTGGTCCTGGAACTTGGCGTTCTGTTCGGGATCGAGCACCTCGAGCAGCGCCGAGGCCGGATCGCCGCGGAAGTCCTGCCCGAGCTTGTCGATCTCGTCGAGCAGGAACAGCGGGTTGCTGGTCCCGGCCTTCCGGAGGTTGGCGACGATCTTGCCCGGCATCGAGCCGATATAGGTGCGGCGGTGACCGCGGATTTCCGCCTCGTCGCGCACGCCGCCCAGCGACTGGCGCACGAATTCGCGCCCCGTCGCCTTGGCGATCGACTTGCCGAGGCTGGTCTTGCCCACGCCCGGCGGGCCGACGAGGCACAGGATCGGCCCCTTCAGTTTGTTGGTGCGCGCCTGCACCGCTAGGTACTCGACGATGCGGTCCTTGACCTTCTCGAGCGCATAGTGATCGGCATCGAGCACCGCCTGCGCCCGGGCGATGTCCTTCTTCAGCTTCGACTTCTTGCCCCACGGCAGGCCGAGCAGCACATCGAGATAGTTGCGGATCACCGTCGCCTCGGCGCTCATCGGCTGCATGCTGCGCAGTTTCTTCAATTCGGCCTGCGCCTTGGCGCGGGCTTCCTTGGAAAGCTTGGTCTTCTCGATCTTCTCGGTGAGCTCGGCAATCTCGTTGCCCTCGCCATCATCGCCGCCGCCGAGCTCCGACTGGATCGCCTTCAGCTGTTCGTTGAGGTAATATTCGCGCTGGGTCTTCTCCATCTGGCGCTTCACGCGCCCGCGAATGCGGCGTTCGACCTGCAGCACCGAAAGCTCGCCTTCCATGAAGGCCATGACCAGCTCGAGCCGCTTCAGCGGATTGCCCTCGGTCAGCAGCGCCTGCTTGTCCGAAACCTTGGCGCTGATCGCGGCAGCGATGGTGTCGGCAAGCTGGCCGGCATCGTCAACCTCGGTGAGGTCCACGCCCGCGTCCTCGCCGAGCTTCTTGTTCAATTTCACATATTCGCCGAACTGCTCGACCACCTGGCGCATCAGCGCGGTGACCTCGCTGCCCGCAACGGTCTCGGGCGCGATGGTTTCGACCTCGGCGACGAGGTGCGTGCCGGCATCCTCGAGCGCGCTGAGCCGCGCGCGGGTCTTGCCCTCGACCAGCACGCGCACGGTGCCATCGGGCAGCTTCAGGAGCTGCAGCACCTGCGCGATCACGCCGACATCGTAGAGGTCATCGCCCTCGGGATCGTCACAGCCCGGATCGAGCTGGGCGAGGAGGACGATGTCCTTGGAGGCCTCCATCGCCGCCTCGAGCGCCGCCACCGACTTGTCGCGCCCCACGAACAGGGGGACGACCATGCCGGGGAAGACGACGATGTCGCGCAAGGGGAGGAGAGGGAAGGTCTGGGTCATGTATCTTGGGTCCATGCGGCGTCAGGGGAACGACGCCTTTGATGCGAATATGGGTGCACCCCTTTGGCGCCGCAATGGCTTTTGCCGGAGAACCTGTGGAACGCACTTGCAGCGGGCACGGCGCGTTAACCCTCGCACGGTATTCTGTGATGGTGCGAAGCGGAGAGACGCGCGATGAAGACAGTGGTCTGGATTGGCGTCGGCCTTGGCTGTTACATCGCTGCCGCTGCCCTACATGGCGGCAGCGCGCCGCAGCAGATCATGACCTCGGGCGCCGCAGGGACCGTCCCCGAGCTGCTGCTGGTGGCGGCAGGCAACGTGTGCATCTGGCGCGGCATCCGCAGCGCACTCGCCGATCTGTGGGGCGGGCTGACCGGCAAGAGCATCCGCGAGAACGCAGGCCGCAAGCGCTTTGTCGAGGATGCCGAACCCCAATCGGATTTCGACGCCGATGAAGCCTTCGCGCGCTACATGCAGCAGCGCAAGGCGCGCGAGACAGAACCGGCGACCGAGCGCCAGGCCGCACCCGCGCCCAAGGCTTTGGCCATGCCCCCTGCCCGCCCCCCTGCGCAAGGCGGCTTCGGGCGAAAGGTGGTCTAGCGCCGCATTACGGCGATCACCGTTGCCACCCGGTCGCCAAGGCCCACGCCTTCGGCCCGCTGCACCGCGACCTTCACCGGCAGGAAATAGGTCTCCCCGCGCGGAAACAGCGAGGTGGCGAAATCGGTCCGGCCGATGCGCGCGGCGACAGGAACACAGCCCCAGCCGTAGCTCGCCTCGCGCGCGGCATATCGCAGTTCGGCGACATGCTCGTCCGGCACGGGCACGAACAGGAACGGGGCCGGCCCGCGCCATTCGACGATCTCGCCCGCAAACGCGATCCGGGCGAGAATTTCGCTCACGTAAGCGTCACCCCAGCCCGGGCAGGTTGAACCCCGGGGGGAGGCCCATCGAGGACTGCATATCCTTCATCTGCTGCTCCGACACGCGGTCCGCCCGGTCGCGCGCGTCGTTGAAGGCGGCGGCTACCAGATCTTCGAGTATCTGCTTGTCATCGGGCACCATCAGGCTGTCGTCGATCGAAACCCCGAGGATGCGGCCCTTGGCGCTCGCGCGGACCTTGACGAGGCCCCCGCCCGCCTGCCCTTCGACCTCGATTGAATCGAGCTTCACTTGCATCTCGTTCATCTGATTCTGGATGGTCTCGGCAGCCTTCTGTGCGGCGGCCATCATTTCTTCCATCGACTTCATCGGGGGTACTCCGTCAATTCCAGGGGGGGCTTCCGGCGCCGGCTGCGGCCTTGAGGGGGGCGTCGAGCAGTTCGGCATCGGGGAAGGCTTCGAAAGCGGCGCGCACCAGCGGGTCGGAGCGGATGCGTGCGTCCTCGGCCGCAGCGGCAGCCTCGGCGGCTTCGCGCAAGCTGGGCTGCGCCGCACCGGTGCCGCGCTCGATCTGCCAGCGCTTGCCCGTCAGCTTGAACAGCGCCTCGCGGATTTCGGGCGCGGGGTCATCGGGGAAATTGTCGGCCTGCTGGTAGACGAGCCGTTCGGGGCCGAGCTCGATCACCCGCACCCAGTCGCGCATCATCTGGGCGATGCGCAGCTGGCCCATGGCGTCGACCTGATCGACCAGCGCGGCCCAGCTGTGATTGGGCGCGGCAGCGACCGGCGCGGCGGCAGGCGCGGCACCGGGGACACCGGCGGGCTCGGCGGCGATGCCGCTGGCCGCCAGCTCCTCGATCCGCCGCGCGAGCTTCCCGGGATCGGGCATTTGCGCCGCGTGGAGGATGCGCAGCAGCGCCATCTGGAGCGAGATCAGCGGATCGGGGCCGGTGCGCACCTCGTCGTGGCCCTTCATCAGCAGCTGCCACAAGCGGTGCAATTCGGCCGCCCCGAGCCGCGCGGCAAAATCGGCGAGCGCGGCGCGTTCGTCCTCGGCGGGCGCATCGGGTTCGCCGCCCGAGACCTGCGCAAGGGTGACGCGGTGGACGAGGTCCATCAGCGCGCGGATCAGCGCCAGCGGCTCGACGCCCAGTGCATATTGCTCGTCAACCGCAGCCAGCAAGGCCTTGGCATCGCCCGACAAAACGTGTCCAAGCAGGCGGCGCTGCGCGCTCTTGTCGGCCAGCCCCAGCATGTCGCGCACCCGGGCGGCGGCGACCTTGCCCTCGCCGTCGAGATCGGCATGGGCGATCGCCTGGTCGAGGATCGAAAGACCATCGCGCACCGAGCCTTCGGCGGCATTGGCGATGATCGAGAGCGCCTCGGGTTCGGCCTCGACACCCTCCAGCGCGCAGACCTTGGCAAAGTGTCCGGCAAGCAGCGGGGCGGGGATGCGCCGAAGGTCGAAGCGCTGGGTGCGGCTCAGCACCGTCACGGGCAGCTTGTCGACCTCGGTGGTGGCGAACAGGAACTTCACGTGCGGCGGCGGTTCCTCAAGTGTCTTGAGCAACGCATTGAAAGCATTGCGCGACAGCATGTGGACTTCGTCGATGATATAGATCTTGTAGCGCGCCGAAACCGCCGCATAGCGCACCTGCTCGATGATCTCGCGAACGTCGTCGACCCCGGTGTTGGAGGCGGCGTCCATCTCGATGACGTCGATATGGCGGCCTTCAGCGATGGCGGTGCAGGGTTCGCACACACCGCAAGGGTCGATCGTCGGCCCGCCCTGCCCGTCGGTGCCGACGCAGTTCAGCGCCTTGGCGATAAGCCGCGCGGTCGAAGTCTTGCCGACCCCCCTCACCCCGGTCATCAGGAAGGCATGGGCCAGCCGGTCGCGGGCGATGGCATTGGCGAGGGTGCGCACCATCGCCTCCTGCCCGATCAGTTCGGAGAAGGTTTGCGGGCGATACTTGCGGGCGAGCACGCGGTAAGCCTGCCCCCCGCCCGCCGAGGCCGGCCGAGGGGGCTGAGGGAGCCCTGCTGGCGCAGGGTCCGACGTGGCCGCTGGCGGGGGCGCCTCCGGCGCAGATGCAGGCGCAGGCACCGGATCGCCGAACAGCGCGCTCTGCCCCGCCGCCTCGAGCTCGGCGGCGCTCGGCCCGGTGTCGTCCTCGGGCAGTTCGGGATCGGAATCGCTCATGGTACCAAGCTAGGCGCTCGGGCGCGGTTTGTCATGCGATGCGCATCGGCGATGTGGTTGAAAAAGGAGCCGGGCGACCCGCCGCAATCCACCTGTGCTGCTGCCTTCCGGCCCTGACACGGTGAGCGGACGCAAACGTCCACCCGACTCCCGGAGCGGCATATGGCGGGGGTTGCGACGGATTTCAACAGCGATTGTGGCGCACGCCGGCCCGCAGGGCCGCAAGCGCAACCGCGCGCCCGCAGCTTTGCTCCCAGTCTAGCGAGGATGCAGCCCCGGATGGGGCTGCGCAAAGAAATCAGCGGAAATTATCCGCATAGGCCTGCAGCTTCAGCCGCTTGGGCGGCGTCGCGATCACGCGCGCGGGGATGCCGTATTTCTCGGCATAGGCGCGCGCGGCGTCCTTCGAGGGGAAGGTGAGGCGCACCTGCGACTGGGTGTCGCCCGTGCCCGCCCAGCCCATCAGCGGATCGGCAAAACGCGCCTGCGATTGTTCGAATTCCAGCACCCACTCGTCGGTATGGGCCTTGCCGGACTGCATCGCATGCTTGGGCTTCTGGTAAATTCTCGCGCTCATGGCCCTGCGCCTTAGATCACGAATCGCTGCGGTTGAAGGCGTTTTTGGTCTTCATGCTCGGCTTTTCCAGCCACGGCTGGTCGGGCCAGCGGTGCTTGGGGTAGCGGCCCTTCATGTCCTTGACCACATCGCGCCAGCTGCCGCGCCAGAAGCCGGGCAGGTCGCGGGTCGCCTGCACCGGACGCCCGCCGGGGCTGGTGAGCTTGAGCAGCAACGGGGTGGTGCCGATCATCGGATGGGTGTCGAGCCCGAACACGCCCTGCACGCGCACCTCGACGCTGGGGGCATCGTCACCCGCGTAGTCGATGGGGTGGCGGGTGTCGGCGGGCGAGGTGAAGTGGGTCGGCGCTGCCTTGTCCAGCGCGGCACGGGCGTTCCAGTCGATGAGGCCGAGCGCGGCTTCGGCGACGCGATGCGGAGGGAGATCGAGGTCGCGCCTGCCTGACAGCAGTGGTGCGAGCCAATCGGCTGCACGCGCCCGCAAGATTTCCGGCGAAAGCGCCTCGACCCCGGCAAAGCGGGCGCGGGCAAGGAAGCCCTCCGGCAGCAGTTCCCCCAGCTTCTCCAGCGCCTTCTCCACAAGGATATCCACAAGCAGCGCAGGATCAGGCGAAGGCTCCGGCACACTTGCCAGCACGATCGCGCCGAGGCGGCGTTCGCGCCGCGCCTCGACACGGCTTTTCTCGCTATTCCAGCGCGTTGTGACACGCTCTGCAAGTTCGCTCGCAAACAGCGCGGCGATGCGGTCAGGCGAAAGCTCGGCACCCGCCGTGATCCGCGCGCCCTTGGCCTGCCCCTGCGCGTCGCCGATCACGATCCACTCCGCACGGGCCAGCGGCGAGGCAGGGTCGAGGATGTATCCTCGCCCTCCG
This sequence comes from Erythrobacter sp. CCH5-A1, assembly GCF_001557115.1. Classification (GTDB taxonomy): domain Bacteria; phylum Pseudomonadota; class Alphaproteobacteria; order Sphingomonadales; family Sphingomonadaceae; genus Erythrobacter. The sequence continues at coordinate 27,621 of NZ_LSKQ01000297.1, forward strand.
GCGCTGATCCAGTGCTCGCCCGATGGATCGCGGCGGCGCGCGACGAAGTCGGGGCGGGCGAGCGCGAGCGCCTCAGGGGCTTCCTCGGCGAGACTTTCGCCGATCACGCTGGCGAGCTTGCCCGCCTGCCCCGCCCAGCCGCGCGCGATCCCCGCCGCCGCCGTGCTGCGCGGCGCGCGGTCGCCGCGCCAGCGGGCGAGGCGCTGCATCAGATCCTCCCCGCGCCCGCCAAGACCGCGCTCCTGGAGCAGCATCACAAGCCGCGCCGCATCCTCGCCCACGCCCGCCGCCGCGCCGTGGAGCACGGCGGCGGCCTGGTCGGGTGCCATCGGAAGACTGGCGATGGCCTCGCCCAGCGGGGTGATGCGTCCCGCCCCGTCGAGCGCACCGAGCGCCTCGAGCGCCCGGCGCGCGGCGGCGACCGAGGCCTCGGGCGGTGGGTCAAGCCACGGCAGGCCCGCCGGGTCGGCGGTGCCCCACTTCGCCAGCCGCAGCAGCAGCGGGGCAAGGTCGGCCTGCATGATCTCGGCCGGTGCGAAAGGCGGCAGGCCCGCGTGCGCGGCCTCCTCCCACAGGCGGTAGGCAACCCCCGGCCCCTGCCGCGCCGCACGCCCTGCGCGCTGCGCCGCCGAGGCCTGCGAGGCGCGGCGGGTAAGGAGGTGGGTGGTCCCCGCCGCACGGTCGAACTCGGCAAGGCGTGCAAGGCCGGAATCGACCACCACGCTCACCCCGTCCAAGGTCAGCGAGGTCTCGGCGATGGCGGTGGCCAGCACGATCCGGCGGCGGCCCTCGGGATCGCGGCGGATCGCGGCGCGCTGGGCGGCAGGCTCGATCTGGCCGTGGAGCGCGTGGATCGGGGTACCGGCGAGGCGCGGCTCCAGCCGCTCGCGCACGCGCTCGATCTCGCGCACGCCGGGGAGGAAGGCGAGGATATCCTCCGCCTCCTCGCGCCACGCGGTCATCACCGCGGCGGCCATGCGATCCTCGATGGCTTGCGAGGCATCGCCGCCAAGCCACTTGATTGCCAGCGGAAAGCTGCGCCCCTCGCTCTCGATCACCGCCGCGCCCTCGCCCAGCAGCCGAGCAAAGCGCGCGCCGTCGATGGTCGCGGACATCACCAGCACCCGCAGATCCTCGCGCAGCACGGCGCGGGTCTCGAGCGCCAGTGCGAGCCCGAGATCGCTGTCGAGCGCGCGTTCGTGCGCCTCGTCGAACAGCAGGGCGGAAACACCGGGGAGTTCCGGGTCATCCACCAGCCGATTGACGAGGATCGCCTCGGTCACCACCAGAATGCGGGTGCGGGCGGAGACCTTGCTGTCGAGCCGGGTCATGTAGCCGACCGTCTCGCCCGGCTTCTCGCCCAGCATCTCGGCCATGCGTTCGGCGGCGGCGCGGGCGGCGACGCGGCGGGGGGATGTCATGATGATCTGGCCGCTGCACCATGGCTCGGCGAGCAGCGCGGGCGCAACGGCTGTGGTCTTCCCCGCTCCCGGCGGCGCGATCAGCACGCCCGCGCCCTCGCCCGCCAGCACGGCGCGGATTTGCGGGAGGACGGCGTGGATGGGGAGGTCGAGGCTCACGCCCCGCCCGATAGCCTGCTCAATGCCCGCGCGCGACCGCGAATTGCGCGGCTTCGGCCATCGCGGCCCGCGCCTTGCCGTCGGGGAAAATCGAGATCGCGTCGATCGCGCGGTGCGCGAAGTGGCGGGCGCGCTCGCGGGTGTCCTCCAGCGCGTTGTGCCTGCCGATCAGCCCGATCGCCTGGGCGAGATCCGCATCCGACGCGCGGTGGCCGAGGATCGCGTCCTTCCAGAACCGGCGCTCTTCCTCGCTGCCGCGGGCATAGGCGAGGATCACGGGCAGGGTCATCTTGCCCTCGCGGAAGTCGTCACCCTGGTCCTTGCCCATTTCGGCGGCGTCGGAATCGTAGTCGATCGCATCGTCGACTAGCTGGAACGCCACCCCGAGGTTGCGGCCATAGGCTTCGAGCGCGCGCTCCTGCTCCTCCGAGCATTCGGCCACCACCGCGCTGATCTGGCTGGCGGCCGCGAACAGCGCGGCGGTCTTGGCGCCGATGATGTGGAGGTATTGTTCCTCGCTGGTGTTGATCTGGCGCTGGGCGGAGAGCTGCGAGACCTCGCCCTCGGCGATCACCGCGCTCGCGCGCGAAAGGATCGAGAGGACGCGCAAGCTGCCGTCCTCGGTCATCAATTCGAAGGCGCGGCTGAACAGGAAATCGCCGACCAGCACAGTCGCCGGATTGCCGAAGATGATGTTGGCCGCCGCCTTGCCGCGCCGCAGCTCGCTGCCATCGACCACGTCGTCGTGCAGCAGCGTCGCGGTGTGGATGAACTCGACCGCGGCGGCGAGCTTGTGGTGGCGCGTGCCCTTGTAGCCCACCAGTTCCGCCCCCGCGAGCGTCAGCATCGGCCTCAGCCGTTTGCCTCCACCGCTGATGAGGTGTCCGGCGAGCCGCGGGATCAGCGGGATCTCGCTCTGCATCCGCTCGAGGATCACGGCATTGACCGAATTCATGCCGCTTGCCGTCAGCGACAGCATGGGATCGAGCGTCGGGCCTTTGCGCGGCATGGGAATGATGTCGGCACTCATGCTGGCCAAGGCTCTAGGGCGGCCTGCGCATGCTTGGCAAGCGCAGAATTGCTGCTAGTTTCGCAGGCGATGGCGCATGATCCGCAACACCCCGCCGCACCCGATCCGGTGCTCGCTGCCTTTCGCAAGAGCATCGACAACATTGATGCAGCCCTGATCCACATGCTCGCGGAGCGCTTCCGGATCACCCAGGCAGTGGGCGAATACAAGGCGAAGGTCACTCTCCCCCCCGCCGATCCCGAGCGCGAGGCGCGCCAGATCGCGCGGCTGAGGAAGCTGTCGGAGGAGGCCGATCTCGACCCCGAGTTCTCCGAGAAGTTCCTGCGCTTCATCATCGACGAAGTGATCCGCCACCACGAGCGCGCCGCAGCGGGCTGAAGCGCGTCAGGGTGCCTCGGCCGGCTCCGGCGCGGGCGGCGGAGGCGGCGGCGGCTTAACAACCGGCTGCTCGCGCAAATCTTTGAGCAATTCGGCCCGCTCGCGCAGCACGCGGCGCTGGGCGCGGGTGAGGTTCCCCCAGTCTTCGAGCGCGGCGCCGATCGTGTTGCCCCGCCCCTTGCCGGTGAGCGGCACGCCGAGACAGGTGGTATCGCTCGCCCGCGCGGTGGTGTCGCAGGCGGGGCCGATACCGCCTTGGCTGGCTGTCGCGGCCGGAGCGTAAGGATTGTGAAAGACCGTGCGCTCGCCTTCGGGAGCGCCCGAGGCGCAGCCGGCCAAGAGCAGCGGGGCCAGCAGCAGGATCTTGCGGGGACCTAGGTTCACCTCGTCGCCTCCACCAACGCACGAGCGAATTCAGTCGCTTGCGCAGGTTGAACCGGCGGTGAACCGGAGCGGAGCAAAAAAGCGGGGCACGCGGGCCCTGTCCGGCCCCGCGTGCCCCCATCGGCGCGGCGCGTTCCGGTCTACCAGACCGGCGCTGGCGCCTGCCGCCATCGCGCGCTCCTCGAAAGATGGCAGGCGCGGGGCCACGCCGCCTGCCGGAGCGGCGCGAAGTTCCTCCCCTCAGCCGCGCGGGCGGCGGGCGCGCGGCGGGCGCGAGACGCCCTCGGCGCGGGTCCGGTTGACGGTGGTGCTGACCTGGCCATTGCCGCGCGAGGTGACGCGGTCGCGCGAGGCGAGGGTCTGGCCGGCGGAATTGGTCACGCTCTGGCTCGCCTGTGAATTGCCCTGCCCGTCGCGGCTGCGGCTGCCCGCGAGCCCGTAGGTCTGGCCGCCGCGCCCGGTGGCCGTGCCGGTGAAGGTCGAGCCGCCCTCGGTGCGCACGCGCTCGCCTTCGAGGCTGCGGGTGCGGCCCTGGGTGCCGGTCTGGGTGAGCGAGACGGTCGCACCCGTATCGGTGCGCTGGCGCACGCCGATGCTGGTCGCGGTCTGGCCGGTGGCGGTGTTGGTCGCGGTGCCGGTACGGGTCGCGGTGCCGGTTTCCGGGTTCACTGTGGTGGTCTGCGTGGCGGTGTACCTGTCGCCTTCATAGGTCTTGGTGCGGGTCTTCTCCTGCGCGGCGAGCGGCGCGGCAAGCGCGAGCGCGGCGAGCGAGGCGATCATCAGCGGGGTCTTGATCATCGTAACTTTCCTCCATCCCATCAGGGGGTTGATCCGTCCCGGCAAGCGAAGCGGGGTCGCTGCCGGTGACATGATCTCAACGCCCCAGCCGCCAATGCCCTTCGCGCCGGGAGAGGAATTTCATTCGGAGGGAGGCACGGTGTCCTGCGGCGGGACAGGTGATGGTGCGGCCGGCAACCGCCCCGCGCGGCGCGCGCGCCATTCATCGGCCAGCGCCCGGCGCTCCTCCGGCGGCAGCGCGCGCCACGCCCTGGCACGCTCGCCGGGAGGCAGGTCGCGCAAGTTCCGCAGGCGCTCGCGCGTCTCGGGGCTGACGGGCTTGCGGCCGGTCAGATCCTCGCGGGTCAGCGCCTCGCCGTTCGCGACCTTCTGCTCCATCGCCTCGCGCCGCGCGGCGGCGGCGGCATCGGCGCGCTGTTCGCGGGCGGTGACTGCTTGCTCGATCCGGGCACGCAGCCGCGCCTCTTCCTCGGGTGTGAGCACGCGCAGGCCCGCGGCGCGGCGGCGCTCGATCTCGGACTTGATGCGCTGGTCGATGATCGCGCGGCGCTCCTCGCGGCGACCGGCGCGGACCTGATCGACCCGGCGGAAGGTCTCCTGAAGCTCCTCGGGCGTGTCGATCGGGCCTTCGATGCCGACCGGCGCCGGGGTGGGTGCGGCGTCCTTCACGGCGGCGGCGACAACCGGCTCGGGCGCTGCCGCAGCCGGAGCGTTGCCGGTGAGGCTCGCCCACACGGTTCTGGCCGAGGGCACCGGGATCGCCAGCTGTTCGAGCACCCCCGTCGCCGCAGCAGCGGTCGCGAGCGCGCCGAAGCTGGCGACGCCGATGGCAATACGCTGGCCGATGCGCCAGCGGCGGCTGCGCGCAGGACGGCGCAATTCGGGGAGCGGCGCTGCGCGGGTTTCGGCGGCCGCGAGGACGCGGTCGGCAAAACCGGCAGACAGCTCGGGCACGCCGTAGCCGTCGAGCACCCGCGCGAGCGGCGAGCCCGGCGCAATCGGCGCTTCATCCTTGCGGGGTTCATTCACGCTCATGGCGCGTCTCCTTGCGCCGCCATAGCCTGTCGCAGCGCCGTCCGGGCGCGGTGCAGCAGGCTTTCGAAGGCTTTGATATTCATGTCCATCGCTTCGGCCGCCTCGGCATTGGGCAGCTCCTCGTAATAGGTCAGCACGATCGCGGCGCGCTGGCGTTCGGGCAGCGCGAGCACCAGCGCCCGCGCCAGATTGTCACGTTCCTCTGCCTCGATCACCGCATCGGCGAGCGGGGCGTCATCCTCTTCCTCGGGCACCTCGCCGCCCGACAGCCGCCGGGTGCGGCGCAGGCGGTCGATGGCGAGATTGGTCGCCACCCTTTGCAGCCAGCCGCCGAGCCGGAGGCGCGCCGCCGCCTGACTGCCGACCGGGTGCTTGGCGGCGATGGCGGGCGCGTGATCCCACAGGCGCAGCATCGCCTCCTGCACGATGTCCTCGGCCTCGTGCGCATCGCCCGTCATGCGATAGGCGACGCGGTGGAGCGCACCGCCATTCCGGGCGATCATTGCGCGCAGCGCCGCCGGATCGCGCGCCGCCAGCCGCGCCGCCCACGCCGCGTCATCGCCCGGCGGCGGGGCGGAGACGGTCGCGGGAGCGGGCTCGGTCGCGGTGGTCATGGGCGCGCAAATGGCCTGTTTGCGTTTATGTCTTCGCCCCTACAACGCAGGGCCTGAAAAAACCCTTCGCGCCGTCGTCATTCCGCGCGCGGCAGGCGCAGTTCGACCAGCAGGCCGCCGAGGTCTTCGCTTTCCCCCAGCTGGACGCTGCCGCCGTAGATCTCCGCCACATCGCGCACGATCGCAAGGCCGAGGCCGGTGCCGGGCTTGCCGGTATCGAGCCGGACGCCGCGATCGAAGATGCGGATGCGCTCGGCCTCGGGGATGCCCGCCCCGTCATCCTCGACCCAGATGAGGCACATCTTGGGATCGCGCGGCGCTTCGTCGGGGTCGATGGTGACGAACACCGAGCCGCCGCCATACTTGGCCGCGTTCTCGATCAGGTTGCCAAGCAATTCGTCGAGGTCCTGCCGCTCGAGCGAGACCAGCGCCTGCTTGTTTCCCGCAATATCAAGCCGGCCGTCGGGATAGAGCCGCTCGACCGCGCGGCGCACTGCTGTCGCGCTCGCCATCACATTGGTGCGCGCATGGCCGACCGCGCGGCGGCCGACGGCGCGGGCGCGGGCGAGGTGGTGGTCGACATGGCGCTGCATCGTCCGCGTCTCGCGCATCACCGCCTCGCCAAGGTCGGGCGCGCGCGCGGTCGCGGCGTTGGTGAGCACGGTGAGCGGGGTCTTGAGCGCATGGGCGAGATTGCCCGCATGCCGCCGCGCTTCCTCCGCCTGACGCTCGGTATGTTCGAGCAGCGCATTCACTTCCTCGACCAGCGGCTGCACTTCGAGCGGCAAGGGCTCGGTGATGCGGTTCGCGCCCGTGGTACGCAGGTTCTGGATCGCCGCGCGCACGCGCCGCAAGGGCGAGAGGCCGTAACGGATCTGCAGCAGCGCCATCACCAGCAGGCCGAGGCCCAGCACCGCGAAGGACCAGATCAGGATCAGCCGCACCCGCCCGATCTGCGCGTCCATCTGCTCGGTCGCGCTGGCGACAGCGAAGGTCCAGCGGGTCTCGCTGCCGGGCAGGATCACGGTGCGCTCAGCGATCCGTAGCGGCTCGCCCTTGAACTGGTCGGAATTGTAGATGTGCACTTCGCTGTCGAAGTGCTCGCCCTTGCCTTGCGCCCCGTGGAGCTTCAGCGTCCGGTCCCACAGGCTGCGCGAGGGCCAGGGCTCGTAATTGCCGCCCGAGATCTGCCAGTAGAGCCCGCTGCCCGGTTCGAGGAAGCGCTGGTCCCCCAGCGTGCGGTAGAACCACACCTCGCCGCTCGCGTCGATCTCGGCCGAGGCGATCATCGCCGTGAGCTGGTAATCGAGCTGTTCGTCGAAATTGGCCTCGACCTGCGCGGTCAAGGTGCGCTCGAGCGCGAGGCCGCCGCCGAGCAACAGGAAGAAGATCCACCCCGCCGCGATCAGCCCCATGCGCCGGGCAAGGCTGGCGCGCGGCTTGGCGGCGACGGGTGCGGCCGGAGCCTCGGGCATGGCCTCGGCCCCGCCCGCGGGCAAGGTCAGCGGAGCATCGCCGCCGCCCGCCTGCGCCTCAGGCGCGCGGCTGGTCGGCAGGGTCGTCGAGGCTGTAACCGAGGCCACGGATGGTCGTTATCACGTCTGCGCCAAGCTTCTTGCGGATGCGGGTGACGAAGACTTCGATGGTGTTCGAATCCCGGTCGAAGTCCTGATCGTAGATGTGTTCGATCAGTTCGGTGCGGCTCACCACCTTGCCCTTGTGGTGCATGAGGTAGGAGAGCAGCTTGTATTCCTGCGCGGTCAGCTTGACCGGCTCGCCCGCGAGCGTGACGCGGCCCGAGCGGGTGTCCAGCCGCACGTCGCCCGCCGTCAGCTCCGAAGAGGTGTTACCCGAAGCGCGGCGGATCAGCGCGCGCAGGCGGGCGATCAGTTCCTCGGTCTGGAACGGCTTGGCCAGGTAATCGTCCGCCCCCGCATCGAGCCCCGCGACCTTGTCCGACCAGCTGTCACGCGCGGTCAGCACCAGCACCGGGAAGGCCCGGCCCTCGCGCCGCCACATGCCGAGCACGGTCAGCCCGTCGATTTCGGGGAGGCCAAGGTCAAGCACCACCGCGTCGTAATCCTCGGTCGAGCCCATGAAGTGCCCGTCCTCGCCATCGGTGGAAAGGTCGACGGCATAGCCCTGCCCTTCAAGCGTAGCCTTCAGCTGCGCGCCGAGGGTGGGTTCGTCTTCGACGATCAGAATGCGCATGGGTCCCCGGTTTCCTGGTTAATGTCCGCGCGGTTGGTGCGCCTTTGGGCCGCGGGCGTCAAGCAAGCCGCTTGCCCGCATCCGGCTGCTTTCCCCGGCTGAATGGCCATCGGCCCGCCGTCAGCGCGAACGGCCGATGATGCGCCCGGTGCGGGCGTCGACATCGACATAGGTGACGCGGCCATCCTTGATGAACTTGAGGCGATAGGCCCGCGCGGTCGAATCATACGCAAAGCCCAGATATTCCGCATCGCGCATCTGGGGCAGGATCTTCGCCTCGATCTCGCCCGAGCGCATGATGTTGCCGGCCTGCGCCTCGCGCCGTGCCTCGCCCTGCTCTCCGCGCATCTGGTCCGGCTGCTGCGCGCGCGCGGGCACCCCTGCCAGGGCAAAGGCGGCCAGCGCGGCGGTGAGCAAGGCAGGTTGGACGTTCATGACAGGATTGTGCCTAGCGCATGTCCATTGAACAAGCCGTGAATGGTTCACTTCGTTCCGGCGGCGGATTTGCCGAGCAATTCGTAAGTGATCGTGACGTTGACGCCGGTCGCGACCTGGCCGGGTTCGATCGGGGAGGCGGTGGCCTCGAGCCGGAGCGCCTTGGCGGGCGCGAAAGGCTGCAGGCCGCCCACCATGCTCTCCGAAAGCGCGAGCACGCGCACGTCGCTGTAGCCGAGCATCGCGGCATAGGCCCGCGCCTGCGCGGTGCCGCGCGCGACGGCGGCCTTGCGCGCCTGCTCCTTCAGCGCGCTGTCGTCGGCGATGGCGAAGATCGGCCCGCCGATGTCGGTCGCGCCGGCCTCGACCAGCGCATCGAGCACGCGGCCGGTATCTTCGATCTTGTGCAGTATGACGCTCACCCGGTTGTTCGCCTGATAGCCGCGGAACACCGGGTTGCCGTTCTGGTAGTCATATTGCGGGCCGAGAGCGATGCCGGTGGTCTGGATGTCCTTCTCGTCGATCCCCAACGCCTTGATGCGAGCGATCACCTTGGTCATCTCCTCCGCGTTGCGGCGCATCGCTGCGGTCGCGGTCGGCTCGGTGGTGGTGACTCCCGCGCTGACGGTGGCCTGATCGGGCGCGGCGTCGACACTCTCGAAGATGCTGAGCTCGACCACCGGCCCGGCGGGCGCAAGGTTCACCTGCGGCGCGGCGAAAGCGACAGCGGGCAGCATCAGCGCCGAAGCGGCAGCGAGGGTGGCAACGGGTTTCAGCATGGGCACTTCCTTTCGTGTCGCCGCGCCTTTGGAGCGCTTCGCCTTTCGCGGGACTGAACCACGCGGGATACGCAGGCTTGCCGCTGGCCGCTCCAGTCCCTAGGTGCGGCGCACCATGGCACAGCCCCCCATCTTCTCGCTCGAAGGCGTGGCCTTGCAGCAGGGCGGCCGCTGGCTGTTCGGCGGGCCGACGCCGACCAGCGGCGCCGCGCCCATCGACCTGCATGTGCTCCCGGGCGACCGGCTGGCGCTGATCGGGAGGAACGGCGCGGGCAAGACCACGCTGCTGCGGCTCATCGCCGGGCGGCTGGAGGCGGACCGCGGCCAGCGCCGGGTCAAGCCGGGCACGCGCATCGTGTTCCTCGAGCAGGACCCCGACTTCGCGCCCTACGCCACCCTGATGGACTTCGCATTGGGCGGCGAGGATGCGCCCGCCGCGCACGAGGTCGAGGCGATCGCCGGCCAGCTCGGCATCGACATGAGCCGCCCTGCTCCCACCGCCAGCGGCGGCGAGAAGCGCCGCGCCGCGATCGCCCGCGCGCTGGCGCAGGAACCCGACCTGATCCTGCTCGACGAGCCGACCAACCACCTCGATCTGGCGGCAATCGACTGGCTCGAGGACTGGCTCTCGCGCTACCGCGGCGCCTTCATCACCATCAGCCACGACCGCACTTTCCTCACCCGGCTGACGCGGGCGACGCTGTGGCTCGACCGGGGCACGCTGCGCCGCAAGGACATCGGCTTCGGCGGCTACGAGGCGTGGGAGGAGACCGTCTACGCCGAGGAGGCCCGCAATGCCGAGCGGCTCGACGCCAAGCTCAAGATCGAGGCGCACTGGCTCGAGCGCGGGGTGACCGCAAGGCGCAAGCGCAACCAGGGGCGGCTCGAGAAACTGCATCAGATGCGCGCCGTCAGGGCCGCGATGATCTCGGGCGCAGGCACCGCCAAGCTCAAGCTCGCCTCGGATGACGACTTCAAGTCCAAGTCGGTGATCGTCGCCGAGGGCATCTCCAAGACATATGGCGAGCGGGCGGTCATCAAGCCCTTCACCCTGCGCATCCAGAACGGCGACCGCATCGGCATCGTCGGCGCCAACGGCGCGGGCAAGACCACCTTGCTCAAGCTCCTGACCCGCGAGATCGAGAGCGACACCGGCTCCGTCACCCACGCGCGCACCCTGTCGGGCGTGATGATCGACCAGCAGAGGAAGCTCCTCGAACCCCAGGCCACGGTGCGCCAGATCCTCGCCGAGGGCGGCGACTGGATCGATGTCAGGGGTGTGCGCAAGCATGTCATGGCCTACCTCAAGGACTTCCTGTTCGATCCCGGCCTGGTCGACACCAAGGTCGGCATCCTCTCGGGCGGGGAGCGTTCCCGGCTCCTGCTGGCCCGCGAGTTCGCCCGCACCGCCAACCTCCTCGTGCTCGACGAGCCCACCAACGACCTCGATCTTGAGACGCTCGACCTCCTGCAGGAGGTGATCGCCGACTTCGAGGGCACCGTCCTCATCGTCAGCCACGACCGCGACTTCCTCGACCGCACCGTCACCGTCACCCTCGGGCTGGACGGGTCGGGCAAGGTCGACATCGTCGCGGGCGGCTATGCCGACTGGGAGGCCAAGCGCCGCAAGCCTGCCGCCGTCAGCGCTTCTGCCAAGGCAGCCG
>NZ_LSKQ01000298.1 GCF_001557115.1 Erythrobacter sp. CCH5-A1
GCGCTGTTCCCGAGCGGACGCCTCGCCAGCGCCAAGGCGCGCGCCTTTGCCGACTATGTCGCGGGCGTTCTGCGCGAGGCGTGATCCCCTTCAGTCGTGGAAGGGGTAATCAATGTTCCCGTCCCGCCCCCGCTACAGGTGCGCGCGCCGTTGAAGGGATTCATCGGCATTGGCGCGGGTGCGGGTCAGCGCCGGGACGATGGCAGGAAGCAGCCCCGCCCTGGCCACGCCGAGCCGCCCGACGGCGATTTCATAGGCGATCACCGCGATGCCCCCTGCTGCAAGGCCTTGGCCCCGCGATGCGTCCGTCAGGGGGCCCGGGTGCAGCACGAAGAATAGGGACAATCTAGGCCGACCTAGGCCCAAATCCCCTGAATTTCCAAGGGTTTTATAGACTTTCCGGGGCTGTTTGGGAAGGATGGGCTGGAGCGGGTGAAGGGAATCGAACCCTCGTCGTAAGCTTGGGAAGCTTCTGCTCTACCATTGAGCTACACCCGCAAGGCCTTGAAAAGTCGGATATTTTTCCGATTTTTTGGAAATCCTTCCAACGAGGCATTTCCAACATTTCCAACGCGCCGCGCTCTATGGCAATGCTTTGGTACGCTGTCCAGACCAACGTGACTGCGGCACGATCTAAGAAATCAATTGGCGTCTAACTCCCGGTTATGTTTATACCGCTGCCATGTCTGCGATCGACTTTGGACTTGGCATTTACACCGCGCCGGAAGCAGCTCGCATGATCGGCATGCAAGCTGCAACGCTGCGGCGGTGGTTGCTCGGTTACGATCACAACGGCGTGCATGAGCGCCCGCTCTGGAACCCTCAATATGCCGTGGACGATGAGGGCCTGTTCATCGGATTTCGGGATCTCGTTGAAGCCAGGATCGTGCATGCACTCCGGAAAGAACGGATTGGCCTTCCGACCATTCGCAAGTGCATCGATCGGGCCAGAGAGATAATCGGTGACGAACGTCCGTTTTCCACGAAGGACTTCCGAACCGACGGCAGAAGTATCTTCTTGGAGATCACCAGAGATCTGGACGAGGTTCACCTGATCGACCTGCGGCGGAGCCAAGGCGTGTTCAGGTCCATAGTCGAGCCTACACTCAAAGACTTAGATTTCGGAAAATTCGGTGCAGAACGTTGGTGGCTGTTACCCGGAAAAAAATCGATCGTAGCCGATCCCCTACGTTCATTCGGGCGACCGATCACCTTCGAGGCGGGAATTGCAACATCGGTGCTCGCTGATGCGGTGGTTGCAGAAGGCTCGGTGGAGAAGGTAGCCAAGCTCTTCGAGGTACCGAATTCTGTTGTTCGTGATGCACTTGCATATGAACAGGGAATTCATTCAAAGAAGGCTGCGTGAAGCTCCTCGTCGACAACAACCTTCCACCTAAGCTTGCACGAGGGCTAGCAGAACTCTTTGCTGGCGATCACGAGATCGTTCATATTCGCGACAAGTATGGAACCGGTGGCCTCAAAGACCACGACTGGATCGTACGACTGGGAAAAGAGGGAGGATGGTGCGTGCTCTCTGGCGATCGCCAGATAGCCAAGAAGCGCCCATCACGAGAACTCTTCTTGCGAAACAGGCTAATTGGCTTTTTCCCGCAGGCTTCGGTCATGCGTCTGCCCTTCGAGCGCCAAGCGTCACGCATCCTTTATGTTTGGCCGAAAATGATCAGCCAATCGGAAACCGTCAGTAGCGGCTGCTTCGGGATTGGAATGAAAGGCGACCGACTGGATCAAGTTTAGGTAAAGTCATCGCGACGTTGGGTTACCTAGGCATTCGCCTGCCCGATCCTTCCAACAAGTACTCAAAAAGAGTGCAAGGTTGGAAGGATTTGCGGACAAAAATCCTTTTATTTCAATGCATCATGGAGCTTGGGAAGCTTCTGCTCTACCATTGAGCTACACCCGCATCGTGTGCGGCGCGGCGCTTGCCATGATTGGGCGGGGGCGGTCAAGCATGATTGCGCGGGGGGCGCCTGCTGGCGCGCTCAGTCGTCGAGCCACTGCTTCCATGCGAACCACGCCATCACGCCCGCGCCGATCACCACACAGAAAGCGACCACGCCCCAGAAGGCCCAGGGTTCTTTCGCACCGGGGATGCCCTCGACGTTCATGCCGAGCAGCCCGGTGACAAAGGTCAGGGGCAGGAAGATAAAGGCCGTCACCGCGATGGCGAGGCTGCGCTGGTCGATCATCTCGGCGCGCAGATCGGTGAGCTGTTCGTGGAGCAGCGCGGCGCGCTCGCGCACCGCTTCCAGTTCCTCGGCCATGCGGGCGAAGCGGTCCGCCGCCTCGCGCAAGTGCAGGCGGTCGTCCTTGCTGATCCAGTCGAATTCGAGCTGCGCCATCGCGGCGAGCGCGTCGCGGTCAGGCGCGACGAAGCGGCGGAGCACGATCGCCTGCGAGCGGATCCGCGCGATGATGCGGCGCAAGGCATAGATGTCGCCATCGAGCATGCCCTCGCAATCGTCGAGACTGTCGCCGAGGTCGGCGACCTGCGGGTCGAGCTCCTTGCTGATCGCCTGTGCCAGCAGCGAGACGAAATCGCCGCCGTCGGTGATCTTGCCCGCCTGCATCAGCGCCTCGACCTTGGCGAGCGCGGCGAGCGGGTAGCGGCTGACCGAAGTCACGCGGTTGCGTTCGACCCAGACGCGGATCGAGACGAGGCCGTCGCTGCCGTGCGCGGCTTCCTTGGCGGTGCCGCGCAGGTTGATGAGCACCGCGTCGTCGATCTCGTCGCAGCGCGGGCGGGTTTCGTGGGCGACCAGCGCGCCCGCGGCCATCGGCGGGACGTAGCCGGGCAGGTCGGTGATGTTGAGCTCGCCCATGCCGTCGGCGTGGAGCCAGACGAAGCCCTCGCCGTCATAGGTGGCGACCGCGTGGGGATCGATCGGGGCGACAGTGCCGTTCTCGACGACCAGCGCCTGCGCCGCGAGCGCGGGAGGGGCGGGGTGCGGGTGGCCGTTCATGCCCCCCGTTTGCCCCGCCCTGCTGCCCGCGGCAAGCGGGCGAATTGTCAGAAGTACTTTTCGCTGGCGATGGCCGCCCCTTCCGACAGCGCGCCGAGCTTGGCCCAGACGATCTCGGGATCGAGGCTGTTGCTCCCCGCATGGACCGAGAAGCCGCAATCGACCCCCAGCATCACCCGCTCCGCCCCCAGCAGATCGGCATAGCGGCCGATGCGCTGGGCGATGAGTTCGGGGTGCTCGATATAGGGCGACTGGGGCTCGACCATGCCGGGGCACAGGATCTTGCCTTCGGGCAGCGGGTGCCGCTCGAAGAAGGCGAATTCATGCGCGTGGCGCGGGTTGGCGCCTTCGAGCAGCACGGTCTGCGGCTTGGCGGACCAGACGATGTCGGCGATTTCGTCGAGAGCGACATCGCAGTGGTGCGGGCCGGGGTAGTTGCCCCAGCACAGGTGCATGCGCAGCTGCTCGGCGGGGATGTTCTGCACGGCATGGTTCAGCGCGGCGATATTCATGCCGATGCGCTTGCGGAACTCCTCTGTGCTGAGGTGGGTGAACTGCACGTGGCGGCCCATCGCAAGGTCGGGGCAATCGACCTGCAGGGTGATGCCGGCCGCGGCGATGGTTTCGTATTCGTGGCGCAGGCCTTCGGCGAGGGCGAAGACATATTCCTCGTCGCTCGCATAATACTGGTTGGGGAAGAACAGTGCGGTGACGCCGGGCGAGGCGGCGGACATGAAGGTGGCGTGGCCGTTCGCCAGCCGGACGAGCCGCTCGGCGTCGATCCGGGGCGCTTCCATGTCGATTACTTCGATGGGCGCAGTGCAGGCGGGCGCGGAGCGCTTGGCGCGGCCCTTGTTGCCGAACACCTGCGCCTTGGCGCCAGGGAAGGCCTCGAGGTCGGCGAATTCATACTGCCCCGCCTCGCCGCCGAAGCCCGAGAGGCGGTGCTTGATATAGGTCGCGTAGGAGGGCTTGGACTGCTCGCCATCATTGACGATGCTCACCCCCGCCTCGATCTGGCGCTTGATGACATAGGCGGTCGCCTCCTCGACCGCCGCGTCGAAGGCTTCCTCGGAGACATGCTCGCCGCCCTCGCGCGCGAACACCAGATCCAGCAGCGCCTCGGGGCGCGGCAGGCTGCCGACATGGGTGGTGAGGAAGCCGCTCACGCCAGTTCCCCGCGCACGATCGCCGCACCATCGGCCATCGCCTTCATCTTCCCGAAGGCGACCTCGCGCGGCAGATATTTGAGCCCGCAATCGGGCGCGATCACCAGCCGTTCGGGCGCGATATGCGGCAGCGCCCGGCGGATGCGCGCGGCGACCTCCTCAGGGGTTTCGATATCATGCGTCGACAGGTCGAGCACGCCGAGGATCACCGTCTTGCCGGTCAGGCTTTCCAGCACGCTGCAATCGAGCTTGGACTGCGCGGTCTCGATGGAGATCTGCTGCACCGGCGATCCGGCCAGTTCGGGCAGGAAATTATAGCCCTGCGGCCGCTCGTGGATCAGAGCGGCATAGCCGAAGCAGATGTGCAGCGCGGTGCGCCCCTCGACCCCGTCGAACGCGGTTTCGAGCGCGGCGAGCCCGTATTCGCGCGCCTTTTCGGGCCGCGCCTGCATGTAGGGCTCGTCAATCTGGACGATATCGGCCCCGGCGGCGAACAGGTCCTTGATCTCGGCATTGACCGCGACCGCGTAATCCTGCGCCATTTCGGCTTCGTGCTTGTAGAAATCGTTCTGCGCCTGCTGCGCCATCGTGAAGGGGCCGGGCACGGTGATCTTGATCATCCGGTCAGTATGGGCGCGCAGGAATTCGACGTCGCGGGTTTCCACGGCATGCTTGCGCCGGATTTTCCCGGTGACGCGCGGGACCGGGTTGGGTTCGCCGCTGCGGTCCAGGGCAACGCCGGGATTGTCGAGATCGACCCCTTCGAGCGCGGTGGCAAAGCGGTTCGAGTAGCTTTCGCGCCGCATCTCGCCATCGGTGATGATGTCGAGCCCGGCGCGTTCCTGATCGCGGATCGCCAGCAGGGTGGCATCGTCGAAGGCTTCCTCAAGGTAGGCCGGATCGACCCGCCACAGCTCGGTCGCGCGCACGCGCGGGGGGAAGCGGCCCTTCAGTTTTTCCTTGTCGATCAGCCAGTCGGGTTGGGCGTAGGAGCCCACGAGGGAGGTCGGTAGCAGCATGGTTCTGTCTCTTTCGAAATGTTAGCGTGGGCTCGCCGCGCAGGCGCGGAGAAAGGCGGAGACGGCGGCATTGAAGGCGGCCGGGTTGTCGGCATTGGCGAGGTGACCTGCCTGCGGGATCTCGGCATGCCGCGCGCGCGGGGCGGCCTCGGCAAGCGCGCGCGCGCAGGCGCGCCGCCAGGGGGTGTCGTGTTCGCCGGTCGTGCTCAGCACCGGCATGGGGAGCATCGCCAGCGCCTCGCGCGGCAGGCCGGGTGCCTCGCCCTGCCCCAGCAGCAGATCGCGCCCGTCGTAACCGGCGAGCATTGCGGCGGCGAGGGCGGCGGCCTCGGCGCTGTGGGTGCGCATCAGCGGATGGCGGGCCCATTCCACGCGGAACCCCGCGAGGTCTCCCGATGCCGCGAGCGCGCGGTAGCGATCGAGGTCGATCACCTCTTCGCGCGGCACCAAGGCCGGGAGCGGCGCGCCCGAGACGACCAATCCCGTGAGCCGCGAGCCGTATCGCCGCGCGACATCGAGCGCGACCACCGCCCCGCGCGACAGGCCGAGCAGGGCGAACCGCTCGAACCCGAGGAAATCGGCGATCGCGATCACGTCCTCGGCCTCGCGCGCCAGATCGGGCGGTGCACTGGCGCGCCCGCAGCCGCGGCGGTCGGGCATGACGAGGTAGTGGCTTGCGGAAAGGCCCGCCACCTGCGGCAGCCATAGTCTGTGATCGAGCGTCCAGCCGTGGAGCAGGATCAGCGGCGCCCCCTCGCCTGCCATGTGGATCGGCAGGCGCCCGCCGTGGACGGGGACCTCCCCGTACCACAGCGCGTCCGGCTCAGGGGTGCGCGCGGCAAGCATGTCGGCCCCACGCACCCCCGCCTGCGTCACGCCGCTTCGGCGGCGCGGAACGGGTTGTTGTTGTGGTGATCGCCCGCCAGCCAGCGCTTCAGCTCCGCATGGGCACTGGCGCGGCGCTCGGCATCGAGCGGCTCGGCGCGCGGATCGTCATGGGTGAATTCGAGGATCATCCCGTTGGGATCGGTGACATAGACGGACTTGCAGTAGCCATGCTCAAGGACATAGGTCTGCGGCTCGACGATCCCCGCAGCAGCGATGCGGCGGGTCAGCTCTTCCTGCGCATCCTTGTCCACCTGCAAGGCGATATGGATGAAGGGGCTCGAGGGGATATCGGGGCCGAATTCGGCCTGGTCCTCGGGATCGGCGAACTGGAAGAAGGCGAGCGCGCTGCCATCGGCGAGCTCGAAGAACACGTGGCAATAGGTGCGCTCCTTGCCGAACAGCTCGTCCTTCTCGCAATAGGTCGCCATCAGCGGGAAGCCGAGCACGTCCTCGTAGAAGGCGCGGGTCGCTTCGAGGTCCTTGGTGACGTAGGCGGTGTGGTGCAGGCGGTTGGCGAGAATCTTCGTCATCGGCTTTTCTCCCTGTCTGAATCAGGCCGCCAGCTTGGCGGCGATCTGCGCGACGTGTGCCCCCTGGAATCGCGCACCGGCAAGCTCGTTTTCCGACGGCATGCGGCTGCCGTCGTTCCCCGCCAGCGTGCTCGCGCCGTAGGGCGTGCCGCCGCTGATCTCGCCCATCTCGCTGTTGCCGGCGAAGGAATAGGGCAGGCCGACGATCACCATGCCGTGGTGCAGCAGCGTGGTGTGGAACGAGGTGATGGTGGTCTCCTGCCCGCCGTGCTGGCTGGCGGTGGAGACGAACACGCTCCCGACCTTGCCGATCAGCTTCTGCTGGAACCACAGTCCGCCGGTCTGATCGAGGAAGTTGCGCATCTGCGCGGCCATGTTGCCGAAGCGGGTGGGGGTGCCGAAGATGATCGCATCGTAATCGGCCAGTTCATCCGGGGTCGCAATCGGAGCTGACTGATCGAGCTTCATCCCGGCACCCCTGGCGACCTCATCGGACACCAGCTCGGGAACGCGCTTCACCGTGACCTCGGTGCCGGCAACGCTCGCGGCGCCTTCGGCAACCGCGCCGGCCATCGCCTCGATATGGCCATAGCTCGAATAGTAGAGCACCAGCACCTTGGTCATGTCGTTCGTCCTTTGAGTGTTTTCGAGCCGGGTGGCACACCCGGCGGCTCGGAAAACGCGGTCGAAAAAATTAGAACTTGAAGCCCACTTCCACCCCGTAGCGCCGCGGACGGGCACGGAACACGAAGCCGCCGGGGCTGAATTCGGCGTTGTAGATCTCGTTGAAGAGGTTGCTGGCAAAGCCCGTCACCGACACGCCGTTCGCGAGCGTGAACCCGGCGCGCGCGTCGACGATGTCGATCGGATCGCGCACGGTGGTGTTGAACGGCTCCCACCAGGTCTTGCCGGTGCGGCGGTAATCGACCCGCAGCAGGCCGTCGACGCTGTCGCTGATCGGCCCGGCATACTGCGCGCCGAGGTTGATGGTGTAGCGCGAGATCTGGGGTGCCTCGTTGCCGATCACGGTCGGATCGGGGAAGGCCTTGATCTCGCTGTCGGTATAGCCGAGCGCGGCGTTGACATCGAGGTTCGGGAGGATCTCGGCGCTCGCTTCGAGTTCGAAGCCGTTGATCCGGGTCTCGGGGATGTTGCCGAGGTTCTGGGTCGAGGACTGGGCGAGGAAGACGAAGAAATAGGAGTTCTCCGACTTGGTGGTGTAGGCCGCCGCGCCGAGGCGCACCGGGCCGACCTGCGCCTTGCCGCCAATCTCGAAGGTGTCGGCGGTTTCGGCCTGGAAGATGTCGCCCACGCCGACGATCCCGGCATTGACCGATTCCGCGCCGACGCCGGTCTGGTTGAACCCGCCCGAACGGAAGCCGCGCGAATAGCCGCCGTAGATGGTGAGGTCGGGGCTCGGCTCGTAGGTCAGGGTGAGCTTGGGCTGCCAGTCGTCGAAGGAGACCGTGCGCACCTCGCCGCTCTGCGCCTGGGGCACGCCGGGGACGTTGGGCAGGAAGTTCTGCGGCGTCAGCGTGGTCTGGCGCCGCCGGTCGCGGTCATAGCGCAAGCTTGCATCGACGCGGAACTCGGGGCTGAACTCGTAGCCCGCATTGGCGAACAGCGCCCAGGCGAAATTCTCCTGCCCGTCGGCCAGATAGCTGAACTGCGGGTTGAGCGGATTGGTCGAGGGCGAGCGGAACACCGGGAAGACGCCGTTGCCGGTGTCGATCATGTTGCCGGTCGAGATGAAGCGGGTGGTGTCGATCAGGTAGCCGCCGACCATCCAGTTGAAGGCGCGGCCGTCCTCGGGCGAGGCGAGGCGCACTTCCTGGCTGAACGCCTTGACGTTGAGGTACTGGCTCTGGTTGAGGTCGAAGCCGTTGCCGGGACCGAAGATCGCTTCGAACAGGTTGAAGAAGAAGCTGTCCGGGATCGGCTTGAAGTCGAAGGCGTCGCCGGTCAGCACTTCCTTCAAGGTGTCGTAGGACGAGACCGAGGTCAGCACCGCGTTGTCGCCGGCATATTCGACCTTAAGGGCGACGTTGTAGATGTCGCGGTCGTTCTGGCCGGGGTTGTTGACCAGCACCGGGGCGATGTCGTTCACGTCGGCGACGATGTTGTAATAGAGGCCCTGCGTGCGCAGCTGGTTGACGCTGGCGCGCAGGTCGAAGGTCAGCTTGTCGGTCGCCTCGACGAGGAGGTTGCCGCGCAGCGAGAAGTCCTCGACCGGATCGGCCTTCTCGTTGAGGAAGGCGTTGTTGATGAAGCCGTCGGTGTCGTACCACGATCCGGCGATGCGGAACTTGACGTTCTCGGCGATCGGCCCGCTGACGCCCCCGCGCAGGTAGTAGCCGAAGCCGTTGTCGATCCCGGCGGTGACATTGCCCGAGAATTCGTCGGTCGGCTGCTTGGTGGTGATAATGATCGCCCCGCCGATCGCGTTGCGCCCGTAGAGGCCGCCCTGCGGCCCCTTGAGCACTTCGATCTGGGCGATGTCGAACAGGTCCTGGTTGAACTGCGCCGGGTTCACCTGCTGTACGCCGTCGACGATCACCGCGACGCTCGGCTCGGAGTTGCGGTTCTGGGTGATGCCGCGGATGATGACGAAGGCGTTGCCCGCGTTCTGGGTCTCGATCAGGTTGACGTTGGGGGTTAGCGAGATGAAGTCTGCGGGGCGCTCGATCCCGGCGTTCTGGATCGCCTGCGAATCGAAGGCAGTGACCGCGGCGGGGGTGTCCTGCAGGGTCTCGGTGCGGCGCAGCGAGGTCACGACGATCTCGTCGCTCTCCTCCGCAGCCGGCTCGGCGGCGGTGTTCTGCGCGGCAAGTGGCGCTGCGGCGAGCGCGGCGAAAGCGATGGCGGTGGTGCTGGCAGCTGCGCGCGTCACGCGGCTCAGGCCCGAAAACTTCATACGTCTCTCCCCTGTGTGCGCGCGAACGCGCCGCTCTTCTGGCGACCCCACTCCTCCCAGTGGCAATTATGAACTTCGCCATGCGAAGTCAACTTCGATATGCGAAACTTTGGGAGTGTGGCGGTGGGGACACGCCGCGCTGTGGCTCGCGCCTGCCCCCGGCCCCTCCCGCAGGCGGGAGCGGTTGAGGGTGCGCCATCTGCATGATTGGGCTCAGGGCCGCAGCGACGCCTCGAGCGTCGGCCAGCGCTTCAGCGCCGCCTCGATGTCGCCGGCGGCCTGGCGCAGCAGCGGCAGGCGGGTGCGGACAAGTTCGTCCTGCGAGATGCGGGTGGTGGAGGTGGAGCAGTTGATGCTCGCGATCACCCGCTTGTCGCGCCCGAAGATCGGCACCGCCACCGAGACGATCCCGTAATCGAGTTCGTCGAGCGCCGAATCGTAACCCCGCTCCGCGATCAGCGCGAGCCGTTCCGCCAGCGCGGCGGCTTCGGTGACGGTGCGCTCGGTGAAGCGCTGGAAGGGTGCGCGCGCCAGCAGCGCGGCGCGCTCGCCTTCGGGCAGGTTCGCCGCGAGCGCCTTGCCGAGCGAGGTCGCGTGGAAGGGAAAGCGCGTGCCCACTCCTGCCGCGACGCGAAAGCGCCGGTCGGTCGAGACGTGGGCGACGTAGAGGATGTTGGCGCCCGACATCACCGCCAGCGAAGCGCTGTCGCCGGTCTGGTCGCGCAGGGCCTGCAAGGGCGGCAGCACCACCTGCTCGATCTGCATCGAGGCGCTGAAGGCCGAGCCGATCGTCAGCACTGCCGGGCGCAGCAGGAACTTGCGCTCGTGCTGGCCCACGTAACCCAGCTCGACCAGCGTGATCAGGCAGCGCCGCGCCACGGCAGGGGGCAGCGCGGTTCTGGCGGCGACTTCGGAGAGGGTCATCTCGGGATGATCCTCGTCGAACGCCTTCAATACGCGCAGGCCGCGTTCGAGCGTCGAGAGAAATTCGGGGTCCTTCGCGCCCCCCGCAACCCCTGCGTCTTCGGCTTCAGCCCCTGCGGATCCCATGCACCGGCCTTTCGATGGAGCGGCGGATCGCCGCGTCGTCGGCCCCCAATAGGGGGGGCGCGGTGACGCTGTCCATCCGCGCGCCGTCGAAGGACACAGGGAAGCGGATGGTGCGGAACACGCCCTTCGGCCCGTCCGGATCGGCGACCTCCAGCCCGAGCACCTTGGCCTGCTCGGTCGCGAGGACTTCGGTGGTGTCGTAGACCGGGGAGTTGGGGACTTCGAGGCGGGTCAGCTCGGCAATCCAATGATCGCGCGGCTGTCCAGCGAAGATCGGCGCGAGGAAGCAGACCACATCCTCGTAATGCGCGATCCGCGCCTCGCGACTTTCGAAGGCCGGCAGGCTCAGCATATCGGGCTGGCCCACGGCAGTCGCCAGGTTCTCCCAGAACTTGGGCGGCGAGGACATGTGCAGCGCCAGCCACTTTCCGTCCGAACACTGGAAGACATAGCTCTGCGAGACATGCGGGCGCGAATACGGCCCCATCACCTGATCGGCCGAAAGCAGGTGGGTGAAATCGTCGAGGTTGAAGTGGCACATCGCCTCGAACATCGAGGTCTCGACCACCCGCCCCTTGCCCGTCACGTGCCGCTCGTTGAGCGCGGCGAGAATGCCCAATGCGGTGTAGAAGCCGGTCATGGCGTCCGCGATGGCGGGGCCGACGACGCGCGGGTGCTCGGGGTTGACCAGCAACCGCAGAAAGCCGCTCGCCGCCTGTGCGACGGTGTCGAAGGCAGGGCGATCGCGCTCCGGCCCTTCGCTGCCGAAGCCCGAGATCGAGGCATAGACCAGCCGTGGGTTGATCGCCTGAAGCCGCGCCGCATCGACCTTCAACCGATCGGCGACGCCCGGCCGAAAATTCTGGATGAACACGTCGGCATCCTCGACCAGCCGGTCGAGCACGGTGAGGTCGTCCGGGTTCTTGGGGTCGATGGTGATCGAGCGCTTGTTGCGGTTGTAAGTCTGGAAGTGCGGCGAATAGAGCTCGCCCTTGAAGCTGCGGAACGGATCGCCCGTGCCCGGCTGCTCCACCTTGATGACATCGGCGCCGAGATCGGCCAGCAGCATTCCGGCGGCAGGGCCGGTGATGAAGGTGCCCATTTCGAGCACGGTAACGCCTGCGAGGGGCCGAGCGGTCATCCTTCAAATCCCATCTGCTTGCCTTGATGCTTGCGCAACCCTATAATCTTCGCATACCGAAATCAACTTCGAATAACGAAAAGGTTGGAACCCATGCGCATCGGCAAGCATGATAACGCGGTGACCTCGATCTGCACCTCGGATGCGACGAGCATCACGGTGCGCGGGATGGACCTGTGTGAGCAGGTGATCGGCCATGTCGATTTCACCTCCTATTTCTGGCTGCTGGTGACCGGCACCATGCCCTCCCCGCCGCAGAAGGCGCTGGCCGATGCGGTGCTTTGCGCGATTGCCGAACATGGCCTGGTGCCGAGCGTCGTCGCCACCCGCATGACCTATGCTGCGGCTCCGGAAGCCTTCCACGGCGCGGTGGCGGCAGGATTGCTGGGCTGCGGGAGTGTGGTGCTGGGGAGCGCCGAGGTCGCCGGCAAGTTCTACGCGCAGGTCGTGGCTGACGCGGAAGAGGGCGATCCCGCCGCGACCGCCATCGCCGCGATCAAGGCGCTGCGCGCCGAGAAGAAGGCGATCCCCGGCTTCGGCCATCCGCAGCATTCCGGCGGCGATCCGCGCGCGCACCGGCTGCTGGCGCTCGCCAAGGAGCACGGGATGGAAGGCAAGCACATCGCCATGCTGCGCACCATCGAGGCGGTGCTGCCCGAGGCGATCGGCCGGACCCTGCCTATCAACGTCAACGGCGCGATCCCTGCCGTCATGCTCGACACGGGCTTCCCGCTCGCGGCGCTGAAAGGCATCTCCCTCCTCGCCCGTACCGCCAGCCTCATCGCCCACCTGCAGGAAGAGACCGAACGCCCGATCGGCTTCATCATGTCGGGCGCGGCGGCCGAGCGGATCGGGTTCGAGGCGATGGACGAGGCTTGATCCCGGCTCCCGCACGCGTCACTCTGGGCGGCGCAACGCGGGGACTGACATGATCGGACGGCATATCATCACTCTGGCGGCGGCGGTGGCGGCGAGCCCCGCTGTCGCACAGGCGCCGCTCACGCTCTCCGAGACCGAACAGGCCGGCCCTGCACTCCCCCCGATCCTCGCCCCGCGCGAGCGCGCGGCGCTGGAAAACCGCATCCTCGCCGAGCGGCTCGACACCCTGATCCCGCAGATCATGCGCGCCGAGGGGATCGACCTGTGGCTGCTGGTCGCGCGCGAGTATTTCGAGGAGCCGGTGGTCGCCACCATGCTCGACGCGGAGAACATGCACGCGCGGCGGCGCACCATTCTCATTTTCCACGATCCGGGCGAAGGCAAGCCGGTCGAACGCCTTACCGTAAGCCGCTACGGCCTCGGCGGGCTGTTCGCGCCCGCGTGGGACCCGGACAAGCAGCCCGACCAGTGGGCCGCCGTCGCCGAGATCATCGCCGCGCGCAATCCGAAGAAAATCGCGATCAACTCCAGCGACCTCTATCAGTTCGCCGACGGCATGACGCTGAGCCAGTACGACAGGTTCATGAGCGCCCTGCCCCCCGCCCTCCACGAGCGCGTGACCAGCGGCGAGGGGCTGGCGATCCGCTGGCTAGAAACCCGCACGCCGGCGGAAATGGAACTCTACCCCACCATCGTCCGGATCGCCCACGCGGTGATCGGCGAGGCGTTTTCGCGGAAGGTCATCACGCCGGGCAAGACCACCGCCGAACAGGTGCAATGGTGGTACCGGGACCGGCTGATGGCCTTGGGCCTCGACCCGTGGTTCCACCCTTCGGTCGCGATCCAGCGGCAGGGCGCCAAGGGCATGCTCGAGGGCGAGGAGGTGATCCGGCCGGGCGATCTGCTCTGGACCGATTTCGGCATCACCTACCTGCGGCTCAACACCGACACCCAACACCTCGCCTATGTGCTGAAGCCGGGTGAGACTGCGGCGCCGGCGGGCCTCAAGGCGGGGCTTGCGGGGAGCAACAAGGTGCAGGATTTCCTGCGCGCCGCCTTCAAGCCGGGGCGCAGCGGCAACGAGGCGCTCGCCCTCGCCCGCGCCGACGCCATCGCGGCGGGGCTCGATCCGTCGATCTACACCCACCCCATCGGCCACCACGGCCACGGCGCGGGGCCGTCGATCGGCTTCTGGGACAACCAGAAGGCCGACCCGCGCGGGGAAGGCCCGATCCGGCCGAACACCGCCTGGTCGATCGAACTCACCTCCTATGCCAATGTGCCCGAATGGGGCGGCCAGCGGGTCGATTTCCGCACCGAGGAGGACGCCTTCTTCGACGGCGAGACCGTGCGCTTCATCGACGGCCGCCAGACCGCGATCACGCTGATCCCGTCTGACTAGCGCCGGCTCGACGATCCCGTGCCGCGCGTGCGGGTCTTCACCCGATACACATCGCTCTGCGCGGTGATGTAGAGGTCGGACAGCTCCGGCCCGCCCCACGCAAGGTTGGTCGCGCGCTTGGGCACCGCCATCCGTTCGAGCAGCGTCCCGCGCGCCGGATCGACCACGCAGATCCCACCGGGGCATGTGAGGTAGACGAGGCCCTCCGCGTCCACCCGCACCCCGTCGACATTGCCGACAAGGCCCTCGACCTTGAGGTCGATCACCAGCCGCTTGCCCGAGGCGCTGCCATCGGCTGCAATGTCGTAGGCCCAGAGCGACTGGGTGGCGGTGTCGCCGACATAGAGCACGGCCTCGTCGGGCGAGAAGGCAAGGCCGTTGGGGCGCGCATGCGCGTCGTCGATCAGCACCATCCGCCCGCTCGCCTCGTCTAGCGCGAAGACGCCCGAGAAAGCGATCTCCGCCGCGCGCTTGCCGAGGCCATAGGGCGGGTCGGTGAAGAATATCAGCCCGTCGCCGCGCACCACCACATCGTTAGGGCTGTTGAGGTGCTTGCCCTCGAAACGCTCGACGATCACCTGCCGCCCGCCCTCCGGCGTCCAGCGCGTTAGCGCGCCGCTGCCGTGCTCGGCGTTGAGCAGCCGCCCGGCCCGGTCGAAAGTGTGGCCGTTGGCGTTCATGCTGGGCGCGTAGAGCTGCTTCGCGCCGCTCTGCCCGGGAATGTGGACATGCACCGCATTGCCCGGGATATCGCTGAAGATCAGCCGCGTCCCGTCCCACGCCGGGCCTTCGGTGAAGGTGTAGCCGGTCGCGACCAGTTCCATCGTGCCTTCGACAAGACGCGGCTCGGTGACCACAAGGGTCGCCTCCGCGCTGGCCTCGGCGCGGTCCTGCGCCGCTGCGGCGCCCGCCAGCAGGGCCGCCGCCGCGCCGCCGATCGCCAACCATCCCTTGCGCATCATGTGCCCCTTCGCTCGTCTCGTCCGGTGCCGACAGTGCCCCGCCGGCACCCGCGATGCCAGCACTTTTGAGGGGAGCCGCAAGGGTTGCAAGCATCGCCCTCGGGGGGCATTGGGGGCGCGAGACAGGAGAGACACCCCACATGCGTCAGATCGACCACTTCATCGTCGGCGACACCCCCGCCCCCGCTCGCAAGCACAGCGTCTGGAACCCCTCGACCGGCGAAGTGCAGGCCGAAGTCGCGCTCGGCGACGCGGCGCTGCTCGCCCGCGCGGTGGAGACCGCAAAGCGCGTCCAGCCCGGCTGGGCCGCGACCAACCCCCAGCGCCGCGCGCGGGTGATGTTCGCCTTCAAGGAACTGGTCGAGGCGAACATGCAGAGCCTCGCCGAGATGCTCTCGAGCGAGCACGGCAAGACCGTCCCCGACGCGCGCGGCGACGTGCAGCGCGGCCTCGAGGTGATCGAATATGCCTGTGGCCTGCCGCAGATCATGAAGGGCGAATATACCCACGGCGCGGGACCGGGGATCGACGTCTACTCGATGCGCCAGCCGCTCGGCATCGGGGCGGGGATCACGCCGTTCAACTTCCCGGCGATGATCCCGATGTGGATGTTCGGCATGGCCTGCGCGGCGGGCAATGCGTTCATCCTCAAGCCCTCCGAGCGTGACCCGAGCGTGCCGGTGCGGCTTGCCGAACTGTTTCTCGAAGCGGGCGCGCCCGAGGGGCTGCTGCAGGTCATCCACGGCGACAAGGAGATGGTCGACGCGATCATCGATCACCCCGATATCGCCGCGATCAGCTTCGTCGGCAGCTCCGACATCGCGCAATACATCTACGCCCGCGGGAGCGCGAACAACAAGCGCGTGCAGGCTTTCGGCGGCGCCAAGAACCACGGGATCGTGCTGCCCGACGCGGACCTCGACCAGGTCGTCACCGATTTGACCGGCGCGGCCTTCGGCTCGGCGGGCGAGCGCTGCATGGCGCTGCCGGTCGTGGTGCCGGTGGGCGAGGACACCGCCGAGAAGCTCAAGGAAAAGCTGCTGAAGTCGATCGCCGGCCTGCGCATCGGCGTCTCCAACGATCCCGAGGCGGATTACGGCCCGGTCGTCACCCCCGAGCACAAGGCGCGGATCGAGCAGTGGATCACCACCGCCGAAGAGGAGGGCGCCGAGATCGTCGTCGACGGGCGCGGGTTCACGCTGCAAGGCCACGAGAAAGGCTTCTTCGTCGGCCCGACGCTGATCGACCATGTCACCCCGCAGATGCGCTCCTATCAGGAGGAGATTTTCGGCCCCGTGCTCCAGATCGTGCGGGCCAAGGACTTCGAGGAAGCCGTGCGCCTGCCCTCCGAGCACCAGTATGGCAACGGCGTCGCGATCTTCACGCGCAATGGTCATGCGGCGCGCGAATTCGCGGCGCGGGTGAATGTCGGGATGGTCGGGATCAACGTGCCGATCCCGGTGCCGGTCGCCTATCACAGCTTCGGCGGGTGGAAGCGTTCGGGCTTCGGCGACATCGACCAGTATGGCGTGGAAGGCCTCAGGTTCTGGACCAAGAACAAGAAGATCACCCAGCGCTGGCCCGACGGCGGCGGGGACGGGTCGAACGCCTTCGTCATCCCGACGATGGGGTGAGCCGGGTGCGGTCGCTGCTATTTGCGTTGTGGGCGGTGCTGCTGGCGCTGGCCGCCCCGCTCGCCGCTCAGGACAAGCGCATCGCGCTCACCTTCGACGATGTGCCGCGCGGGGCCGGCGCGTTATTCACCCCTGAGGATCGCTCCAAGCGGCTGATCGCGGCATTGCGCGAGGCGGGCGTGACGCAGGCCGCATTCTTCGTCACCACCGACAATCTCGGCACCCCCGACGGCGCAGGCGGCGAGGCGCGGATCGCCGCCTATGTCGCCGCCGGACACGTGATCGCCAATCACAGCCACACACACCAGCACCTCGACCAGATCTCTGCCGAGGCCTACCTCGCCGACCTCGACCGTGCCGCCGCGTGGCTCAAGGGCCGCCCCGGATACCGCCCGTGGTTCCGTTTTCCCTTCCTCGACGAAGGCGGGCGCGATGCGGCCAAGCGCGACGCGGTGCGGGCGGGCCTTGCCGCACGGGGCCTCAGGAACGGCTATGTCACCGCCGACGGGTCGGACTGGCACTTGGAAGCACTGACCGTCGAGGCCGCGCGGGCCGGACGCGCCATGGACATGGCCGCGCTGCGCAAGCTCTACCTGCAATCGCAGATAAGCGGCATCGCCTATCACGATGCCCTCGCCCGCCGCACGCTGGGCCGCTCGCCGACGCATGTGATGCTGCTCCACGAAACCGATCTCGCCGCGCTGTTCATCGCCGACCTCGTCGCCGAACTGCGCAAGGACGGCTGGACGATCATCACCGCCGACGAAGCCTATGCCGATGCCGAGCTCGCCGCTGCCATGCCGGTCGTCCCGCACACCTCGGGCACGCTCACCGGCATGATGGCGTGGGAGCGCGGCATCCAGCCCCCCTTCGCCCCGCTGTGGATGGGCACCGACATGATGAGCTGGCTGTTCGAGACGAAGGTGCTCGTCAAAATGGAGGACGGCAAATGACATCGGCAACCCCACCGCTCGCTCTGGCAGCGGCCCTGCTTCCCCTCGCCGCCTGCGGTAGCGAGCCGGAGCAGCAGGCTGCCGCGCCCGAACCGGTTGCCGCGGCGACCCCCGCGACGGCGCAGACCGGTGCTGCGCCGCTCGATCCCGATATCGCGAAGGGCGAGATCCCCGCGCGGTTCCACGGCGTGTGGGATGCGGTCAGCGGGACCTGCGATCCCGCCTCCGACCTGCGCGTGGAGATCGCCGCACGCCGCATCGGCTTCTACGAAAGTGCCGGCGATGTCGCCGGGGTCGGCAGCGAAGGCAGCGATGCCATCGCCGATCTCGTGATGGAGGGCGAGGGTGAAAGCTGGGTGCAGACCACCCGCCTTTCGATCGAGACCACGCCCGAGGGCGAGCGGCTGCACCTGTCCGACGCGGCCGAGCCCAAGGTGCCGGATGACAACCCGCGCAAGCGCTGCCCCGCCTGAACACCCGCCGGCGCTTCGCAGCAAGGCCTGCGAACCCCTCGCAATCCCCGCTTGGCTAATCCGGCGCTTTGCGGCTAAGGCCGCGCCCATGTTCAGCCTGCCCCTGCCCGCCGCGCGCGCCACCTCCGCGCGCTAGAGCCATGAAGCAGGTTTTCGCCAACATGGGCTGGCTGCTCGGCGGGCGCGGGTTCAATGCCGTGCTCAGCCTGCTCTACCTCGCTATCGCGGCGCGCACCTTGGGCACCGACGGCTTCGGCTACATGGCGCTGATCATCGCGCTGGGGCAGGCGATCACCGGCTTCTCCAGCTTCCAGACCTGGCAGTTCATCGTCCGCTGGGGTGCCGACCCCGAGAACCCCGGCGTCGATATCGAGCGCGCGCGCGAGGCGACCGGGTTTGCGGTCGCGCTGGACCTGCTCTCCTTTGCGGGTGGAACCATCGCCTCGGCGGTGCTGGTGCTGACCGCGCCGCTTTGGCTCGACGTGCCGCCCGACCTCATGTGGCTGACCTTCTGGTACTGCGTGATCTCGGTCGCGACGATCCGCACCACGCCCACGGGGATGCTGCGGCTCCACAACGAATACGGCAAGGCGACCTGGGCCGAGGCGGTGCAGCCGGTGATCCGTGCGGGCGGCGCAGGGCTGGCCTGGTGGCTGATGCCGAACGTGACCGGCTTCATCCTCGCTTTCGCCGCGTCAGAGGTAGGCACTGCGCTGGCGCTGTGGGCGGTGGCGGTGCAGGTGCAGCCGGTGAGCCTCGCCTCGGTAAGCCTCAAGGCGATCCCCGCGCGCCACAAGGGCGTGTGGCGGTTCGTGGTCTCGACCAACCTCTCCAGCAGCCTCGCGGTGGCCGGCAAGCAGGTGATGATCCTGCTGGTCGGCACCTTCGGCGGGGCATATCTTGCGGGCGGCTTCCGCATCGCTAACCAGTTGGGCGTGGCGCTGATCGCGCTGGCACAGACGATCTCCAAGGCGATCCTGCCCGAGCTGGTGCAGTCCAAGGGCGGCGCTGTCGAGATCGCGCGGCGGATGGCGAACATCGCCGCGATCGCCGGGGTGACGGCGGTGGTGACCGCAATCCTGTTCGGGCGCGAGGGGCTGGCACTGATCGCGGGGCCGGAGTTCACGGGCTTCTACTGGGCGATGATCATCCTCAGCATCGCCGGCGCGGTCGAGCTGGTGGGCGCGAGCCTAGAAAGCCTGCTGATCTCGGCGGGCAAGGCGCATATCGCCTTCCTCGTGCGGCTGGTGCCGACGATCCTAGCGCTGCTGTTTCTGGAAGCCGCGATCGACTGGAAGGGCGCGCAGGGGGCGGGCTTTGCGGTGCTGGGATCGAGCCTGCTCGCGGTGGTCGGCTTCTATGTGGCGATCGTGAACCTCAAGCAGTTCCGGCTGGTGGTCGAGCCCGACGAAGAAGGGGCGGACCAGCGGCCCGCCCCTCCCAAGTCCTGAGCCTTTCCGGCAGCCCTTACCCCTCGTAAGCGAGCTTCGGCTTCCGCGCCGCGCCGGTCTCGTCGAGCCTGCGCCGCGGCGAGTAATAGGGCGCTGCCTTAAGCGCCTCGTCGCCTTCCAGCGCACGCTCGACCACGCCTCGAAACGCCGCGATGAACTGGTCGATCGCGGCCTTGCTCTCGGTCTCGGTCGGCTCGACCAGCATCGCGCCGTGGACCACCAGCGGGAAATAGACCGTCATCGGGTGATAGCCCTCGTCGATCAGGCCCTTCGCCACGTCGAGTGTCAAGAGCCCGTTGGTGAAGTCCTTGTCGCC
Organism: Erythrobacter sp. CCH5-A1; assembly: GCF_001557115.1. Lineage (GTDB taxonomy): Bacteria > Pseudomonadota > Alphaproteobacteria > Sphingomonadales > Sphingomonadaceae > Erythrobacter. The sequence goes on from NZ_LSKQ01000298.1 coordinate 19,763, forward strand.
GAACAGCGCCTCGTGCATGCACGGCCCGCTCGCGCCGAAGGGGGCGTGGAGGATGTCCTCCATCGAGCGCAGGATGTAGTTCGCGTTGAGCACCGCGTCCTCGGCGACCTGCTTCAACCCGTCCGCGCCGTGGCTGAGAATATAGGTCAGCGCGCGGGTGAACATGCCCATCTGGCCATGGAACGCGGTCATGCGGCCGAAGGCCTCGGTGTGGCCGAATTCCGCCGCGCTTTCCTCTTCGACGAGGTGCACCACGCCGTCCGCGGTGCGGGCGGTGAAGGGCATCGGGCCGAAGGGCGCGAGGGCCTCGGACAGCACCACCGGACCCGAGCCCGGCCCGCCGCCGCCGTGCGGGGTGGAGAAGGTCTTGTGGAGGTTGATGTGCATCGCATCGACGCCCAGATCGCCCGGGCGCACCTTGCCGACGATGGCGTTGAAGTTCGCCCCGTCGCAATAGACGAAGCCGCCCGCCGCGTGGACCGCATCGGCCATCTCGCGGAAGTCCTTCTCGAACAGGCCGCAGGTATTGGGGTTGGTGATCATCACTGCGGCGACATCCGGCCCGAGGCGGGCCTTCAAGGCGGCGACATCGACGCGGCCTTCGGGGGTCGCGGGAATGTCCTCGACGCGGAAGCCCGCGAAGGCAGCGGTGGCGGGGTTGGTGCCGTGGGCGCTTTCGGGCACCAGCACCACGTCGCGCTTGTCACCGCGTGCTTCCAGCGCGGCGCGGATGCACAGCATCCCGCACAATTCGCCATGCGCGCCCGCCTTGGGGCTCATCGCAACGCCATGCATGCCGGTGAGCGTGATCAGCCAATGCGCCAGCTCGTTCATCACCTCGAGCGCGCCCTGTACGGTCGAGACCGGCTGGAGCGGGTGGATGTCGGCAAAGCCCGGCAGCCGCGCCATCTTCTCGTTGAGGCGCGGGTTGTGCTTCATCGTGCAGCTGCCGAGCGGGAAGAAGCCGAGGTCGATCCCGTAGTTCTGCCGCGACAGGCGCGTGTAGTGGCGCACCGTCTCGGGCTCGGTCAGGCCGACGAGGCCGATCGCTTCCGAACGGGCGAGGCCGCCGAGGCGGGTCGGGGCGCTGGCGTCCACTGCGGGCAGGTCGACACCGGTCACATCGGCGCGGCCGATCTCGAACAGCAGCGGCTCTTCGAGCATCAGCCCGCGGTTGCCGGTGCTGGTGACGGGGCCGCCGAGGAAGCCGCTTTCGGCGATCTGCATTTCGGGCTTCCAGCCGCTCTTGTTGGGGGCGTTCATTGCGCGGTCTCCTTGATGGCGGCTTCAAGCTCTTCGGCGAGCCGTTCGATATCCTCTTCGGTGGTGGTCTCGGTCACGGCGACCAGCAGCGCCTGTTCGAGCGCCGCGACCCCCGGATAGAGCCGGCCCAATGACACCCCGCCGAGCACACCCCTGTCAGCCAGATCGCGGATCACCGCGCGCGCCGGCTTCCCGGGGAGCATCACGGTGAACTCGTTGAAGAAGGCGTTGTTCAGCACCGCCACCCCCGGCACCTTGGCGAGACGGTCGGCAGCGAGGCAGGCGAGACGGTGGTTCTCCGCCGCCAGCTCGCGCAGGCCCTTCTCGCCCAGCAGCGTCATGTGCACGGTGAAGGCCAGCGCGCACAAGCCGGAGTTGGTGCAGATGTTGCTCGTCGCCTTCTCGCGGCGGATGTGCTGCTCGCGGGTCGAGAGCGTCAGCACGAAGCCGCGCTTGCCCTCGGCATCGGTGGTCTCGCCGCACAGGCGGCCGGGCATCTGGCGCACATGCTTGGGATCGCGCACGGCGAAGAGGCCTAGGTAGGGCCCGCCGAATTGCAGGCCGACGCCCAGCGACTGGCCCTCGCCCACCACAATGTCCGCGCCCATCTCGCCGGGGCTCTTGATCGCGCCCAAGGCCACGGGCTCGGTGTTCACCACCACCAGCAGCGCGCCCTTGGCATGGGCGGCTTCGGCGACGGGGGTGAGGTCGGCGATGCGGCCGAGGATGTCGGGATATTGCACCACGACGCAGGCGGTCTCCTCGTCGATGCGCCCGATCAGGCCGGTCAGCTCCGGGTCCGGCGTGATCGAGGGCAGCGCATCGGCGATGGTGTCGCCGGTGTAATGCGCCATGGTCTTCACGACCTCGGCATAATGCGGGTGGAGCGCACCCGAGAGCACCGCGCGCTTGCGCTTGGTCACGCGGGTCGCCATCGCCACCGCCTCCCAGCACGCGGTCGAGCCGTCATAGAGCGAGGCGTTCGCCACCGCGCAGCCATAGAGGCGGGCGACCTGGGTCTGGAACTCGAACAGCATCTGCAGCGTGCCCTGCGCGATTTCGGGCTGGTAGGGCGTGTAGGCCGTCAGGAACTCGCCGCGCTGGATGATGGTGTCGACGCTGGCGGGCACGTGATGGCGATAGGCCCCCGCGCCGAGGAAGAACGGCACCTCGCCCGCGACGAGGTTCTTGGCCGCGAGCTTCTTCATGTGGCGTTCGACCGCCATCTCGCTCGCATGCATCGGCAACCCGTGGATCGGGCCGTCCAGACGGGCGACTTCGGGCACGTCGACGAACAGGTCGTCGATGGTCGAAGCGCCGATTTTCGCCAGCATCGCCTGCCGGTCGGTATCGGTGAGGGGAAGGTAGCGCATGGGAGAGAGGTGTCCGTGGCTGGGGGTGGAAAGGTCAGGTGTTGAGGGCGGCAAGGTCGGAAAGGGCGGCGGCGAAGCGCGCCGGACCGGTGTGCGAGGTGCGCATCCACGGCGCGAGCCAGATGCGGAAGCCCGCCGCGCGCGCGCGGTGGCAGAAGGCGTAATCGTCAGACAGCATGTGGCCGGTGGCCGGGTCGATCATCGGGTGGAACAGCGCGGCGAGCGTCTCGCCCACCAGCCCGCTCTCACGGTCCATCGCGTCGGCGGTGTAGGCGAGTTCCGGGTGGCGCGCGGCGAGGCCTTCGACCACGTCACGGCGGATCACCATCAGCCCGGTGCCGGTGTGCTTCAGCTCGATCGGCTGATCGAGCGCGAAGCTGGCCGCCGGTTCGAGCGGTTCGAGCGGGAAGAGGCCGGAATACTTCTCCAGCGCGGCAGGGTTGCCCTCTGCCAGCCCCTTGGCGGCGGCCGAGGCGACGAGGTTCCAGTTGATCCGCCGCTTGGGATAAGGCGCGCCGACCACCGCGAGCCGCTCATCGCCCGCCATCCGCTGCACCAGCGCGACGAGCTCTTCGGGGACGAAGCCGATATCGCCGTCGATGAACACGAGATGCGTCGCGTCCGAATTGAGGAAGGCGGCGGCGAGGACATTGCGCGCGCGGTCGATCACCGGGTTGTTGCTGAGCCAGGCGAAGGCGCATTGCACCCCCGCCCGCTCGGCCGTGCCCGCCAGGCCGACAACACTGCGCAGATAGTCACCCTCGGCCCCGCCATAGAGCGGGGTGGCGACCATCAGGCGCAGCGGCGCGGTAGGCGGGGTGCTTTGGCTCACAGGTCCTCGACGAAGGCCTTGTAGCCGTCCTCGTCCATGAGCTTGTCGAGCTCGGCGGGGGCGGCGATGGTCATCTTGAAGAACCAGCCGGCATCCTCGGGCGAGGAGTTGACCAGCGCGGGGTCTTCCTCGAGCGCGCTGTTGGTCTCGGTCACTTCGCCGGTGATCGGGGCGTAGACGTCGGAGGCGGCTTTGACGGACTCCACCACGGCGGCGTCCTTGCCCTGCTCGATCATCGCGCCGACTTCGGGCAGTTCGACGAAGACGATGTCACCGAGCTGCTGCTGGGCATAGTCGGTGATGCCGACAGTCGCGACGTCATCCTCGACGTCGATCCATTCGTGTTCGTCAGTGTAGTAGCGCGGCATGGGTCAGCTCCCTCGGTAGTAGCGGTGGGGGACGAAAGGCGTGGGCGAAACGGTGGCGGCGAGGCGCTTGCCGCGCACCTCCACCTCGATCTGGGTGCCGATGGCGGCGTGTTCGCTCGCGACATAGGCCATGGCGATGGGCGCGCCGAGCGTGGGCGAAAAGCCGCCGCTGGTGACGGTGCCGATCTTCTCCGTGCCGGCGAAGACTTCGGCACCCTCGCGGGCGGGCAGGCGGCCTTCGAGCTTGAGGCCGACCCACTTGCGCGCGGTGCCTTCCGCGATCTCGCGGTTGATCCGTGTCGCCCCGGGGTAGCCGCCTTCCGTCCGGCGGCGCTTGTTGATGCCGAAGGTGAGGCCCGCCTCGATCGGTGAGGTTTCGGGCGAAAGGTCGTGGCCGTAGAGCGGCAGCCCCGCTTCGAGCCGCAGCGAATCCCGCGCGCCGAGGCCGATGGGCTTCACCTCGGGTTCGCCGCAAAGCAGGTCGGCGATCTCGGCAGCGGCTTCGGCGGGGAGCGAGATTTCGAAGCCATCTTCTCCGGTATAGCCCGCCCGGGCGATGGTGACATCGTGGCCCACCAGCGTGAAGCGGCCGAACTTCATGAAGGTCAGCGCCGAAAGCGGGTATTCGCCTGTCGCATGGCGGGCAAGCGCGTCGGCGGCCTTGGGGCCCTGAAGCGCGAGCAGCGCACGCTCGTCGAGGTAGTTCATGGTGATGTCGTCGGGCAGGGCTTCGCGCAGCGTGCCCATGTCGTCCCACTTGGTCGCGCCGTTGACCACCAGATAGAGCGCCTCGGGCCAGCGCGAGATCATCAGGTCATCGAGCACGCCGCCGTTCTCGTCGAGCAGCAGCGAATAGCGCTGCTGGCCGAGCTTCAGCGTGCTGAGGTCGATCGGCAGCACCGCCTCGACCGCCGCGTCGAGATCGGGGCCGGAGAGCACCAGCTGGCCCATGTGGCTGACGTCGAACAGGCCCGCGCTCTCGCGGGTCCAGGTGTGCTCGGCGACGATCCCTTCGTACTGGATCGGCATCTCGTAGCCCGCGAAGGGCACCATCCGCGCGCCCCGCGCCCGGTGCCACGCATCGAGCGGCAGCGGCTCCAGCGCGATGTCTTCGATCTGATCGTCGGTCTCGTGGTCGCTCACTTGGGTGTTCCCCGGCAGAATACGGCAGTCCGGCAGCGCCCTTGCGGCGCTCCCTCACAAACTGCCCCCTCTGTCGGGTGACCTGAGAGCTTCGGCGGGCCGCGCGAGCGCGGGCCAGCCTCCCCTTCGGTGGCCCCGGCGCTGGTCCGGGACGCTTTCCAGAGTGTCACACAGCCGAGCGGTCCGGTGGCCTGAGAGTTTCCGGGGCGGTTGCTCCTTCGGCGCCTTTGCCCCGTTTGACCGAGGCATCGGGCTCTCCCGCTCGCCTGCCCGCCACAGAATCGCTCCTGCACCGGAAGACGCGCCTGCGATGCCCATATTGCTGCACCGCGTCAATTGGCGACACACCCCTTTGCCGTGTGGAAAACGCATTTGCCCCGCCTCGCGCGGCCCAATAGACACTCCCTCGCCATGAACCTCACCGAAATCTATCTCATCGCCCTCACGATCATCTTCGCCGTGCCGTGGCTGGTGTGGCGCGTAGCCCGGACCGACTATTGGGCGCCGCTCGTCGTCGTCCAGATCGTCGGCGGCATTCTGCTCGGCCCCGGGGTGCTGGGCGCGGCCTTCCCCGACTACTACGCCTTCGTCTTCCGCCCCGAGGTCATCACCGCGCTGAACGGCGTTGCGTGGTGGGCAGTGATGATGTTCGTGTGGATCGCCGGGATCGAGCTCGACCTCAGCCAGGCATGGAAGCATCGCGGCGAGACGGGCCTCACCGCTGGCCTCGCCCTCGGCATGCCCCTGCTGGCGGGCACGGCGGCGGCGGCGGTGATCCTGCAATTCCCCGGCTGGCGCGGGCCCAATGGCGCGTATTGGCAAGCCCTGCTCGGCATCGGCATGGCCTGCGCGGTCACCGCGCTCCCCATCCTAGTGCTGCTGATGGACAAGCTCGGCATCCTGCGCGAGGCGCTGGGCCAGCGCATCCTGCGATACGCCAGCCTCGATGACATCGCGATCTGGGGCGTGCTGGCGCTGATCCTGCTCGACTGGGAGCGCATCGGACGGCAGGCGGTGTTCCTCGCCGGCTTCACGATCGCGGCGTGGGGCATCCGCGGGCTGATGGCACGCCTCGCTGAGGCCGACCGCTGGCCGGTGGGCCTCATCTGGCTCGCGGTGTGCGGCTTTGCCGGCGACTGGTCGGGCCTCCACTTCATGGTCGGCGCCTTCCTCGCGGGCGTGGTGCTCGATGCCAAGTGGTTCGGGCACGAGGCGATGGACCGCTTCCGCGACGTGGTGCTGCTCACCATCATGCCGGTGTTCTTCCTCTCGACCGGCCTGCGCACCCAGTGGGAGGGCGGCGGGCTCGCGGTCTTCGGCGTCGCCGGGCTGCTGCTGGTGGCGGCGGTGGGCGGCAAGCTCCTGGGCGTCCACATCGCCGGACGCCTGCTCGGCTGGAGCCGCACCGAGGCGAGCCTGATCGGTTGGCTGCTCCAGACCAAGGCGCTGATCATGATCATCTTCGCCAACATCCTGCTCGACAAGGCGGTGATCACCTCCACCACCTTCACCGCGCTGCTGCTGATGGCGGTGGGGAGCACGATGCTGACCAAGCCCTTCGCGACGCCGCTGATCGCGAAGCTCGGCGGGCGGGTGAAGGCCGAGGCGTGAGGCCGTTCAGGCCGTTCAGGCCGTTCAGGCCGGGGCCTGTTGGAGACAATGAGACACTGTATAGTGCCGAAATTCTCTCCGCCCCCGAACCGGCCATTTGGGGGCGCGAAAAGAGGTCGGCGAGCAGGGCCATGGGGGCGATCCTGCGCCATTGGCGGCCGGTAGGAAAGCCCCCTCCCCCGCCGCCTTGGCGTCTTGCGAATTGCCAACACGCCGCGCCGCGCGTCCCTCCCCGCTCGCCAGCGAATGGGGAGGGGCTTTCCGCCCGCTACTTCCCCGCCAGCTCCAGCGCGCGGGCCATCAGCGCCTTTTCGCGGGGGGTGAAATTGCCCGTGTCCTCACCGCCGGGCGGGGGCGCATTCTCGGTGGTGAAATAGACGAAGCCCCGTTTGGTGCTCTGGCTGAACCAAAGCCCCGAAACCAACCCGTATGCCTCGCCCGGATGCCCCACCCAAGCGCCGCCGGAGCCAAAAAGGTCGTCCTCACAGTCGTCGCTACCTATCCCGATCATCTGAAGAGCAAGCCCGTAGCGGCAGAAAAACTGCGATGCTCCGGTTGGCCCCCAAATGGCCGAATTTCTGAAGCGCAGGAAGCTGTTGAAGCTCAAGCGGCTGCCTTGGGGGTAACTGAAAAGCTCCTGCCCGATCCTGGCGAGGTCGACCATGCCAATGCGCACGCCCCCTTGTGGGCTGAAGATCGAGGCATTGGTGCCCGGCACATAATTGTCGAGGTTGCATGCCTGTCCGGCTATCACAGGGATGGTGCAGTTCGGCGGCAGGTCGCCCGCGCCGTCCTTCGCCACCTCGCCCGTGTCGCGGTAGAGCACCACCGCGCGCGCTTCCATGTCGGGGCCGCAGCCCACCCAGTTGAAGCAGGCCTTCACCCCCAGCGGCGCGAACACCAGCCGCTCGACCAGCCGGTCATAGCGCTCGCCGCTGGCCGCCTCGAGCACCGTCGCCACCAGCGGCGCGCCGAGGTTGGAATAGAGAAAGGTGTCCGGATCGGGCTCCAACTCCATCAATGCTTCGCGCGTCGCCGGCCGCACGCCTTTGCGCCATGACGCGGGGTCGGCGAATTTCGCCTCCAAGCTCTCCCCCAGCGGGATGATGTAATCCGCCGAACCCGAAAGCCCCGCGCGGTGCGACATCAGCTGCGCCAGCGTCACCGGCACATCGGGGAAGTAGGGCGAGCGCACCCTCCACCCGAGATAGTCCGAGACATCGCGGTCGAGATCGACCTTGCCCTCATCCGCGAGCCGCAAGGCGGCGAGCGCCATGATGAGCTTGGAAATCGAGGCGATCCGGACCGGATCATTGGCCTCCAGCTTGCGGCCCGTCGCCTTGTCCGCCAGCCCTTCGACAATCAGCGGGCGGATGGTCTCGCGGTCGAAGGCGACCACGACCGTGGCGGGCGGCGGGGGCGTGTAGACTTCCGCAGCGGCGGGGGCGGCGAGCAGCGCGAGCGCGGCGAGAGCGAGGCGGATCATGCCGCGCAGGCTGTCGCAAAGCCGTGCCCGGCACAAGCGGCAATCCGCCCGCCCGGCGCGGCGCCGGTCAGTGCATCACCAGCCTGTGCGCCCCCGCCAGCGCCAGCGCGACGACGCCGCGCACCTCGACCTCGGCCAGCTCGCTCGCGACTGAGGGTATCTCCTCCGCCGCGCGCCGCGCTTCTTCGTCGTTGCAGGCGATCACGAGGTTGAGCTCGCGACGGCTCTGCGAGACCAGCGCCATCAGCACCGTGCCGCTCGCCGTCCAGCGGTCGAGCGCCTCGCGCTCGGCGCTTTCGAGGAAATGGAGCGCGCCGTCGTCAGCGGCGGGATCGAGCCGGAGCGTGACCAGCGTGATCGGGTCGTCGCGCTCCCAGGCAGCGTCATTGGGGAAGAACCAGGCACTCGCCGTGCCATCCATGTATCGTGTCATCTTCGTGCAAACCCGTAATCCCGCCTCGTCGAACGCCATTCGCGGGGCGCGCGGGCGGGGTTACGCAATCTTGCGCAGATTCCCGATCAGTCTGACCCGCTTTTTCGATCAGTCGAGGTTGGGCCTCAACCAGCGCTCGGCGGTGGCAAGCTCGACGCCGCGGCGCTCGGCATAGTCCGCGACCTGGTCGGGGCCGATGCGGGCGACACCGAAATACTCGGCCTGGCCGTGCCCGAAATAGAAGCCCGAGACCGCCGCCGTCGGCCACATGGCGAAGCTTTCGGTCAAGGTCAGGCCGACGTTCGCGGGCGCATCGAGCAGGTCGAACAGGATCGGCTTCAGCGAGTGATCGGGGCAGGCGGGATAGCCCGGCGCGGGGCGGATGCCGCGATACTGCTCCTTGATGAGCGCGGTGTTGTCGAGCTGCTCGCCCGCCGCATAGCCCCACAGCGTGGTGCGCACGTGCTGGTGCAGCGCCTCGGCGAAGGCCTCGGCGAAACGGTCGGCGAGGGCCTTCAGGAGGATGTCGGAGAAATCGTCCTTGTCGGCGAGGAAGCGGGCCGAATGCGGCTCGATCCCGTGGATGCCGACCGCGAAGCCGCCGATCCAGTCGCCCGAGGGGTCGATGAAGTCGGCAAGGCACATGTTCGCCCGGTCGCGCGATTTCTTGACCTGCTGGCGCAGCATCGGGAGGCGCGTGCCGTTGTCGAGCACGATGTCGTCGCCGTCGCGCCCGCAAGGCCACAGCCCGGCGACGCCGCGTGCGGTCAGCCACTTTTCGGCGATGATTGTGTCGAGCATCGCGTTGGCATCGGCGAAAAGCTGGGTCGCGGTCTCGCCCACCACCTCGTCGGTGAGGATCGCGGGGTAGTTGCCGTGGAGTTCCCAGGCGCGGAAGAACGGCGTCCAGTCGATAAAGTCGCGCAGGTGTTCGAGGCTCCAGTCGTCGAACACGTGGAGGCCCGGTTGCGCTGGCGCATCGGGCTTTTCGGCGAGGTCGATCTTGAAGCCGTTCGCGCGCGCTTCTTCGAGCGGGAGGAGCTCGCTGGTCGTCCGGCCCGCGCGGGCATCGCGCACGGCGATATACTCGTCCTCGACCTCGGCGACGTAATCGTCGCGCTGGGTGTCGGAGAGGAGCTTGGAGGCGACCCCCACCGCGCGGCTTGCATCGAGCACGTGGATCACGGGGCCATCATAGGCCGGGTCGATCTTCAGCGCGGTGTGCACCTTCGATGTGGTCGCCCCGCCGATCAGCAGCGGCATGGTCATGCCCGCGCGCTGCATCTCCTCGGCGACCGTCACCATCTCGTCCAGCGAGGGGGTGATGAGGCCCGATAGCCCGATCATGTCGACCTTGTTGTCGTTGGCGCTCTGGAGGATCGTCGGCCAGGGGACCATGACGCCAAGGTCGATCACCTCGTAGCCGTTGCACTGGAGCACGACGCCGACGATGTTCTTGCCGATGTCGTGGACGTCGCCCTTCACCGTCGCCATAATGATCTTGCCCTTGGCCTTGCGCTCCTCTTCGGGGAGGAAGTCCTTCTCGGCCTCGATGAAGGGGATGAGGTGGGCGACGGCCTTCTTCATCACGCGGGCGGACTTCACCACCTGGGGCAGGAACATCTTGCCCGAGCCGAACAGGTCGCCGACGACGTTCATGCCGTCCATCAGCGGGCCCTCGATCACCTCGATCGGGCGATTGGCCGACTGGCGGGCTTCCTCGGTGTCCTCGACGATATGGGCGTCGATGCCCTTCACCAGCGCGTGTTCGAGCCGCTTGGTGACCGGCCAGCCGCGCCATTCCTCGGCTTCCTTCTCGGCCTTGGCGTCCTTGCCCTTGAAGCTTTCGGCGAGTGTGATGAGGCGCTCGGTGGCGTCGGGATCGCGGTTGAGGATCACGTCCTCGCAGGCCTCGCGCAGCGCGGGGTCGATCTGGTCGTAGACGTCGAGCTGCCCGGCGTTGACGATCGCCATGTCGAGCCCGGCGGGGATCGCGTGGTAGAGGAACACCGAGTGCATCGCGCGGCGCACCGGCTCGTTGCCGCGGAAGGAGAAGGAGAGGTTGGAGAGGCCGCCCGAGTAATGCGCGTGGGGGCACAGCTCACGCAGTTCCTTCACCGCCTCGATGAAGTCGACGCCGTAATTGTTGTGCTCCTCGATCCCCGTCGCCACCGCGAAGATGTTGGGGTCGAAGATGATGTCCTCGGGCGGGAAGCCCTCGGCCACCAGCAGATCATAGGCGCGCTTGCAGATTTCGACCTTGCGCGCCTTGGTGTCGGCCTGGCCCGTCTCGTCGAAGGCCATCACCACCACCGCCGCGCCATAATCCATGCAGATGCGCGCGTGGTGGAGGAAGGCGTCCTCGCCTTCCTTCATGGAGATCGAATTGACGATCGGCTTGCCGCTGACGCACTTGAGCCCGGCCTCGATCACCTCGAACTTCGAGCTGTCGATCATCACCGGCACGCGGGCGATGTCGGGCTCGGCGGCGATCAGCTTCAGGAAGGTCGTCATCGCGTGGACGGCGTCGAGCAGGCCCTCGTCCATGTTGACGTCGATCACCTGCGCGCCGTTTTCGACTTGCTGGCGCGCGACTTCCACTGCGGCGGCATAGTCGCCCGCCATGATGAGCTTCTTGAACGCCGCCGAGCCGGTGACGTTGGTGCGCTCGCCGATATTGATGAAGCGGGAGGAGGAGGGTTGGGTCATTTTCTCAGGTTCTCAGTTCCGTTCGTGCTGAGCTTGTCGAAGCACCGCACTCTTCTTCGGCAAAGACAGGACGGCCCTTCGACGTGCTCCGGGCGAACGGGCATTGTTCTAGGCAGCGATAAAGGCCTCGAGCCCTGCCAGCTTCATGGCAGGCTCCGGCGAGGGCACGGCGCGCGGTTCGCTGTTCGCGACCGCCTTGGCAATCGCGGCAATGTGCGCAGGGCTGGAACCGCAGCACCCGCCGAGGATGTTGACCTGGCCGTGATCGGCCCAGTCCTTGACCAGCCCCGCGGTGGTATCGGGCAGTTCGTCATATTCCCCGAGCTCGTTGGGCAGGCCCGCATTGGGGTAGATCATCAGCAGCGTGTCCGCGATCTGCGAGAGCACCTTGACATGCGGGCGCAGCTGCTCGGCGCCGAAGCTGCAATTGAGGCCGATGGTAACCGGCTTAGCATGCCGCACCGCATACCAGAAGGCCTCGACCGTGTGGCCCGAGAGGTTGCGGCCCGACAGGTCGGTGAGCGTCATCGAGATCATCACCGGCACTTCGCGGCCCAGCTCGCGCTCGAGCTGCTTGACCGCCATGACCCCGGCCTTGGCGTTGAGGGTGTCGAACACCGTCTCGATCAGGATAAAGTCCACCCCGCCCTCGACCAGCGCGCGCGCCTGTTCGAGGTAGACGTCGACGAGGTAATCGAAGGTGATCTCGCGATAGCCCGGGTCTTCGACGTCGGGGCTGAGCGAAAGCGTCTTGTTGGTCGGCCCGATCGCGCCCGCCACGAAGCGGGGCTTGCCGTCCTTCGCGGCATATTCATCGGCCAGCGCGCGGGCGAGCTTGCCGCTCGCGACATTGATTTCGCGCACGAGGCCTTCCGCCGCGTAATCGGCCTGCGAAATGCGGTTGGCCGAGAAGGTGTTGGTCGAAACGATGTCCGACCCCGCCTCGAAGTAAGCGCGGGTGATGTCGCTCAGCACGTCGGGGCGGGTCAGGGCGAGGATGTCGTTGTTGCCCTTCTGGTCAGCCTTGAGACCGAGGTTGCCGGCATAATCTTCCTCGGTCAGCTTGCGCAGCTGGATCTGCGTCCCGAAGGCGCCGTCGAAGATCAGCACGCGGTCCTTGGCGGCGGCCTGAAGTTGCTCACGCTTGGTCATGCGGCGTTCTCCGTAACGGGGCGCTTCCCAAGCATGTGGCAGATCGCATAGGCGAGCTCGGGGCGGTTGAGGGTGTAGAAGTGGAAATCGCGCACGCCCCCAGCGTAGAGGCGGCGGCACAGCTCGGCCGCGACCGTCGCGGCGACCAGCTGGCGCGCGGCGGGCTTTTCGTCGAGGCCTTCGAACAGCCCGTCCATCCACGCCGGGATCGCCGCGCCGCAGGCGGTCGCGAACTTGCGCGCCTGGGCGACGTTCGTCACCGGCAGGATACCGGGCAGGATCGGCGCGGCGATGCCCGCCGCCGCGCAGGCGTCGCGGAAACGGAAGAAGGTTTCGGCCGAAAAGAAGAACTGGCTGATCGCGCGGGTCGCCCCGGCATCGAGCTTGCGCTTGAGGTTGTCGATGTCGTCCTGCGGCGAATGCGCGTCGGGGTGGGTTTCGGGATAGGCCGCAACGCTGATCTCGAACGGGGCGATGGCCTTGAGGCCGCTCACCAGTTCGGCGGCGCTGGCATAGCCTTCGGGGTGCGGCGTGAAAGGCGCGCCGGGCTCGCCCGCATCACCGCGCAGCGCGACGATATGGCGCACGCCCGCTTCCCAATATTGCTCGGCGACCTCGCGGATTTCCGCCTTGCTCGCCGCGACGCAGGTGAGGTGCGCGGCGGCCGGCATCTTCGCCTCGCCGATGATCCGGGCGACCGTGGCATGGGTGCGCTCGCGCGTGGAACCGCCCGCGCCGTAGGTGACCGAGACGAAGCTCGGGTCCAGCGGCTTCAATTGCGTCACCGCGTCCCACAGCTGCTCTTCCATCTTTTCGCTCTTGGGCGGGAAGAATTCGAAGCTCACCGCAACGTCGCCCGGCAGGCCGGAGAATAGCGGCGTATCGGTGGCGGTGCGGTATTCGTGGAGCTGGTTGAGAGTCGGGGTCATTTCGCGGTTTCCAGAGCGGGGGTCTTGGGGGAGGCGGGGACGGGACGGCGCTTGGCCGTCCAGATCTTGACCACCAGCGCCCCGCCTTCGAGCGCGGTCGGCGGGCTGGCGGTGAAGCCGGCGGCCTTAAGCAGTTCGGCCATCTGGCGGTCCGAGAAGCCCAGGCGCACGTGCTGGTGGCGGG